>NZ_BAZE01000004.1:0-427900 GCF_000710955.1 Nocardiopsis alba
TAAAGGTCACTCAACCCGACCCGGCGACCCGAAGATCAGCCTGGGAAGGGTAAACCTAGAAGAAATCCTGACCGGTCACTCTCGTGACCAATCAAAGGAACCCTCCACACCGAAGTGTGGTCGGGGCCAAAACAAACATGGCTTAAAGAAAATCAAACACGCGCTGTTGAGTTCTCAAGAAACAATCACGCTTCCCGTACAAGCTCCGGAACCAGTGTCCCGCTCTGCTCTTCCGTGGAAGGCTTTGTTCGCGTTCGCACCGTTTCCGGTGTTTCCCGCTGTGTTGTGTCTTTACTTTATCAGGTCTTCCGTGTCCCGCAACTCGGCGGTTTTCGGTGTTCCCGATCGGGGTAAAACCCGATTTCGCTTTTCTTTCAAGTTCCGCGTTTCCGCGTCCCTTTTCGGAAGAAGCGACTCTGCGAGTTTACATGCTCCGAGCACTGCTCGAACCAGGCTTGATCGAAGAGGGTGTCGAAGAGCGCGGCCCGGGTCCGAGTCGATCATCGAAGACCGCTCACCGTTCCGCAGCGACTCGGTGAGTCTAGGCAACCGGTTCGGAGACGTCAAATCCGCCCGAACCCCTGGAGGAGAACCCCGTCGTGCCCGGACGTCCCGCGCGCTGGCGCGGTACGGCGCCCCGCTTCCTCCGGTCTCACGAGTACCGAGGTCGCATGCGCTCATTGGTCGTTCGACAGTCATCCTGCCCGGCGGCGAACCCGTCAAACACGATCCGGCGGATTTTTCTCAGGACCGTGGAACGCCCCGGGGGCGACGTGGAGTGAGCTCCGCGTCGCCCCCGGATGGAACGATTCAGACCAGTGTCGCCAGCTCACGGGCGAGTGCTCGGAAGGCGATCCCCCGGTGGCTGATGGCGTTCTTCTCCTCCGGGGACAGCTCCGAGGTGGTGCGCTCCTCCCCTTCGGGGACGAAGACCGGGTCGTAGCCGAACCCGTTCTCTCCTCGACGCTCCCTCACCAGGCTCCCGCGGAGCACGCCCTCGGTCTCCCGCTCGGTGCCGTCGGGCATCACCAGCACGGCCGCGCAGACGAACTCCGCCCCTCGACGCTCGTCGGGGGTGTCGGCCAGCTGATCCAGCACCAGGTCCAGGTTGGCCCGGTCCTGGTCCCCTTCACCGAAGCGCCCCGCCCAGCGGGCGGAGAGGACACCGGGCATCCCCCGCAGTTCGTCGACGCTCAGACCGGAATCGTCGGCGACCGCCGGCAGCCCGGTGTGCGCGGCGATCGCCCGGGCCTTGAGCCGGGCGTTGCCGACGAAGGTGGCCTCGGTCTCGGGGACCTCGGGCGCGTCGGGGAAGGAGTCCAAGGCCAGGACCTCGGCCGTCACCCCCGCGTCGGCGAGGATGGCGCGCATCTCCGGCACCTTCTTGGCGTTGCGCGTGGCCAGGACGAGTTTCACGGTCTCTCCCCCTACTCCGCCAGGGCCTTCTTCTGGATACCGGACAGTTCCTCGCACCCGGTGGTGGCCAGGTCGAGGAGCTTGTCGAGCAGGGCGCGGTCGAAGGCCGCCCCCTGCCCCTCGGCGGTGCCCTGGATCTCGATGAACCTTCCGTCCCCGGTGATCACGACGTTCATGTCGGTATCGGCGACGGAGTCCTCCAGGTAGTTCAGGTCCAGCCGGGGCTGGCCCTGGACGACGCCGACGCTCACCGCGGAGAGCGAGCCGGTGAGGGGGTTGTTCTTGAGCTTGCGCTTCTTGCGCAGGTACTTCATCGCGTCGGCGAGGGCGACGTAGGCACCGGTGATCGCCGCCGTACGGGTGCCGCCGTCCGCCTGGAGCACGTCGCAGTCGAGGGTGATGGTGTGCTCGCCCATCGCCTTGAAGTCGACCACGGCGCGCAGCGAGCGGCCGATGAGTCGGGAGATCTCGTGGGTGCGGCCGCCGATCTTGCCGCGGACCGATTCGCGGGCGCCTCGGGTGTCGGTGGCGCGCGGGAGCATCGCGTATTCGGCGGTGACCCACCCTTCGCCGGTCCCTCGACGCCAGCGGGGCACACCGTCCTCGACGGTGGCGGCGCAGAGCACTCGGGTGTCTCCGAACTCGATGAGTGCGGATCCTTCCGCCTGGCGGAGCCAGTTGCGGGTGATGTTCACAGGGCGGAGTTGGGTCGGAACGCGTCCGTCAGGTCGGGCCATGGGTACGAGCGTATATCCGGACCGGGGCCCGTGCCGCTCAGGCGCCGACCCGGTGCACCTGTCCGCCTCGTGCCAGTTCGATGGCGCCGTCGAAGGTGGAGCGGGCCTCGGCCAGGGTGATGTCGTCGTCGTTCCACGGGACCAGGTGGGTGAGCAGGAGCTTGCGCACTCCGGCCCGGTTCGCGTGCTCGCCGGCCTCGCTCCCGGTGAGGTGCATGTCCTTGGGGTGTTCCGTGTGGTCGTGGAAGGCGGCCTCGCAGAGGAACAGGTCGACGTCGCGGGCCAGTGCGACCAGGGAGTCGCAGGAACCGGTGTCGCCGGAGTAGGCGAGGCTGACGCCGTCGTGTTCGAGGCGGATCCCGAAGGCGTCGACGGGGTGGTTGACCCGGTCCACGCGCGCGGTCATCGGACCGATCGAGAATTCGCCCGGGGTGAGTTCGTGAAAGTCGAAGACCTCGGTCATCCCGGGTTCGGGGTCCAGGCCGTAGATCTCGGCCAGGCGGTCGGCCACCCCTCGGGGCCCGTAGACGGGGATGCGCGGTTTGGTGCCGTCGGGCGCGTACATGCGGGCGACCCAGTAAGCGCACATGTCGGCGCAGTGGTCGGTGTGCATGTGGCTGAGGTAGACGGCGTCGACGGAGTAGAGGTCCACATGACGTTGGAGGGCGCCCAGGGCTCCGTTGCCCAGATCCAGCAGCAGCCGGAAACCGTCGACCTCGACCAGGTAGCAGGAGGCCGGGCTGTCCGGACCGGGGAAGCTCCCGGAGGACCCGATAATCGTGAGTCGCACGTCGTCGTCGCCTTCTCGGTCGGCCGCGCTGCTTCCGGGCCCCGTCGGAGTGCTCGGGGAGGGCGGATGGCGGCTGGTTCTGCGGATGTCCCGTTGTTACGGGTGTACCCCAATGGCCGCCCGGGTGGTACAAAATGTGTCCTGCATCTCAGGCGACGTGCATCACGTGTGAATTTTTCACACCAAATGATCACATATGACCGTTTTGCTTGGTCCGAGTTCAGGACACTCCCCCACACTCAGACATGACCGGTTCGGGTGAACGAGACCTCTCGTGGGACTTCCGGGCACGACGAAGGCCGGTCGCGCGACGCGACCGGCCCCGTGTCGGGTGCTCTCTCGGCCTCAGGCCCAGAGCTGCCCCTCCAGCCGTTCCTCGGCCTCTTCGAGGGTGCCCTCGTAGGCGCCGGTGGACAGGTACTTCCATCCGGCGTCGGCGATGACGAACGCGATGTCGGCGGAGCGCCCCTCCCGTTCCGCCTTGCGGGCCATCCCCAGAGCGGCGTGCAGGGCTCCTCCGGTGGAGACCCCCGCGAAGATGCCCTCCTGATCCAGGAGTTCCCGGGTCCGTTTGAGGGCGGCGTCGGCGGGCACGGAGAAACGGGTCGTGAGCAGGGACTCGTCGTAGAGCTCGGGAACGAACCCCTCGTCGATGTTGCGCAGACCGTAGACCAGCTCGCCGTAGCGGGGCTCGGCCGCCACGATCCGCACGTCGGGCTTGTGCTCGCGCAGGTAGCGGCCCACCCCCATGAGGGTGCCCGTGGTGCCCAACCCCGCCACGAAGTGGGTGATCTCCGGGAGGTCGGCCAGCAGCTCGGGCCCGGTGGTCTCGTAGTGGGCCCGGGCGTTGGCCGGGTTGCCGTACTGGTAGAGCATCACCCAGTCGGGGTGGGCCTCGGCCATCTCCTTGGCGACGCGGACGGCCTCGTTGGAGCCGCCGGCCGCGTCGGAGAAGTGGACCTCGGCGCCCCACATGGCGAGGAGCTGTTTACGCTCGGCCGAGGTGTTCTCCGGCATCACGCAGACCATGCGGTAGCCGCGCAGCTTGGCGACCATGGCCAGGGAGATACCGGTGTTCCCCGACGTCGGCTCCAGGATCGTGCACCCCGGAAAGAGCAGGCCGTCCTTCTCCGCCTGCTCGATCATGAAGAACGCGGCGCGGTCCTTGATCGAACCGGTGGGGTTGCGATCCTCCAGCTTCGCCCACAGCCGGACCTCGGGCGAGGGTGACAGCCGCGGCAGACCGACGAGCGGTGTGCCGCCGAGGGAGTCGAGTAGGGAGTCGTAGCGCATGGCGTCCCTAGAGGCTTCCGCCGGCGACCGCCGGCAGGACGGTCACGTTGTCGCCGTCCTTGAGTTCGGCCTCCAGACCACCGACGAAGCGGACGTCCTCGTCGTTGAGGTAGACGTTGATGAAGCGGCGCAGCTTGCCGTTCTCCACGATGCGGGCGCCGATCCCGGGGTAACGGCTGTCCAGGTCGGTGAAGAGCTCGGCGAGCGTGTCGCCCTTGCCCTCGACGACCTTGGCGTCGTCGGTCAGGTTGCGCAGGATGGTGGGGATGCGGACCTCGATGGCCATGAAGGTGACTCCGTATGACGGTCGTTGTTGTGCGTTCATGTCCAACAGGCGTCCCACCGCCGTCATTCCGGGCGGTGGACCTGCCGGGGGCGTTACGGGCGGGCGTCGGTCCCGACGATCTCCACCGGCTCCTCGGTGACCTCGCCATCGACGATCCGGTAGGAGCGGAACTCGACGGTGTCGGCCTCCCTGGTGGAGACCAGGACGTAGTGCGCGTTGGGCTCGGAGGCGTAGGAGATGTCGGTACGCGAGGGATAGGCCTCGGTCGCGGTGTGGGAGTGGTAGATCACGACGGGTTCCTCGTCGCGGTCGTCCATCCCGCGCCAGACCTTGAGCTGTTCGAGCGAATCGAAGCGGTAGAAGGTCGGCGACCGTTCGGCGTTGAGCATCTCGATGAACCGCTCCGGGCGGTCGGACCCCTCGGGTCCGGCGACGACACCGCACGCCTCGTCGGGGTGATCGCGGCGGGCGTGGGCGACGATCTGGTCGTAGATCGAGCGGTCAATCCTCAGCATGGCTCCAGGGTACCCGCGCACTCTTTTCTACCAACCAAGTGGGTATTGTTGCGTCCGCCTCTCCTCCGGACGGGGCCCCGACCCTGGTGGGGCGACCGCCGACCGTCACTCCGCAACGCATAGGCTCGCCCCTATGAGCGAGGACAGCAGCAGCGCGCTGCTCACCGACCACTACGAACTGACGATGCTCCAGGGGGCCCTCCACAGCGGAGCCGCCACACGCCGGTCGGTGTTCGAGATGTTCGCCCGACGCCTGCCGGAAGGCCGCCGATACGGGGTCGTGGCGGGCACCGGACGCTTCCTGGACCTACTGGAGCGCTTCCGCTTCGGCCCGGAGGAACTGGACTTCCTGGCCGAGAACGAGGTCGTGGACGAGGCCACCCTGAACTGGCTCGCGGAGTACCGCTTCTCGGGGAACGTGTGGGGCTACGGCGAGGGCGATGCCTATTTCCCGGGATCACCGATCCTTGTGGTGGAGGCCACCTTCGCCGAGGCCGTGATCCTGGAGACACTCGCGCTGTCGGTGTACAACCACGACAGCGCGATCGCCTCCGCGGCCAGCCGGATGTCGGTGGCCGCGGGCGACCGCCCCCTCATCGAGATGGGGTCGCGCCGCACCCACGAGCGCTCCGCCGTGGCCGCCGCCCGCGCCGCCTACGTGGCCGGGTTCGCCACCTCCTCCAACCTGGAGGCGGGGCGCACCTACGGGGTGCCGACCGGCGGGACGGCCGCGCACGCCTTCACCCTGCTGCACGACAGCGAACGACACGCCTTCGAGACCCAGCTGGAGTCCATGGGCACGGGGACCACCCTGCTCGTGGACACCTACGACGTCGAACGCGCGGTGCGACACGCGGTGGAGCTGGCCGGCCCCGGCCTGGGCGCCGTGCGCATCGACTCCGGAGACCTGTCCACGACCGCCGCCCGGGTCCGTGCCCAACTGGACGGTCTCGGCGCCACCGAGACCCGGATCCTGGTCACCGGCGACCTGGACGAACACTCGATCCGCGCCCTGGCGGTGGCACCCGTGGACGGTTACGGAGTGGGTACTTCACTGGTGACGGGTTCCGGGGCGCCGACCGTGTCCCTGGTGTACAAGCTGGTCGCACGCGCGCGCGGCCTGGACCACGACGCCCCCTTGGAGCCGGTCGCGAAGCGTTCGGTCGGCAAGCCCAGCCGGGGCGGCCGTAAGTGGGCGGTCCGCCGACTGGACGAGAAGGGGATCGCGACGACCGAGGAGGTGTACCCCCACGACCCGGGCCGGGTGGTCGGAGGACGACCTCTGCTGCGTCCTCTCGTGGCCGACGGCGAGATCGTGGGGCGCGAGACGGTCCAGGACGCCCGCGAGCGTCACAGCGCGACCGTGGCCGAGCTTCCCGAGGAGGCGCTGCGCACCTCCCGAGGGGACACCGCCCTCCCGACGATCTTCCTCTGACCCGTGAACCACAGACCGACGTTCCGAGAAGGACGAGGTGTCCCGACATGACCAGAGCACTCATCGTGGTGGATCTACAGAACGACTTCTGTGAGGGGGGAAGCCTCGGGGTGAACGGTGGGGCCCGCACCGCGGCCGCCGTCACCGAGTACGCCCGCACCGGTGGCTACGACCACGTGGTGGCCACCCGCGACCACCACATCGACCCCGGGGACCACTTCTCCGAGAACCCCGACTTCGTGGACAGCTGGCCGCGTCACTGTGAGGCGGGCACCCCCGGGGCGGAGTTCCACCCCGAATTCGACTCCTCGGTGGCCGAGGAGGTCTTCAGCAAGGGGATGTACTCGGCCGCCTACAGCGGTTTCGAGGGCACCGCTTCGGACGGCGAGACGACGCTGGCGGCGTGGTTGCGCGACCACGGCGTGGACGAGGTGGACGTGGTGGGGATCGCCACGGACCACTGTGTACGTGCCACCGCGATGGACGCCGCCGAGGAGGGCTTCCGCACCCGGGTGTTGTTGGAGCTGACCGCGGGGGTGTCCGGCGCCGGCGTGGAGACCGCGCTGGAGCGACTGCGCGACGCGGGCGTGGCCCTGGAGGGCCGGCCGCCGGTCGGCTGAGCGCGGAGCCCGTCCTCGTGAACGGCCGTGTCCCTCGGGGCACGGCCGTTCGTGGTCCCACCGCCCGGGGTCATCCCCGGGACGCGGCCCGCCGTTCGAGCAGGGTGCGCAGGATCGACTCGGCGTGGGTCCACAGGACGGCGCCGCCGATCCCGGGAACGACATGGCGCACGGCCCCGGGTACACGCTCGGTGAGCGTCGCACCGAGGTCCGGGGAGTGGGACGCGTCCTGCTCTCCGTACCAGACGTCGACCGGGACGGTGATCGCGGAGAGGTCCAGGTTCCAGGGGCTCATGGCCAACACGGTGTCCCTCGCGTAACCCGCGCCGCCTTGGACGAAAGCCTCGGTCATCGCACTCCGATAGGCGTCGGCGAACATCGGGGCCTCGTAGACCTCCCGGTCGGACTCGGCGCTTCCCGCCAGGACCATCTCCTCCATGGCCGCGGGGTCGAACTCCGCGAAGAGCGCCTCGGCCCGGTCGGGGGCGGAGGCGGCCAGGGCGACCATGTCGCGCGGCCCCGGGGGGAGCACGTCGGCGAAGACGGGGGCGGCCACCTCGTCGGCGGCCGAGACCAGGGCGAGCGCGTCGGCCGCGCCCGAGGCCGCGCAGGCCAGGGCGAACGGTGCTCCCTGGGAGTTCCCGACGACCGCCGTACCGTTCAGGTCGCGCAGGGAACGGAGCTCGCGCACGTCGTCGGCGAAGTCGGCGAGGCTCCGCCCCGGCCGCGGGGAGGAGGCTCCCAGTCCGGGCCGGTCCACGGCCACCAGGCGTACACCGAGTTCGGCGAGCAGGTGCGTACCGAATCCGAGACGGCCGCTCGTGGCCGCGCCCGGACACAGCAGGACGGGCACGCCGTCTGGCGCGCCCCACTCGCTCCATCCGAGAGAGCGTCCGTCGGCCAGTGTGCTCCGACCCCGACGTTCCGGGGCGGTGACTCCGAGTTCCATTCCCCGAACCCTAACGAAGGGTCCGGGGAGGGTGCCATCGATATTCGTCGAGGTCGGGCCGGGTGATCAGTCGATGCCGATGGCGGAGCGGACGTCGCTCAGCACACGGCGGGCCCGCGAGCGGGCGCGCTCGGTGCCGGAGTCGAGGATCTCGTCGAGTTCGGTCTTGGAGGCCATGAGCTCCTCGTAGCGCTCGCGCTTGGGGCCGAGCTCGGCGTTCACCGCCTCGAACAACTCCTTCTTGAGGTCGCCCCAGCCCATACCGCCGGCCTCCAGACGTTCCCGCACCTCGGCGACCTTGGCGGCGTCGGCGAAGTGGGTGAGCAGCTGGAAGGGGATCGAGGAGTCCGGGTCCTTGGGGTCCTCGACGGGGGTCGAGTCGGTGGGGATCCGGTTGATGGCCTTGCGGAGCCTCTTCTCCGGCAGGAAGAGGGGAATGTGGTTGTCGTAGGACTTGCTCATCTTGCGACCGTCGGTGCCGGGCAGGATGCTCGCGTCACTGTCGTCGATGACGCCCTTGGGGATCGGGAAAGCGTAGGAGTCCCCGTAGCGGTGGTTGAAGTATCCGGCCAGATCGGCGGTGTACTCGATGTGCTGGGACTGGTCACGGCCGACGGGGACACGCTCCCCCTCCATGATGAGGATGTCGGCGGCCATGAGGATGGGGTAGTTGTACAGCCCCATGTTGATCCCGGCGTCGAGGTCGGTGTTGCCGGCCTCGGTGTTGCGGTCGCGTGCGGCCTTGTAGGCGTGCGCGCGGTTCATGAGCCCCTTGGGGGTGAGGGTGCTCAGGATGGTGGTGAGCTCGAAGGTCTCGGGGATGCTGGACTGGCGGTAGATGACGGTGCGCTCGGGGTCGAGCCCACAGGCCAGCCAGGTGGCAGCGCCCGACCGGATACTGTGCCGGAGCTCGTCCGCGTCCTTGATGATGTTGAGCGCGTGGTAGTCCGCGATGAAGTAGAACGTCTCGGACGCCTCGGCCGCGGCGGCGGCGAGGGCCGGCTTGATCGCGCCGATGTAGTTGCCCAGGTGGAAGTCACCGGTGGGCTTGATCCCGGTCAGGTAGGTGTTGGCTGCCATGGGCCAAGCCTATCGGCGTCATCCACCCTTTTTCCGCCCGCCGATGAGCTCGACCAGCGCCGCCGCGCGGGCCTCGTCCTCTCCCGGCCGCAGCCGGTGGTCGCGCCGGAGGGTGACCAGACCGTGCACCGAGGCCCAGACCACCTCGGCGAGGGTCTCGGGGTCGCGGCCGTCGGCGTGGGGGGCGACGACCTCCAGGATCACCGCGAACGCGGCCTTCAGCGGCTCCGGGGTCTCCTCCACCGCGAAGGCCAGTGGGAGGTCCCTGCCGAACATGGCCTCGTAGACCGCGGGGCCCGCCTCGGCGAACCTCATGTAGGCGCGGACGACCGCGGACAGTTCCGGCTCTCCCTCGGGGACCTCGGACCGGGCCTCGTCGAGGACGTCGGCCAGTTCCGCGAAGCCCTCGACGGCGATGGCGGCGATGATGGCGTCACGGTTGCGGAAGTGGTCGTAGAGCACCGGTTGGCTGTACTCGATGAGGGTGGACAGGCGCCGGGTGGTGACGGCGTCCCACCCTTCGGTCTCGGCCAGGGCCCGGGCCTTGTCCAGGATGAGTCGGTGGCGCAGTTCTCGCTCACGCGCTCGGCGGTCCGTCGTGCTCACCCCTGAATCCTAGCGCCGCTGGATTTCCCCCTCTCAGGGATCTAGCATCGCTAGGAATGCTGTCGTCGCTAGGAGAGAGTCATGGGTCCACGGGACCTGGCGTGGTGGGTCGCGATCGTCGCGGCCGCCTGTATGTCCGCGGCCATCATCGTGATCGGAGCCCGTTTCCTCCTCGCCCCGGAGAGCGGAGCAGAGGGCTTCGGGCTTCCGTCCGAGGCGGGTCCCTTTCTCGCGGCGAAGGGGGTCCGCGACATCGGAACGGGTCTCGTGGGGGCGGTCCTCCTCACGACCCGGAGGTTCCGGGCCGCGGGGTGGGCCCTGATCGCCCTGGCCTGGATCCCCTTGGGCGACGCCGTGGTGGTCCTGGCCTGGGACGGACCGGAGATACTCGCCTACGCGATGCACGGGGGCACGGCCGCGGCCATGATCGTGGTCGGCACGATCCTCGTACGCGGGCGGGCGCGGGACCGGAGCCCTTCGACGGCCCGGGAGACCTCCGTGGACGCCGAAGGGTGAGCCCCGACGTGAGGACGGCGCCTCGCGGGGTGCGAGGCGCCGTCCTTCGAGCGGTGTGCCCGATCAGGCCCGGGCGGAGCCGCCGCGGAAGGCGGTCCAGTGCTCGGCCATGCGAACGGCCTGCCCCTGGGTGAAGTGGGTCATGCAGGCGTCGTCGCTGTAGTTCATGAAGTTGGTGACCGGGTCCTTGCCGGGCCGGTCGGGGCAGGTGTCGCGTCCCACCGGACAGCCGGAGGCGGCCTCGCGCTCGTAGGGGGTGTCGTCCACGTAGTCCCCCGGGCTCTCGCACCCGTTCTGGAACGTGTGGAACAGCCCCAGCCAGTGACCGACCTCGTGGGTGCCGGTGTGCCCCTCGTTGAAGCGGTCACGATCGCCGCCCGGAAGGGTGTCGTGGGCGATCGCGACCCCGTCCCGTTCCGGTGCCGCCCGATAGTCCTGCGGGAAGGTCGAGTAGCCGAGCAGTCCGCTGCCCAGGTCGGCGGTGTAGATGTTCAGCGTCTCGGGTCCCCCTTGACGCAGTTGGGAGCGGATCGTGTCGTCGTACTGCCTGAACCGGTGGAACCAGTCGTCGTTCACGCTCCGGGTGACATCGGAGAGTTCGAACCGGAAACCGGTGTCGGTGCCCTCCGACCCCTGCGCGTAGTCGCCCCGGTAGGCCCGGTTCATGACATCGATCTGCTCGCGGACGCGGGCGTCGGTGACGTTCCCGCTGCCGTCCTCGGCGGAGATGACGTGCACGACCACCGGAACCGTGTAGGGCGGCGCGATCTGCCGGTCCCGTGAGGGACCCAATGCCTCACGGAGGCGTTCCTCGTACTCGGCCGCCTGTTCGGGGGTGACCTCCACCTCCCCCTCGGCGCCCACCCCCGGGTCGGCCACACGCATCGCGGCGGTCGACTCGGAGACGGGCTCCGTCCCGGGCGGACAGTGGGCGGCCTGCGCGACCGCCCCCGTCCTTTCGGGCTCCGCGCCGGTCGATGACACGGTCGGATCGGGCGGTGTGCCCACCACCAGGCCGGTCAACGCGAGCGCGCACAGGGACAGGCCGGACCAGAGCGCGGCTGAGCCGCCGCGAGAGCTTCGTCCAATCACCTCACGGACTGTAGTTATGACAGAACGCAACGAAGTCGAATCCAACGCGGTCTTGCGAAGTATTTGCCCGATTCGACCGATCAGTGACTATTTCTGCCCTACGGCCCAGGCACGGAGCTTGGCGATCCTCTCCCGGATCTGAGGCGGGCTGGCCTGCGCGACCGGCGGCCCGCCACAGGCGCGCCGCAGTTCGTTGTGGATCACCCCGTGCGGCTTACCCGTCCGGTGGTGCCAGGCCCCCACCAGGCCGCTGAGCTCTCGACGCAACTCGGCCAGGACCTCGTGCGTGGGACCCGACTCCTCCTCGGGTTCGCTCTCCCGCCTGGCCTTGGCCTTGAGCTCACTCGCCCGGATGTCCGCCTTGCGCTTGCGCAACAACTGCGAGACCTGGTCGGGTTCGAGCAGCCCCGGCAACCCGAGGAAGTCCTCCTCCTCACTGGAGCCGGCCGCGCCACCGCCGTACTCCAGACCGTCGTAGAGCGCGCGGTCGAACTCGGCCGCGGACTCCATCGTCTCGAAGGGGAGCTCCTCCCCCGCGTCCGGAGAGTCCTTCTTCTTGTTGGCCTCCCGGAGAAGGTCCTCCTCCGGGTACTCGTCGTCGGAGGGGGTCTTGTCCAGGACGTGATCGCGCTCGCGCTCCATCTCCCCCGCGTACTCCAGGAGCGTGGGGACCGAGGGCAGGAAGACCGAGGCGACCTCTCCTCTCTTGCGCACGCGCACGAAGCGACCGATCGCCTGGGCGAAGAACAACGGCGTGCTCGTCGAGGTCGCGTACACACCCACCATCAGGCGGGGCACGTCCACACCCTCGGAGACCATGCGCACCGCGACCATCCACCGGTCGTCGCCCGCGGCGAACCGGGAGATCTTCTTGGAGGCGGTCGGGTCGTCGGAGAGCACCACCGTGGCGCCCTTGCCGGTGATCTGACGCAGGATGCGCGAATAGGCCCGGGCGTTCTCGTGGTCGCTGGCGATGACCAGGCCGCCCGCGTCCGGATGCGTCTTGCGCACCTCGGTCAGACGCCGGTCGGCCGCCTGGAGCACCTTCTTGATCCAGTCGCCCTTGGGGTCGAGCGCCGCCCGCCAGGCCTGGGAGAGGGCGTCCTGGGTCAGGGGCTCGCCCAACCTGGCCGCGAGCTCGTCACCGGCCCGGGTCCGCCAGCGCATCTCTCCGGAGTAGGCCATGAAGATGACCGGCCGCACCACCCCGTCCTCCAGCGCCGGCGCGTAACCGTAGCTGTAGTCCCACGAACAGCGCCGCACCCCGGCCCCGTCCTGGACGTAGTCCACGAACGGGATGGGGTTGATGTCGGAGCGGAAGGGGGTGCCGGTCAGCGACAGACGGCGGGTGGCCGGGTCGAAGGATTCACGGACCGCGTCGCCCCAGGAGAGGGCGTCCCCCGCGTGGTGCACCTCGTCGAAGATCACCAGGGTCTTGCGGGCCTCGGTGCGGTTGCGGTGCAGCATCGGATGCGCGGCGACCTGGGCGTAGGTGACGGCCACACCGATGTACTGACGCCCCAGCGCCCCCTGCCCGTTCTTGAAGTCCGGATCGATGGCGATACCGAAACGGGCGGCGGCCTCGGCCCACTGCTTCTTCAGGTGCTCGGTGGGACACACGATGGTGATGGCCCGTACCGCGTGCCTCTGCAACAGCTCGCTCGCCAGGGTGAGGGCGAAGGTGGTCTTGCCCGCGCCCGGCGTGGCCACCGCGAGGAAGTCGCGCGGCTGCCTCCGGAAGTACTCCTCGAAGGCCTCCCGCTGCCAGGCCCGAAGGCCGCTCAGGCGGTCCTCCATCGTGGTCTGCGTCACCGTCATGCGTCCTGTCCCCCGTTACTCACCTGCTCGAGATTAGCGGCCGTCGGGCACCACGCCGGGAGCACCGAGCGTGGTGCCCCGCACAGCCGACCACCATCTCACCGACCCACGACGAGCGGCACGGTGCCCCTCGCACCGCGCCGCTCCGAGATTCTCCGTTAAAGCCCCTCCTCCGACACCGGGGCCTCCTCGGCCCCGGCCCCGTCCTCGGTCCCGGGAAGCCCTCCGTCCGCGGGAACACCCTCCTCGGGTGTTCCGGCCGGCTCTTCGCCACCGAAGCTCGACGTGTCCACCGCGCCGTCGTTGAAGGGCATGTGCGGGGAGATCGCCGGGAAGGCGAAGAACCACAACAGGGCCGCGGCCCCCGCCAACAGGCCCAGCGCCATGATGAACTTCGAGATCCAAGGGCCCGGCAGAATCCGCCAGATCAGACCGTACATTCGCGTCCCCCTCCTAGGCTTCCGGCGCCATGTGCGCGATGGAGTCCGGCATGCCGTCGGACTTGGGCGTGGTCTCGGTCAACTCGGCCCAGACGATGAGTCGATGGGTGTTGTTGAGCTTGGGCGCGCAGGTGGTGAGGGTGAGCAGCGCGCGTGCGGGGTCCTCCTCGGAGGCCTCTTCGAAGGGGTCGGGGGTGACCACCCAGAAGTCCTCGGGCAGGACGGTCTCCTCACGGAAGACCTCGTAGGTGTAGAAGTTCTCGCCGTCCTCCAGGACCATGACGTCGCCCTCGGCGAGCAGGTCCAGGTCCCAGAACAGGCCGGGGGTGCGGTGCGCGGCGATGCCGTAGTTGCCCAGTCCCCC
Organism: Nocardiopsis alba; assembly: GCF_000710955.1. Taxonomy (NCBI): domain Bacteria; kingdom Bacillati; phylum Actinomycetota; class Actinomycetes; order Streptosporangiales; family Nocardiopsidaceae; genus Nocardiopsis; species Nocardiopsis alba. The sequence continues at coordinate 13,958 of NZ_BAZE01000004.1, forward strand.
GGGGGAGCTGTCGAACTGGGTGTAGCGGCCCGGGCTGTACCGGATGTCGTCGGGCTCGGTGCCGTTGACCACCACCCAGTCCAGGTCGAGGCTCGGGACGTACAGACGACTGTCCGCGCTCCCCGGGAGCGGCTCGGAGTCGGGCCCCCGCTCCTCGGACCAGGCGTCGTCGAGGCCGTCCGCCAACTGCTGCTGCTCGCGATCGGTCTCCCATTGAGAGCCGTACACCTCATAGGACGCGTAGAAGAGCATGAGCAGGCCGGCGGTCAGAAGGATCTCGCCGAAGAACCTGACGAACCCGCGGGCCACGTCTGCGCCCGTGGCCCTGCGTCGAGGGGCGCGCCGTCTTCCACCGCGTGACGGGCGGGGGCGGCGCCCTTCGTTCCCGGGACGGGGCTCGTCTAGCGACTGCCGTTCAGTTCTGGACACCAATACGACCTACTCCCGTGGACGCTTTCGTGCATCCGGGTGACCGGAGGGGGACGAGGAGCGGGACCCCCGAACGCGGATGCGGCAGGACTTCGACCTCATGTCGGATACACGGCGCCGGGCGACGGCACGGTGGACACGGGGTGTGGGGGCGCCCTGCCCGGCTACCTGTTCCTCCGGAGAGTACCGTCACACGAGGGGCGTACGCGGCGACGCGCCCCGAAACGCACGAGAACGCGGGGACCGTCCGCTCTCGTCCACGGCCGTCCCGGAAACGGAGCGGAACGGGCTCCCGAGGGAACGACCTCGACGAACGCCCTTCTCGGACACGACGAAGGCCCTGGCTCACCCGTGAGGGTGGGTCAAGGCCCCTCGTTCGCGATCACGGGGACCGCGATTACTTCATCATCTCCTCGTAGGCCTTCTTGCACTCCGGGCACACGGGGAACTTCTTCGGGTCGCGGTTGGGCACCCAGACCTTGCCGCACAGGGCGATCACCGGGTCGCCGGTCACCGCGCTCTGGGTGATCTTGTCCTTCTGCACGTAGTGGGCGAACCGCTCACGGTCACCATCGTCGTGCGAGACATCCGGCCGGGTCTCACTGTCCGGAAGCACCTTGTTCAGGACGTCCATCGACATCGTCCTCACACCTTTCAACGTCTGTTGTCCACGGTATAGGGTGCCGCGATCCGTCTCATCTCGTCACGTGGAACCCGTCAGTTCATCGTGGGATCGTCCGGATAGGTCGACAGCAGCGCCAGACGACCCCCTTGACGACGCAGCACCCGCGGCCACAACCCCTCGGGCGTCTCCCCGAAGAGGTCGCCGAGGTGGGCGTCGACCACGAACCAGGCACCCTCCTCGATCTCCCCGGCCAACTGTCCCGGCCCCCAACCGGCGTAGCCGGCGAAGACGCGAAGCCCGCTCAGGGAGGGGCCGAGCACCTCGGGGGGCGCGTCCAGATCCACCACGCCCACACCGTCCAGAACGCTCCGCCCGCCCGGGGCCTCCAACGGGACCCAGCCGGGAGGGGCCTCGTCGGGTGCGGCCCTCCCCAGCGCTATACCGGAGTCGGTACCCACCGGGCCGCCGGAGAACATCACCGCGGGAGAGCCGGCGTGGTCTCCCCAGCCCTTCATGACCTCGTCCACGGGCAGTTCCAGCGGACGGTTGAGGATCACCCCGAGGGCGCCGTCGGTGGCGTCATCGACGATGAACACCACCGAACGGCGGAAGGAGTCCTCCTGGAGCAGGGGCGCGGCCACCAGAAGGCGCCCGGTCAGTGTCGACTGGTCCATGCTCCACCTCTACCCGAAAAGAGGGGCGTGGGAGGCCCCTTCTCCTCGAAGGACGGGTACGGGATCAGTCCTGGTCGGCGACGCCGCGCTGGGCGACCTCGCGCACCGCGTTGGCCACGTGGTTGGAGAGGTCCGAGTGGAAGACGCTCGGGATGATGTAGTTCGGGCCCAGCTCGTCGTCGGTGACCACGTCGGCGAGGGCCTTCGCGGCGGCGACCATCATGTCGGAGGTGACGTTGTGGCTCTGGGCGTCCAGGAGACCGCGGAAGAAGCCCGGGAACACCAGGACGTTGTTGATCTGGTTCGGGTAGTCGCTACGACCGGTCGCGACGACGGCGGCGTGCAGGTGGGCGACGTCCGGGTCGACCTCGGGGTCGGGGTTGGCCAGCGCGAAGATGATCGAGTCCTCGTTCATCTCGGCGATGTCCTCGCCGGAGAGCAGGTTCGGGGCCGAGACTCCGATGAACACGTCCGCGCCGGCGACGGCGCCCTTGAGGTCACCGCTGTAACCGGTGGGGTTGGTGTTCTCCGCGATCCACTGGAGGTTGCTGTCCAGGTTCTCGCGACCCGCGTGCACGGCTCCGTGCACGTCGCTGACGATGATGTCGCGCGCGCCCGCGTGCATGAGCAGCTTGAGGATCGCGGTGCCCGCGGCGCCCGCGCCGGACATGGCGATCCGCACCTCGGACAGCTTCTTGTTGACCACGCGCAGGGCGTTGCGCAGGGCGGCCAGGACGACGATGGCGGTGCCGTGCTGGTCGTCGTGGAAGACCGGGATGTCCAGGAGCTCGCGCAGGCGGGCCTCGACCTCGAAGCAACGCGGGGCCGAGATGTCCTCCAGGTTGATGCCGCCGAAGCCGGGGGCGAGCAGCTGCACGGTGCGGACGATCTCGTCGACGTCCTGGGTGTCCAGGGCGATCGGCCAGGCGTCGATGTCGGCGAAGCGTTTGAACAGGGCCGCTTTACCCTCCATGACGGGCATGGCGGCCTCGGGGCCGATGTTGCCCAGGCCCAGGACCGCGGAGCCGTCGGTGACCACGGCGACGCTGTTGCGCTTGATGGTCAGGCGGCGGGCGTCGTCCTTGTTGGCCGCGATCGCCTGGGAGACGCGGGCGACACCCGGCGTGTAGGCCATGGAGAGTTCGTCGCGGTTGCGCAGCGGCACCTTGGACTTCATCTCGATCTTGCCGCCGAGGTGCATCAGGAAGGTGCGGTCACTGACCTTGTGGACCGTGACCCCGTCGACCGAGCCGAGGGCGTCGACGATGGCCTGGGCGTGCTCGGTATCGCGGGCCGCGCAGGTGACGTCGATGCGGATGCGCTCGTGTCCAGCGGCCGCCACGTCCAGAGCGGTGATCATGCCGCCGACCTGCTCGACCGCGTTGGTGAGGCTGCCGACCGCGCTGCCTCCGGCGTCCAATTCGAGGCGGACGGTGATGGAGTACGAAACGCTGGGAAGGGTGGCCACGTATTGCTCCTTGGCTTTTGCTGGTGTCATGCGTCCGCGGGGCGCACCGGCGGCCCCTCCCGTGGACGTACCGGCCGACTGTCACCCCGGGTCCGGGGACGGCCTGCACTCCGTGGCCCGCCCGTCGGGTTGTCGTCGGCGTCCGCGCGCCGGTCCCGTGACGGTGGCGCATCCCGCCGAGAACGCCCGATGATCGGGTGTTCTGAACGCGGGCTCGGCTGACGGCCGGGGGCTGGCCGGGATCCCACAACCGAGTCGCCTCACCTTACCCGAGTCAAGGGAGTGACGTCAGCACAAGGTGACAATTACCGCCATCGGAAAAAATCGCATAAATTCCCGACTATTCCGCAAGGGTTTACCCCGCGAACCTCGCCACCCGATCGGTGGCCGCGCGCACCACCAGATCGGCGCAGGCCCCCGTGGACAGCGCCGTGGAGTCGATCACCAGGTGGTAGTGGGCCGGATCGGCGGCGTCGGCCCGGTAGAAGCGGCGGACGTAGGCGGACCGGGCCCGGTCGTTGTCGTCCAAGAGGCGTTCCGTGGGAGGCCCCTCCTCCCGGGCACCGACCGAGAGGCCCTCCCCGTTCCCGTCCTCCCACAGCCGTCGGGCCTGGAGCAACCGGGCCTCGCGGTCACCGTCCAGGCGGACGTGCAGAGCACCCGGGCGCTCGGCCAGGACCACCGCGGCCGCCCGGCCGAGGATCACGCCGCCCGTGCGGGCGACGTCCTGGATGACGCGCTCGGTCTGCTCCACGAACTCGTGGTCGTAGAGGAGTCGCCCTTCGGCGTCCGTGGCCCCCACGTACGGGGTGTCGACGCTGCCGAAGGTGACCGTGGGCAGCCGGGCCGCGCCGGCGAGAAGACGTTCGAAGCCGCCCGCGGAACGGTCGTCGCGCTTGAGCGCCTCGGCGAAGGAACAACCGATCCGCGAGGCCACGACCGTCGGGATCGCCCGATCGAGGAAGGGGAGCTCCAAGGCGGCCGCCACGGCCGGACCGATCACGCTTCCGCCCGCCCCATAGGTGGCCGAGATCGTGACCACGGGGCCGTTCCCGTCGTTCGTCACCATGGGACACCTGCCCGATCACCACGCGGACCGCGCCTGCCGCGGGCCGCTGTCGTTGCTCTCCTACCCGGTGAGGCGACCACCACCCCACCCGTCTTCAAAACAGTAAATACGTGACGATTTATCACTCTTGGGCAGGAAAGACAGCAGATAACCAGCGGGTTTCCATCCACCAACATCTCGGTCGGCCGCGCGGACGGATCGACCCCTCGGGGTGAGGAAGGCTCTCACCCCGAGGGGTCGTGAACGATCGGACCTACGCTCCCGTCAGAACAGAGCCGAGGTCAGCCTGCGGCGGGCCGCGCCGACCCTCGGGTCGCCCGGGGGAAGGAGGTCGAACAGGGAGAGCAGGTGCTCTCGGACCTTGTTCCGATCATCGTCGGTGGTGCGCTTGACCGTGGCGATCAGACGGTCGAACGCCGCCTCGTAGTCACCGCCGTACAGGTCGATGTCGGCGACGGTGATCTGGGCGTCCACGTTCGCGGGGTCCTTCTCCGCCTCCTCACGCACGGCGGGCCCGTCCACGTTCTGAAGACGACCGATCAGCCGGATCTGGGCGATCTGAGCCTTGATCTCGGCGTTCTTCGGGTCCTCTTCCAGAGCCTTCTCGAAGACGCCGGCCGCGCCCTCGAAGTCCCCTTGGTCCAGGAACTCCCTGGCCCGCGCGGCGATCGGGTCGGCCTGAGGCTCGGGGACCTGCTCGTCCTCCTCCGGCAGGGCCGAGGGGTCGCCGTCGACCGTGCCGGGGTGGCCGGGGGGCAGCATGCCCTGCTGGGCGAGGGCCCCGAAGACCTGGGAGAGTCCGTCGCGGAGCTGCTCCTCGGTGGCGGGCCCCTGCATCAGGGGCATGACCTGACCCTGGATGGCGATGATGATGGTCGGGGCTCCCTGGACACGGAGCGCCTGGACCAGCTGTGGGCTGGCCTCGCTGTCGATCTTGCCCAGGATCCAGTTGCCACCGGAGCTCTTGGAGAGCCGGTCGAGGGCGGTCTCGACCTGCTTGGACTGCTCGGACCAGCCGGCCAGGACCGCCAGCACGACCGGAGCGGACAGCGATTGCTCCAGGACCTGTTGGAAGTTGGCCTCGTCGACGTTGACGGCGTAGGGGTTCGTGCGACCGGCCGACTCGTCGGCACGCTGCTTGGCCTCGCGTTCCAAGGCCGCCTTACGCGCCGCGAGGTCGACCGCACTGTTCGGTGAAAAGTCCGAAGGCTGCATACCTCTATCCTGCCGTATTCCGGGGAGGTACGGAGACCCCGTACCTCCCCGGACCGACCGGCGCTAGAAGCGGGGATCCTCGGTATAGGTACCGAACTCCTCGCCCATGGTGCCGCAGATCTCGCCCAGGGTGGCCTCGGCGCGGGCCGCGTCCATGATGAGCGGGATGAGGTTGCCGTCGCCGGCCCGAACCCCTTCGAGGAGGCGGGCGAGGGCGCCGTCGACCGCCTCGCGGTCACGTCCGGCCTTGCGTTCGGCGAGGACGCGCTTCTGCTCGTGCTCGACCTCGTGGCTGATCTTGAGGATGTCGAGTTCACCGGAGACGGTGTTGGTGTGGCAGTTGACGCCGACGATGCGCTTGTCGCCCTTCTCCAGGGCCTGCTGGTACTGGAAGGCGGACTCGGCGATCTCGGAGCTGAAGTAGCCGTTGTCGATACCGGCGAGGATGCCGGAGGTCATCGGGCCGATGGGGTGTTCGACGTCGTCACCGCCGCCCATGTACCGGATGTGTTCGAAGATGCGCTCGGCCTCGGCCTCGATCTCGTCGGTGAGGGCCTCCAGGTACCAGGAGCCGCCGAGGGGATCGGCGACGTTGACGACCCCGGTCTCCTCCATGAGGACCTGCTGGGTGCGCAGGGCGATCTCGGCGGACTGTTCGGTGGGCAGGGCGAGCGTCTCGTCGAGGGCGTTGGTGTGCAGAGAGTTGGTGCCGCCCAGGACCGCTGCGAGAGCCTCGACGGCGGTGCGCACCACGTTGTTGTAGGGCTGCTGGGCCGTGAGGGAGACCCCGGCGGTCTGGGTGTGGAACCGCAGCCACTGGGCCTTCTCGGTCTTCGCTCCGTAGACGTCGCGGATCCAGCGGGCCCAGATACGGCGGGCGGCGCGGAACTTGGCGATCTCCTCGAAGAAGTCGATGTGGGCGTCGAAGAAGAAGGACAGCCCCGGGGCGAACCGGTCGATGTCCAGCCCTCGGGACAGGCCGAGTTCGACGTAGCCGAACCCGTCGGCCAGCGTGTAGGCCAGTTCCTGGGCGGCGGTGGCCCCGGCCTCGCGGATGTGGTAGCCGGAGACGGAGAGCGGCTTGAAGGCGGGGATGTTCTCGGCGCAGTACTCCATCAGGTCGCCGATGAGGCGCAGATGGGGTTCCGGCGGGTACAGCCACTCCTTCTGAGCGATGTACTCCTTGAAGATGTCGGTCTGGAGCGTGCCGTTGAGGGTGCCGATGTCGACGCCCTGGCGTTCGGCGGCCACCAGGTACATGCAGAAGGCGGGGATGGCCGGTCCACTGATGGTCATGGAGGTGGTGGTCTCGCCGAGCGGGATCCCGTCGAAGAGCAGGTCCATGTCGGCGACCGAGTCGATCGCCACGCCACAGTGGCCGACCTCGCCGAGGGCGTGCGGGGAGTCGGAGTCGTGGCCCATGAGGGTGGGCATGTCGAAGGCCACCGAGAGTCCGCCGCCGCCGGAGGCGAGGATCATCTTGTAACGCTCGTTGGTCTGCTGCGCGTTACCGAAGCCGGCGAACTGGCGGATGGTCCAGGCACGGCCTCGGTAACCGGTGGGGTAGAGCCCTCGGGTGTAGGGGTACTCACCGGGCCAGCCGATCCGCTCGAAACCGGGCACCTCGGCGCCCGGGCGGGGCCCGTAGACGGGTTCGAGGGTCCGTCCGGACAGGGTCGTGAAGTCGGCGTCACGTTTGCGGGCGGAGTCGTAGCGGCGCTGCCAGCGATCGCGGCCGGCCTCGATCTCCTGTGCTCCGCCACCGCCGGTGGGGTCGCCTGTGGTTGTCGCCATACCAAGATAGTAGGACGTCCAACTAATGATGTACAGCAGCGCGGGGCGCCGCCCCCGCCGCCGTGACCGCCATGGCCGGGGACGGTGACGCACCGTCAGGACGGACGCGCCCCCTCGGCGACCGGCGCCGGGAAGTCACCGAAGTCCACCCGGAGCCGCACGAACATCTCGTGCATGTTCCAGAGCTCCTCGTCGGAGTAGCAGCCCAACCCGAACTCCATGTCGAGCAGGGCCCGGGTGGCCTCCTCGGTGACCCGGCGCCCCGACTCGGTGATCTCCGCGAGCACACCGCGACCGTCGCTGGGGTTGGGGCGGCGGAGCACCAACCCCTGCCCCTCCAACCGGTCGATGGTGTTGGTGACGCTGGTCGGATGCACCATGAGCCGCTCGCCGATCTTGCCGAGCGGAAGGGCTCCGGAGTTGCTGAAGGTGAGCAGGACCAGCGCCTCGTAGCGGGCGAAGGTCAGACCGAAGGGCTTGAGCGCGCCGTCCAGTTCCCCGATGAGGATCTGCTGCGCCCTCATGAGGGAGGTGACCGCCGCCATCGCAGGCGAGGCCCCCCATCTCTGGCTCCAGTTGTCATGAGCGCGTTCGATCGGGTCGAACGGAAGGTTCAAAGGGTTTCCCACGCCGTCACTCTAGGCCTTCCTCCCACCCCCGGAACCCGCCGTTCCGCCCTACCCCGGACGCTCCCCCTCGTCAACGGCCCGAACGTGGCCACAAGGGGACGCGGCCTCGGAAACGGGTGGTCCGGTCCGCCAACTCGACAAAGCCGGTCGCTCCCCGGGTTCCGAGCCGGGAACACGAAGAAAGTCGCCTTGGGCTCATTGACGACCCAAAAACGGATAGTTAAGTTTCCTAATAATTTAATGGCCCACGTCACAGGCGCGATGATGCACTCTTCCCCCTCCTCCGCGCACGCCCGTGCCCCTCCCCTCCTCCGTCGCCCCGTTCTCTCACGGCCCGGCCCTTCGGCTCGGCCACCATCCCCCCTTTCTCCCCCACAGCGCAGGAGAACATCGACATGAGAGCACGACCCCTCCGACGACGGCTCGCGGTCCTGGCGGCCGCCGCCCTCGCCCTCCCCCTCGCACTGGCACCCACCCCGGCCGCGGCCGAGTCCTCCGACGTCACCGTGACCTACGTCGAGACCAGCCGCTGGGACAACGGTTACGCCGGACAGCTGACCATCGAGAACGCCTCCGCGGCCGCTCTCGACGACTGGACCGTGGAGTTCACCCTCCCCGCGGGCACCTCCATCACCACCGCCTGGAACGCGACCCTGTCCGTCTCCGGCGGCGTCCACACCCTCAGGCCGCCCTCGTGGGGCGCCGTCGTCCCCGCCGGAAGCGGTTACTCGATCGGCTGGAACGGCGTCCACTCCGGAGGAGAGACGACCCCCGAGAACTGTCTGATCGACGGCTCACCCTGCTCCGGCGGCTCCGGCGAACCCGACGGGGAACCGCCCACCGCACCCGAGGGCCTGACCGTCACCGGGACCACGGCGACCAGTGTGTCGCTCTCGTGGGGCGAGGCCACCGACGACGTCGCCGTGGCCGGGTACGAGATCCTCTCCGAGGGCGGGGTGGTCCGCGCCGTCGACGCCGACACCCTCTCCGCCACCGTGGCGGGCCTGAACCCGGAGACCTCCTACTCCTTCACCGTCCGCGCCTATGACACCTCCGGCAACCGGGGGCCCGAGAGCGGCGCCGTCCAGGTCACAACGGAGGCGGACGACGGCGGGCCCTCCCTGCCGGCCGAGGACCTGCGGGTCGCCTACTTCACCCAGTGGGGGATCTACGATCGCGGCTACCTCGTGAACGATCTGGAGACCTCGGGCAGCGCCGAGAAGCTCACCCACATCAACTACGCGTTCGGCAACGTCAACGCGGGTGGCGAGTGCTTCATGGCCAACCAGGCCGGCCAGGGCGACGCCTGGGCCGACTACGGCCGCTCCTTCACCGCCGCCGAGAGCGTGGACGGGGTCGCCGACCAGTGGAGTCAGGACCTGCGCGGCAACTTCAACCAGCTCAGGAAGTTGAAGGAGATCCACCCCGACCTGAAGGTCAACCTCTCCCTCGGCGGCTGGACCTGGTCGGAGCACTTCTCCGACGCGGCGCTCACCCCCGAGTCCCGTGAACGCATGGTCTCCTCCTGCATCGACCTGTACCTGCGCGGCAACCTGCCGATCTTCGACGGCGCCGGCGGCCCCGGCTCCGCGGCGGGGATCTTCGACGGCATCGACCTGGACTGGGAGTGGCCCGGCTCCGAGGGGCACGAGCACAACACCGTGCGCCCCGAGGACAAGGAGAACTTCACCGCCCTGGTCCGGGAGTTCCGCGAGCAGCTCGACGCCCTGGAGGCCGAGACCGGGCGCGGGTTCGAGCTGACCGCCTTCCTGCCGGCCGACCCCGAGAAGATCGACCTGGGCTTCGAGATGGACCGACTCATGCCGGACTTCGACTTCATCACGGTCCAGGGCTACGACTACCACGGAGCCTGGGAGGACACGACCAACCACCAGTCCAACCTGCTGCCGGACCCGAGGGACACCGGGGCGAACGTCTTCTCCACCGAGACCACCGTCCAGGCCTACCTCGACCGCGGGGTGGACCCCTCGGACATGGTGCTCGGGCTGCCCTTCTACGGCCGCGGGTGGACCGGCGTCGCGCCCGGCCCGGAGGGAGACGGCCTCTTCCAGCCCTCGACGGGTCCGGCCCCGGGGAGTTACGAGGACGGCATCGAGGACTGGAAGGTGATCAAGGACCTGCCCGGGTTCGATCTGTACCGTGACGACGACCTGGGCACCGCCTGGCTCTACGACGGGAACACCCTCTGGACCTACGATGACGAGGTCTCCATGGGTCAGAAGACCACGTGGGCCGTGGACAACGGCCTCGGCGGCGTCATGATCTGGTCCATCGACGGCGACGACGCCTCCGGCAGCCTCATCACGGCGGTGGACGCGGCGCTCCGTTAGAGCCTTCTCGCACCGTTACGGGCCCCGGCCGCACGGCCGGGGCCTTTTATCTCCCCCGAAGCGAGGAGTCAATGGGTCGCCGTGGCCACAAGGGGACAATGTCCCCGCGGGCACTGGTCCGGTCCGTCAACTCGAAAGATCCGTCGTCCGCCCGACGGCCTCGGCCGCTCCCCCAGAAACTTCCTCACGGGGCGTTGACGCCGCCGGTAATTATTAGTTAAGTTTCCTAAAAATTTATCCCCCCACGTCAGTAGGGCCCGCCCCCGGGCCCGGCGCCTGACTCCGCCCCCTCCAGGAGACCCCCGACGTGAGCGCACGACGACTCAGGAAGACCCTCGCGGTACCCGCCGCGGCAGTGCTGGCGGCACCGCTCGCCCTGGCCGCCCCTCCCGTCGCGGCCGAGACGGTCGACACCGGCGACCTCACCGTGACCTACGTCGAGTCCGCCCGCTGGAACACCGGCTACAGCGGAGAGATCACCGTCCACAACGCCTCCGGCGCGGACCTCACCGACTGGACCCTCGAATTCGAACTGCCCGAGGGCGGCCGGGTGCACGAACTGTGGAACGCCACCATCGAGGGCACCGCCGAGGAGGGCTACACCGTCACGCCGCCGCGCTGGGGCGCCGTCGTCCCCGCCGGAGGGAGCTACGTCTTCGGCTTCAACGGCGTCCACGAGGGCGGCAACACCCACCTGCTCGGCTGTTCCATCAACGGCGCGAACTGCGCGGGTACCCCTTCCCAGGGCCCCGAGCACGACGAGCTCAGTGTCGCCTACTTCACCCAATGGGGGGTGAAGGAGCGCGACTACCACGTCCGCGACCTCATCGACTCGGGCAGCGCGGACAAGCTCACCCACATCAACTACGCCTTCGGCAACGTGGGCTCCGACGGTGAGTGCTTCATGACCAACGACCCCGAGGACGGCGACGCGCTCGCCGACTACGGTCGCGTCGTCCCCGCCTCCGAGAGCGTCGACGGAGCCCCCGACGGCCCCGGCCAGCCGCTGCGCGGCAACTTCAACCAGCTCAGGAAGTTGAAGGAGCTCTACCCGGAGCTGGTCATCAGCATCTCCCTGGGCGGCTGGAACTGGTCGGAGCACTTCTCCGACGCGGCGCTCACCCCCGAGTCCCGCGAACGCATGGTCTCCTCCTGCGTCGACCTGTACCTGCGCGGCGACCTGCCCGTCATCGACGGCGCGGGCGGCGAGGGCGCGGCCTACGGGATCTTCGACGGCATCGACCTGGACTGGGAGTGGCCCGGCTCCGAGGGCAACCCGCACAACACGGTGCGCCCCGAGGACAGGGAGAACTTCACCGCCCTGGTCCGGGAGTTCCGCGAGCAGCTCGACGCCCTCGGCGAGGAGACCGGCCGTCACTTCGAACTCAGCTCGTTCATGCCCGCCGGCGCCTGGCGTCTGGACAGCGGCTACGAGCTGGACGAGATCATGCCGGACTTCGACTTCATCACGGTCCAGGGCTACGACTACCACGGCACCTGGGAGACGACCACCAACCACCAGTCCAACCTGCTGCCCGACCCGAACGACCCGGGCGAGGTGATCTCCACCCTCACCAACGTGGAGGCCTACCTGGAGCGCGGCGTCGACCCGGAGAAGATCGTCCTGGGCGTGCCCTTCTACGGACAGGGATGGACCGGCGTCGAACCCGGACCCGCCGGAGACGGACTCTTCCAGTCCGCCTCGGGCCCCGCCCCCGGCCTCTACGCCGACGGGACCGAGGACTGGAAGGCGCTCAAGGAGCTGTCCGGTTTCGAGGTGCACCGCGACGACGACCTGGGCACCGCCTGGCTCTACGACGGCGAGACCTTCTGGACCTACGACGACGAGATCTCCATGGACCAGAAGACCACGTGGGCCATGGACAACGGCCTCGGCGGCGTCATGATCTGGTCCATCGACGGCGACGACGCCGACGGAAACCTCATCACCGCGATCGACGCGGCGTTGGGCCGGTAGGAAAGACCTCCGTCCGGCCTTCGGGACGGACGGGAGAGAACGGCGTCGGTGCTCTGATCCGGGGAGCACCGCCGCCGGGGCGGGGTGGACCGACGTGCGACGGTCCGCCCCGTCCGCCTTGTGTCCCGGCCCCCTCAGAGGCCGGAGGTCGCGCCCAGCTCCTTGAGCAACAGGTCGGCCGCGCCGTAGGGGTCGCGCTCTCCGGAGGCCACCTCGCGGGCCAGGGAGTCCAGACCGCCGTCGGTCTCCACCCCGCCCAGACGGGAGCGCAGCAGGTCCAGCACGATCGCCTGGACCTCGTCACGGGCTCGGGCGCTCCGGCGCGCGGCGAGCTCCCCGGAGGACTCCAGGTGGGCGAAGTGTCCGTCGATCCGCTCCCACAGCTCGTCGACGCCCTTGTCCTCGGCGGCCACCGTCATGACGATCGGCGGCTTCCACTCCTCGTCGGTACGGTCCTTCATCGCGATCATCTGGCGGAGTTCGCGCAGGGTCACCCTGGCCCCGTCCCGGTCGGCCTTGTTGATCGCGAACACGTCCGCCACCTCCAGGACACCGGCCTTGGCCGCCTGGACCGAGTCGCCCATGCCCGGCGCGCACAGGACCACCGTGGTGTCCGCCTGGCCCGCGATGTCGACCTCCGCCTGGCCCACGCCCACGGTCTCCACCAGGATGACGTCGAAACCGGCCGCGTCCAGGACCCGGAGCGCGTGCGGGGTCGCCCACGACAGCCCGCCCAGGTGACCGCGGTTGGCCATGGAACGGATGTAGACGCCCGGGTCGGTGGCGTGCTCCTGCATACGGACCCGGTCGCCCAGCAGGGCGCCTCCGGTGAAGGGCGAGGAGGGGTCCACCGCGAGCACGGCGACCGTCCTGCCCTGGGCGCGCACCGCACGCACCACGGCGTTCGTGGTGGTGGACTTGCCCACCCCCGGGGAACCGGTGAAGCCCACCACCCGGGCCCGACCGGTGTGGGGCGCCAGCCCCGCCATGATGGGGCGCAACTCCTCGGCGCCGTTCTCCACCAGGGTGATCGCGCGGGCCAGCGCCCTGCGGTCACCGCCGTGGACCCGTTCGACCAACTCGGGGGCGTTCATGTGACTCCTCGACTCGACCGCTCGGGGCGGGGGCTCATGGCCCCCGCCCCGTGGGTTCAGGTGCGTCGTGCCCCTCCGGGGGTCTCCCGGAGGCACGGTGTTCTTCTCGGTTGGTGGGTGCTGCTCGGTCCCGGCCGCCTCTGCCCGGGCGGCCGGGGTCGTACTCGGGTGTTCGGCGGCTACTCGGCGGGCACCGAGAACAGCAGGGCGTCGCCCTGGCCACCGCCGCCGCACAGGGCCGCGGCACCGAGGCCGCCGCCACGACGGCGCAGTTCGTGGATCAGGTGCAGGGCGATGCGAGCCCCCGAGGCGCCGATCGGGTGACCGATCGCGATGGCGCCGCCGTTGACGTTGACGATCTCCTCGGAGACGCCCAGGTCCTTGGTGGACTGGATGCCGACCGCGGCGAACGCCTCGTTGATCTCGATGAGGTCCAGGTCCTCCACCGAGCGGCCCGCCTTGGTCAGGGCGTGCTTGATGGCGTTGGAGGGCTGGGAGTGCAGCGAGTTGTCCGGGCCGGCGACGTTCCCGTGCGCGCCGATCTCGGCGAGGACGGGCACGCCCAGCTCCTCGGCCTTGGCCCGGCTCATCACGACCACCGCGGCGGCACCGTCGGAGATCTGCGAGGAGGAGCCCGCCGTGATGGTGCCCTCACGGTCGAAGGCGGGGCGGAGCCGGCCCAGGCTCTCCTCCGTGGTGTCCGGGCGGACGCCCTCGTCGTGCGAGAACACGATCGGGTCGCCCTTGCGTTGGGGGATCTCGACGGGGACGATCTCCTCGTCGAAGAGGCCCTTCTCCGCTGCTGCGGCGGCGCGCTGGTGGGAACGGGCGGCGAAGGCGTCCTGTTCGGGACGCAGGATGCCGAGCTTCCCGTTGTGCCGCTCGGTGGAGGCGCCCATGGAGTCGCCTTCGAAGGCGTCGGTGAGGCCGTCGTGCGCGGTCGCGTCGATGACCTCGATGGAGCCGTACTTGTAGCCCTTGCGGGACTTGGGGAGCAGGTGCGGGGCGTTGGTCATGGACTCCATGCCGCCCGCGACCACGATGTCGAACTCACCGGCGGCGATGAGCTGGTCGGCCAGGGCGATGGCGTCCAGACCGGACAGGCACACCTTGTTGATGGTCACCGACGGGACGTCCATGGGGATGCCGGCCTTGACCGCGGCCTGGCGTGAGGGGATCTGGCCCGCGCCGGCCTGGAGCACCTGCCCCATGACGACGTAGCCGACCTGATCACCACTGATACCGGCGCGCTCCAGGGCGGCCTTGATCGCGAAACCGCCCAGGTCTGCGGCGGAGAACCCGGCGAGGGAGCCGAGGAGTCGGCCGGTGGGGGTCCGTGCCCCACCGACGATGACGGAACCGGGCATCTTAACTGGCCTCCAAGTGATGGGTGACGCACCTGGTCTGCAACGATACCCACACAGCCCTCATCGACGTTCGGGAGGTTCGCCCCGTGAGCAACGCACCCAGCCCCACCGGCCCGTTCTCCGGCCTGACACGACTGGACCACGTCGGCATCGCCTGCCGGGACCTCGACGCCTCGATCGAGTTCTATCGGAGCACGTACGGCTTCGAGGTGGAACACGAAGAGGTGAACGAGGAGCAGGGCGTGCGGGAGGCGATGCTCCGGATCAACGGCACCGACGACGGCGGCGCCACGTATCTGCAACTCCTGGAACCGACCCGGGAGGACTCTCCGGTGGCGAAGTTCCTGGCCCGGAACGGCGAGGGCGTGCACCACCTGGCCTTCGGCACGGGCGACGTCGCCGCGAGCGCCGCCGGGATCGGTGAGCGCGGGGTCCGGGTACTGGACTCCGAGCCCCGTACGGGGACCGCCGGTTCCCGGATCGTCTTCCTCCACCCGAAGGACTGTGGGGGCGTCCTCACCGAATTGGTACAGAGCGCACATTGAGGACACGCTGAGCCGTCGAACGGCCTCTCCACGTCACGAGATCATTCCGGACGGATCACATCTTGCACACTATAGGCGTGGTTGACCTTCGACCCCACCGGAAGTTACCCGAAACCCCCTCCCCCAGGGGCCTGTGCTTGATAAAGTCGGCTAGCCGCCGGATGTCTTTCCTCCGGCGTCGATCCGTGTCCCGCGGTCCGGTCGTGAACCGGGTCGGTCGCGCCCACCGATGTCATCACACGGGGGCGACCCATTGGAGGCGATCAGGGTCCTACCGTCGTATCGACCGCCCGTATCCCGGCTCTCACGTCCCGGACTCACCCGCCCGTCCACCAGGGGCGTGCAGCCGCCCTCCCGCCGCCTCCGGCAGTTCGCAAGTAGCCGTCTCGCACCCGTTCAGGATTCCGCCACATGTCGTCAAACAACATTGACACCCAGCTCAACAACATCTTCGACGAAGACAACACCCCTCAAGAATTCGACGTGGTGCTGCGTGGCTATGACCGCACCCAGGTAGACGACTACGCGGCCGGCCTCCGCAACGAGGTCAAGCAGGCCAACAAGAAGGTCGAGAAGCTCAACTCCGAGCTCGCGGCCAAGGACCGTCAGCTCCAGGAGCGCGAGCGCCCCTCCTACTCCGGCCTGGGCTCGCGGATCGAGGAGCTGCTGCGTCTGGCCGAGGAGCAGGCCAACGAGCTGGTCCAGAGCGCCCAGATCGACGCCAACGACATCCGCTCGGCCGCCAAGATCGAGGCCGCCGAGATGCGCGCCGCCGCCGAGTCCGAGGCCACCGAGGTGCGCACCCTCGCCCAGCGCGAGGCCGACGAGCAGCGTCAGTCCGCCGAGTCCGAGGCGGAGGAGATCACCACCACCGCCCGCCGTGAGGCCGACGAGCTGGCCTCCACCACCGAGCGCGAGGTGCAGAAGAAGCGCTCCGCCGTCGACCACGAGATCGCCGAGAAGCGCGCGACCTTCGAGGGCGAGATCGCCAAGCTGCGCACCACCACCGAGCGCGAGTGCGCCCAGGCCCGTGCCGCCGCCAAGCGCGAGCGCGACGAGACCATCCAGGCCGCCAAGAGCCAGGCCGAGGAGCTGCGCAAGAACGCCGAGCGCGCCTACGCCGAGTCCGAGGCCCGCCGCACCGAGGCCGAGGACCAGTTCGAGCTCCAGCTGGCCGACCGCCGTGCCGAGGTCGAGCGTCAGGACGCCGAGCGTCTGGCCGCCGCCCAGGCCGCCACCCAGCAGATGGTCAACGAGGCCGAGGAGCGGGCCCGCAGCGCCGAGGACCGCGCCACCAAGGCCAGCCAGCAGGCCGAGCAGACCCGCCGCGAGGCCGAGAACCACGCCAAGCAGCTCCTGGGCAACGCCAAGAAGAACGCCGCCCAGATCGAGGCCGACGCCAAGTCCAAGGCCGAGCACCAGCTCAACGACGCCAAGTCCGAGGCCAACCGGATCATGACCGCCGCCAACAAGGAGGTCGACGAGCTCAACCGCCAGCGCGACAGCATCCAGTCGCACCTTCAGCAGCTCCGTCAGCTGCTCGGTGGCGGTGCCGCTCCGGCCGCGGCCGCCCCGGCCGCCCCCGCGGCCATCCAGCAGGAGTCCGCTCCGGCGGCCCCCGCCGCTCCGGCCCCGGCCGCCGAGGAGCCGAAGCAGCCCGCGCACTCGGGCAAGGGCTCCGACGACGAGGACTGGTGGCAGGAGTAGGCACGGCCGACCCGGCGGTGTCCCTCCGACACATCGAAGGGCCCGGCACCCCGCGTGGGGTGCCGGGCCCTTCGGCGTACCGGGTCGGGGAGACCTTCGTCGAGGGTGCCCGGGCTCCGGGAAGGCTCAGACGACGTCCTTCTCCCAAGGGCCGTCCCACTCGGTGGGCAGCGGGTAGGCCTTCGGGTTGACCCGA
Organism: Nocardiopsis alba; assembly: GCF_000710955.1. Classification (NCBI taxonomy): domain Bacteria; kingdom Bacillati; phylum Actinomycetota; class Actinomycetes; order Streptosporangiales; family Nocardiopsidaceae; genus Nocardiopsis; species Nocardiopsis alba. The sequence continues at coordinate 31,099 of NZ_BAZE01000004.1, forward strand.
CGGACGATCTCGTCGAGGACCCGACGCACGTACGGCTCCCCCACCCACAGGTGCTTGGCCCCGTCGACCGCGATGATCTCCGCCTGGGTGAGGGGCGCGAAACGCCGCCGGGCCTCGTCGGGCTTGAGGTAGTCGTCGTGTTCGGGCACCAGCGCCACCACCGGCTTGCCCGAGTCCGCCCAGACCTTCATGTCGGCCTCTCCGGCACGGTGCAGCGGCGGCGACAGCAGGAGGGCGCCCATCACCTGGGGGTCGCAACCCCACTTGAGCGCCAGTTCGGTTCCGAAGGACCAGCCCAGCAGCCACGGGTTCGGAAGTTCCTCGAACTCGGTGAACTCGATGGCGGCGTGGACGTCGAACCGCTCGGTCTCCCCCTCGCCGAACTCGCCCTGGCTGGTGCCGTGACGTGAGGTCGTGCCTCGGGTGTTGAAGCGCAGTACCGCGACGTTGGCCAGGGCCGGCAGGCGGAACGAGGCCTTGCGCAGGACGTGGCTGTCCATCATGCCCTCGGCCGTGGGCAGCGGGTGCAGGCACACGAGGGTGGCGTCGGGGCGCCCGCCCTCGGGCATCGCCAGCTCACCGACCAGCTCCAGCCCGTCGGCGGTGTGCAGTGTGATGGGGCGGCGCTCGGCGGGCAGCACCGTGGTGGCTCGGATCTCCATGGCTCTTCTCTTCAGTGCGGGGATCAGTGACGGGGTGCCCGGGGCGAACGTCGCGAGCGCCGTTCCCAACAGGAGGAGTGCCAGTGCCGTCGGTCCTCGCCGTCGCCGTAGGGGCGCCAGGCGACCACGTGCGCCATCCCGGTGGGGATCTCCTGGGCACAGCCCGGGCAACGATAGGTCTTGGTGGCGGCCGCGCCGGGGATGCTGCGTATGACGTACTCGCCGTCGGGCCCGGTCTCTCGACGCTGGCCCCCGGTTATGCGCAGCATGAGGGCGTCCTCGTCGGCGGGACCGGAGGCGTCTTTGCGGCCTCGGGCGGACTTACGGCGTGAACTGTTACGGCGCGGACTCACCCTTCAAGGGTAGGAGAGGAGCACCAGTGCCCACCGCCGCGCCCCGGCCGCCGGGAGCGTGACCTCGGCGGCCCCCGGCCCGTGTGCTCCTCCGGACATCGATCGGGCGCCGGCGGGATCACGTCCCACCGGCGCCCGGGTCCGGTCCGAGGAGCTAGTGTCCCTGGCAGGCGCAGCCTCCGCCGCCGTGCGAGTCGGACTCGTCGACGTCGGGCAGCATGTCCATGAGCAGCGGGGCGGGCACGGCGATCGTGGTGAGGCCGTACTCCGACATGGCGACCAGTGTGGTGATCACGGATTCGGCGCCGCGCTCCTCCAACAGCTCGGAGGGGCCCTTCGGGTAGCCGCAACCGAACCGCATGGCGGTGTCGACGTCCTTGGCGGAGGCGTACCCGTCGCCGATCATGCGCAGGGCGTCGTCGATCTGCGGGGCGATGAGCATCTCGCCGAGGTCGAGGGACTCCTCCTCGCGCACCATCTCCGCGAGACGGCCGGTGGGGAGCGGCTCGGGGGCGTCGTCGGCGGAGGTGTAGAAACCGCCACCGGTCTTGCGCCCCAGACGGCCGGCGGCGACCATCCGGCGCAGCAGCGGGGAGGCCGAGTAACGCGGGTCGTGGAACTCGTTCCAGAGCACGTCCATGACGGCCAGGCACACGTCGAGCCCGACCAGGTCGGCCAGGGTGAGCGGGCCCATCGGGAGACCGGCGGCCTTCTTGACCGCCTCGTCGATCTCCTCGCGGGTGGCGATCCGGCGCTCGTAGAGGCGGATCGCGTCGTTGATGTAGGGCACCAGGAGGGCGTTGGCCACGAACCCGCCGCGGTCGGCGATGGTGATGGGCGTCTTACCGACGCGCTTGGCCACCTCGGTGACGACATCGACGGTCTCGGCGCTGGTGGAGACGGTGGTGACGACCTCGGCCAGCTTCATGACCGGGGCCGGGTTGAAGAAGTGCAGACCGACGACCTTCTCGGGACGGTCGGTCAGCGCGGCGATCTCGGTGACCGACAGCGACGAGGTGTTGGTCGCCAGGATCGTGCCGGGAGCGCAGATCCGGTCGAGGTCGCCGAACACGTCACGCTTGATGTCCATGCGTTCGGGGACGGCCTCGACGACGAAGTCCACGTCCGAGAGGTCCTCCCGGGACGTGCTGAACGTGAGGCGGGCGTCGATAGCGGCGCGCTCGTCCTCGGTGATCTTGCCCTTGTCGACCGCCCGTGTGAGGGACTTGTCCACGTGGCCCCGGCCGCGGTCGAGGGCGGCCTGGTCGATCTCGACCCCGACGACGTTGAAGCCCGCTCGGGCGAACACCTCAGCGATGCCCGCACCCATCGTGCCCAGTCCAACGACGCCGACCTTGTCAAATTCCTGCACCATGAGCCCCACCTTAGACGCCCGGTCCCCCCACGTCGCGCACGGGGACCGGGACTCCACCGCCGTCGGATCACACGTTCCCCCTTCCGTTCCGGTGCCCGACGGGGACGACGGCGACCGCGGCGGCCGCGAACAACGCGCTCACCGCGAACACCCAGGGAAGACCGGCGAACGTGATCACCACCGCCATGAGCAGAGGGGTGAGGGTGGTACTGACCGCCTGGAGCCAGTTCTGGACCGCCAGGGCCCGCCCGGCCCAAGAGGTGCCCGCGATCTCCGCCACCGAGGTGAAGGTGAGCCCGTTGTGCCACATCGTCAGGACCAGGCAGAGCGGGAGCAGCACCAGGGCGCTCCAGGGCAACGACGCGGGCAGAAGCGTCAGCAGGAGCAGGGCGACGGTGGCGACGATCGCGAGGAGACGGACGGGACGCATCCTCTCCCCGTCGCGGTCGGAGACCGCGCCCAGGACCAGACGGCCCACCGCACCGGGCACCTGTGCGACCGCGACCATCACACCGGCGGCGGGAGGACTCCAGCCCTGTTCCTGCACCAGGTAGAGCGCGGCGTAGGTCATGAGGGTGATCTGAGGGACGCCCAGGAGCATGCTCACGCCGTGCACACGCCAGATCGGCCACCGACGGTAGGGAGAACCGGTCTCCGTCTCCGAAGACGCCTCGGGCCCCTCTCGCGTCGGTCCTCGGTCCGTCATGGTCGCGGGCGGTCGCGGCGGTGACGCGGGCACCGCGGCCACGAGCGGGACGGCGAGGAGCGCGAGGATCCCGGGAAGCGACATCGCCCCCACGAACCCCCACGCCTCGGCCGCCCGGGGCAGGACCAGCGCCGCCAGCCCCACCCCCAGGGGAAGCCCCGACTGGCGGATCCCCATCGCCAGCCCGCGTTCCTCCACCGAGAACCAGGTGAGGACCAGACGACCGCTGGCCGCGTTGACCGGGCCGCCGACCGCGCCCAGGAGCGTCAGAATCGCCGCCACCCCCCACAGGCCGGGCGCGACCCACAACAGTGCGAGCGTGACCGTCGTCGACACCAGGCTGATCACCATGGTGGTGCGTTCGCCCACCCGATCGATCACCACGCCCCAGAGGAGGAGGGTGAGCAGCAGCCCGAACGACGGAAGTCCGGCGAGGATCCCCGCCTGGGCCGTGCTCACCCCGAAGTCCTCGCGCAGGCTCGGCAGGACGACCGGGATCCCGAAGATCGCCGAGACCCCGGCCACCTGCGCGACCATGCCGATGGACAGGACCACCCAACGATTCCGCACGAGCATCCGGTCAGCCTAGATCGTCTCTGTCCGGGGAACCGTCGCCGGGATCCCACCGGAGGAGGTAACGTGACCTCCCGTGCGTCTCGTCATCGCGCGGTGCAGCGTCGACTATGCCGGCCGGCTCACCGCCCACCTGCCCATGGCCCCCCGTCTGATCCTCATCAAGGCCGACGGAAGCGTGTCCATCCACGCCGACGACCGGGCCTTCAAACCCCTGAACTGGATGAACCCCCCGTGCAAGCTGCGCGAGGAGATCGTCCAGGACGGACCCGACGTCTGGACGGTCACCCACAGCAAGTCCGGTGAGAAGCTCGTGCTGACGATGGAGGAGATCATGCACGACTCCTCGCACGAGCTCGGCAAGGACCCCGGCCTCCAGAAGGACGGGGTCGAGGCCCACCTCCAGGAGCTGTTGGCCGAGCACATCACCACGCTCGGCGAGGGCTACACGCTCATTCGGCGCGAATACCCCACGGCGATCGGCCCGGTCGACATCCTGTGCCGTGACGGCGAGAACAGGACCGTCGCCGTCGAGCTCAAGCGTCGCGGTGAGATCGACGGGGTCGAACAGCTCACCCGTTACCTCGAACTCCTCAACCGGGACCCCTCCCTGGCCCCCGTGACGGGCGTGTTCGCCGCCCAGGAGATCAAGCCGCAGGCCCGGGTCCTGGCCGAGGACCGCGGTATCGCGTGCGTCGTCCTGGACTACGACGAACTGCGCGGTATCGAACCCGACACGCTCCGGCTGTTCTGACCCCGGCCCCTTCGGCGGGGGTGTGCGACCCCGACGTGTCCGCACGCCCCCGGGCGTCCTCCGATCGGAGGACAACGGTCGGTCTCCCCGACGGATACCCCCCGTGCCCCGGGCCCGGAACCCTGGAGGCATGAGCGGAACAGTCATCGAGGTCGAAGGCCTCACCAAACGCTACGGCGACAACGACGCGGTCGCCGGCATCGATCTGAGCGTCCCCCGAGGAGAGGTCTTCTCCTTCCTCGGTCCCAACGGAGCGGGCAAGACCACCACGGTCGAGATCCTGGAGGGCTTCCGTACCCGGACCGGGGGCTCCGCCCGGGTCCTGGGCCGGGACCCCGGCACGGCCGGCGCGGACTGGCGCGCCCGGATCGGGATCGTGTGGCAGAAGGAGACCATGGTCCCCAAGCTGCCGGTGCGCGACGTGGTGCGACACTTCGCGGGCTACTACCCGCTCGCCCACGACCCGGACGAGGTCGTGGAGATGGTCGGACTGGCCGAGAAGGCCAAGGCCATGCCGGACTCCCTCTCCGGAGGTCAGCGCCGCCGCCTGGACGTGGCCCTCGGCATCATCGGCCGTCCCGAACTGCTCTTCCTCGACGAGCCCACCACCGGTTTCGACCCCCGGGCCCGACGCGAGTTCTGGGAGCTGATCCAGGGGCTGGCCCGAGAGGGCACCACCATCGTCCTCACCACCCATTATCTGGAGGAGGCCGAGTTCCTCGCCGACCGGGTGTGCGTGATCGCCGCCGGCCGGATCAGGGCCCTGGACACCCCCGCCTCCCTGGGCGGGCGCGCCTCCGCGCAGGCCACGGTGGCCTGGTCGGAGGAGGGTGCGCGTCGGGAGGTCCGGACCGAGGAGCCCACCCGGACCGTCGCCGAGCTGAGCGCGCGCTTCCCCGGGGAGATCCCGGAGCTGAGCGTGCACCGCCCCACCCTCGAGGAGATCTACCTCGGGATGATCGAGGACGCCCACGTGCCCGAGGAGACCGCGGTATGAGCACCCCCACGACCGAGACCACCGCCGTCCACCGCACCGAGGGGACGGTGGCCGACATTCCGCGCGGCCGTCCCGTGGGAGCGCTTCGCATCGGCCTGTCCCGGGGATGGATGGAGATCCGATCCTTCGGCCGTGAGTGGGAGAGCGTGGTCTTCACCTTCTCCCTGCCGACACTCATCCTGATCATGTTCGCGGCGATCTTCGACGGCATGTTCGACATGGGGATGCCCGCCGTCGACTACTACCTGCCCGGGATCATCGCCATGGGGCTGATGTCGGTGAGCTTCCAGACGCTGGGCACCGCGATCGCCGCCGAACGCGACCACGGGGCGCTGCGTCGTGTGCGCGGCACCCCGATGCCGCCGAGCTCCTACTTCATCGGCAAGACCGTCCTCATCATGTTCCTCGCGTCGGGGCAGCTGATCCTGCTGTTGGGCGTCGCGGCGCTGTTCTTCGACGCCTCCCTGCCCACCGACGCCTCCTCGTGGGCGACCATCGTCTGGGTGTTCGCTCTCGGCACCGTCGGCTGCGCCCTTCTGGGGATCGCCGTCAGCTCGCTGGCCCGCTCGGCCCAGGCCGCCTCCGCCGTGGTCGTCGTGCCCTTCCTCGTCCTTCAGTTCACCTCGGGCATCTTCGTCCCGGTCATGGCCCTGCCGGACTGGGTGCTGACCGGCGCCTCCCTCTTCCCGCTGCTGTGGATGGCCCAGGGCATGCGCGCCGGTTTCTTCCCCGACGCCATGGCCGAGATGGAACGCAACGGGGCCTGGGACCTCCACATGGTCGCCATCGCGCTGGGCGCCTGGTGTGTGGTGGGCTTGGTCGTGACCCTGGCGACGTTCCGTTGGAAGACCCGGAAGGACGGCTGACCACCATGACCGCACAGGCCCCGGAACACGGCACCGTGCCGGACCGGGAGGGGGAACACGACCCGCTCTCGGCCCCTCCGGAACGGCACGCCTGGGACGTGGGCCTCTGGTGGGACCTGTACTTCACCGGGACGATGCTCGCCATGACGGTGCTGGCTCTGCTGACCGGTCCGGAACGGTGGCGGTGGGCGACCGCGGGACTCATGCTCGCCGTCATCGCCCTCCACTACGCCCTGGTCCGGCGGTACTTCCAGACCGGCGGGGCCGAGCCCTCCTGGGTCGGTCCCTTTCCTGTGGCGCTCCTGCTGCTCCTGCCGACCCTGCCGGCGGTGATCCTGAACCCGGCCCTGACCTTCCTCCTCATCGCGCTCTCCCCGTTGGCCTTCATGACCCTGGGGAGCATGCTCGCCGTGCCCACCGTGGGGATGATCCTGATCGTCCCGACCCTGTGGTCCGGTCTGCTCGGCCGACAGGAATGGGGGGACGTCGGGATCTCCCTCCTGATCAACGGCACGTTGCTGGCCTTCGCGTTCTGGTTCGGGAGCTGGTTCGAGCGGATCGTGGAGCAGAGCTATGAGCGCTACTCCCTCATCGAACAGCTCCAGCACAGCCGAGAGGAGGCCACCCGCCTCTCAGAACAGGCGGGGGCGATGGCCGAACGGGAACGTCTGGCCCGGGAGATGCACGACACCCTCGCCCAAGGGTTCACCAGCATCATCACCCTGGCCCAGGCGGTCGAGTCGGAGATGGACACCGACCCCGACACCGCCCGCCGTCACCTGGTGCTCATGCGCGAGACCGCGGCGGAGAACCTGGCGGAGGCGCGGGCGATGGTGGCCGCCCGTCAGGCGGTCGGGGTGGAGGGCGGCGACCTGGGCTCGGCCCTGACCCGGATCTGCGGGCGGCTGGGCAGGGAGCTGGGCATCGAGGTGACCCCCACCGTGACTGGGACCCCCGAGGAGCTCCCCAACGACCTCCAGGTGTGTCTGCTGCGCACGGCGCAGGAGGCCCTGGCCAACGTCCGCAAGCATGCGGACGCGGACCGGACCGGGGTCTGTCTGGCCTACACCGACGTCGGTGTCTCCCTGAGCGTCTCCGACAACGGACGCGGCTTCGACACCGCCCTCCCCGGTCACGGCAACGGGCTCGCGAACATGCGGCACCGGGCCGAGTCGGTCGGTGGGACGCTCGACCTCGAAAGCGTTCCCGGGCAGGGCACCACCGTCCGTCTGACCATTCCGAGCGAGGAGACCTCGACATCATGATCAGAGTCCTGTTGGTGGACGACCACCCCGTGGTCCGCGAGGGCATCCGAGGCATGCTCAGCACCGAGCCGGACCTGGACATCGTCGGAGACGCCGGTTCCGGACCCGAGGCCGTGGTCCGCGCCGCCGAGCTGGCCCCGGACGTGATCCTGATGGACCTGAGGATGCCCGGCGGCGACGGCGTCGAGGCCACCGAACGGATCCGCGCCGCGCACCCCGGTGTCCATGTGCTCGTCCTCACCACCTACGACACCGACACCGACATCCTGCGCGCGGTCGAGGCCGGCGCCACGGGCTACCTGCTCAAGGACACCCCTCGGGGGGAGTTGGCGGAGGCGGTCCGGTCGGCGGCGCGCGGCGAGACCGTGCTCAGCGGACACCTGGCGGGGAAGCTGCTGACCGGGGTGCGTCGACGTTCCGAACCGGAGGGCCCCTCGCTCTCCCCTCGGGAGGTGGAGGTGCTGCGCCTGGCCGCCGACGGGCACACCAACGCGGTGATCGGGCGCACCCTGCACATCAGCGCCACCACGGTGAAGACGCATCTGATGCGCATCTACGAGAAACTGGGTGTGGGAGACCGCACCTCGGCCGTGACCCGGGCTCTCCGACGCGGACTGCTTCCGGAGCGTTAGGAAACCCCGAAATCAGGGCACTCTCAGGGATTTCCCGGGGTTCTCCAGGCCGTTTTCCACGGAAGAATCGTCATATGATGAAGCCGATGAGCGAGATCACCCCCAGCGATGACCCGAACCACCTGATCCGGGCCTCCGACGCCGACCGCGACGCCGTCGCGCACCGTCTGCGCGAGGGACTGGCCGAAGGCCGCCTGGACCCCGACGAGCACGGAGAGCGCCTCGACGCGGTCTACCGGGCCAAGACCCTCGGTGAGCTGGTGCCGCTCACCAAGGATCTACCGGACACCACCTCCGCCTCCGGTTCCGCCCCCGTCCCCGCCGACTTCCGTTCGCCGCGCCCCGTGTACGGGGCGGGACGGGTCGTGAACGGCTCCTCCACCAGTTCGTTGGCCGTGGCCTTCGTGGGCGGCGCCGACCGCTCCGGGGACTGGGTCCTTCCGAAGAACTTCTACACCTCCGCGGTGATGGGCGGCGTCGACATCGACCTGCGCGAGGCCCGGTTCACCCATCGTGAGACCACCATCTGGATCTGCGCGACCATGGGCGGGGTCGGGATCATCGTGCCCGACGACATCCAGATCCGCGTGCACGGGCTGCCGATCATGGGCGGCTTCGGGATCGAGGAGGGAGCTCCGCCCAGCGTCGTGGATCCGGAGGCTCCGATCGTGCACATCCGCGGTCTCGCGTTGATGGGCGGGGTGGGGATCAAGTATCGGCCTCGCCGCTACCAGGGTGAGAAGTAGTCCTCACGACCGGCACTCGGAATCGGACTCGAAGATCAAGACGATCCGTCCATTCCGGACCTAATATCCAATCACAGTGTGCATCACCACGTAAGACCTGTGGCTGATTGTGGCAATGTCCCTCGGACTCCCTTGCCGCCCTCCGCGGTGAATGCGAGGCTTCTCCGGTACCTCGTCCACCCCTGCGTCCATTCCCCCGCCATGGCGAGATGGACCCTTCTCAGCGGAGGAAGCATCGTGCGTCCGAGCCACCCCGGACCTTCCCTCACCGGCTCGTCCCCCAGACGTCGACGTACCACCACGGCGGGACTCACCGCCCTGGTACTGGCCGCCGGCACCCTCGCCGGCGGCCCGGCCCACGCCGACGAGATCCCGCTCTCCGAGCGGGTGACGGCCGAGGCGATCGAGGCCCATCTGCTGAACCTCGACACCATCGCCTCCTACAACGGGGGCAACCGGGCCAGCGGCACCCCCGGCTACGACGTCGCCGCCCAGTACGTCGAGAACCGTCTGGAGCGGGCCGGTTACGAGCCCTACCGTCACGAGTACGAGTACGAGGCCTGGCGGGCCGAGAGCCCCACCGTCCTGTCCCGTGTGGCCCCCGACGAGAACCCGTACCGGGAGGGGGAGCACTTCGAGACCATGTCCTACTCCGCCTCCGGCTCCGTCCGCGACGGCGAGATCGTCCTCGTCTCCACCGACACCGACGACAGCGGTTGCGCCCCCGAGCAGTTCGCCGACTTCCCCGAAGGCCGGATCGCGCTGATGAAGCGCGGAAGCTGCGCCTTCGGTGAGAAGGTGCAGAACGCCGCCGACGCCGGAGCCTCGGCCGCCCTCATCTACAACAACGAGGACGAGCTGCTCATGGGCACCGTCGAGCCCGGCTCCGAGATCCCCGCCCTCGGGCTCACCCCCGCCCTCGGTGAGGAACTGGCCGACCAGGCCGACGAGCTGCGTCTGGACATCGAGGTGGACACCAGCCTGACCACCGAGCGTTCCTACAGCATCCTCGCCGACACCCCCGGTGGCAGCGACGACAACGTGGTGGTCGTAGGCGCCCACCTCGACAGTGTCGAAGAGGGCCCCGGGATCAACGACAACGGCAGCGGCTCGGCCTTCGTCCTGGAGAGCGCCGTCCAGTTGGCCCAGCAGGAGGACCCGAACAACAAGGTCCGCTTCGCCTTCTGGGGCACCGAGGAGTCCGGCCTGGTCGGCTCCAACGAGTACGTCGCGAGCCTCGACGAGGATCGACTCGACGACATCGCGCTCTACCTGAACTTCGACATGATCGGCTCGCACAACTACGGCCGCTTCGTCCTCGACGGCAGGATGGAACTGCCCGGGTCCGGCGGAGCGCCCTCCGGCTCCGGCGCCATCGCCAAGATCTTCGAGGACTACTTCGCCTCCCAGGGCCAGGTCAGCGAGCCGGGCGTACTGAGCGGACGCAGTGACTACCTGGCCTTCATGCAGGCCGGTATCCCCTCCGGCGGTCTGTTCAGCGGGGCCGACGGCACCAAGACCGCCGAGCAGGTCGAATGGTACGGCGGTACCGAGGGCGAGCTGTTCGACCCGTACTACCACACGGCCGAGGACACCCTGGAGAACATCAACATGGACTCCGTCGCCGAGCTGTCCGCGGCGGGTGCCCACGGCATCGAGTTCCTCGCCGAGAACACCCTGCCGGTCAACGGCGTCACCCCGCTCTCGCAGCCCGTCGTGGATCTGCCCCGTCTGGGCGATGCCTGGGTGAGGTAGGAGGAGCGGCGTCCGGCACGTCCTCTCGTTCGAGACGGACGACCGGCCCACCGGCACACTGAGGGGCGGGTGGCGTGAACCCCCCGGTTCCACGCCACCCGCCCTGTACGGTGTCTCCCCCCGCGCCCGTCCACCCGGGCGGCCCCCCTCTGTTCCGCCCGGGGGTGTCGCGGCGCGAACACCATGGAGAACTACTGTCCGTAGCTCCCTTGTCTCTCACTGTATCAGTGATACACATCACCAACACCATCCGATATCGAACGGTGATCCTCCGTGACGGAACGCACCACTCCGAGAACGGACGGCCCCCGGGGCATAGGCTGATCCCCATGACCAAACGGGACACGGACAAGCCGGTCGTGCTGTCGAAGATCTACACCCGCACCGGTGACGCCGGCACGACGGCGCTCGGCGACATGAGCAGGACCTCCAAGAACGACACCAGACTCATCGGCTACGCCGACGCGGAGGAGGCCAACGCGGCCATCGGCGTCGCCCTGGCCATGGGAGAACTCCCCGAGGACGTCCGCGCCCTCCTGGGCCGCGTGCAGAACGAACTCTTCGACCTGGGGGCGGACCTGTCCACCCCCATCGTCGCGGACCCCGAGTTCCCGCCCCTGCGCGTGCTTCCGGAGTACGTCACCCGGTTGGAGGAGGCCTGCGACACCTACAACGCGGACCTGCCGACGCTGCGCAGCTTCATCCTGCCCGGCGGCTCCCCCACCGTGGCGTTGATGCACACGGCCCGTATCGTGGTCCGTCGGGCCGAACGCTCCGTCTGGGCGGCCATCGAGGAACACGGTGACAGCGTCAACCCGCTCACCGCGCAATACCTCAATCGGCTCTCCGACCTGCTGTTCATCCTCGGCCGGTACATCGCGCGCGAGGGCGACGAGGTGCTCTGGAGGCCCGGCGGCGAACGCTAGGACGTCGGCCGCCGGGAGCGGATCAGGCCTGGTCTCCGAGTTCGCGTTCGACCGCCTCGACCTTGCCGCGCAGGCCGTCGGTGACGCCCTCACGGATGTCGGCCTTGAGGGTCAGACTCACACGCCCGGCCCCCTCACCGGCGGCCTCCACGGCGCGCTTGACCACGTCCATGACCTCGTCCCACTCCCCCTCGACCGAGGTGAACATGGAAGTGGTCTCGTTGGGCAGCCCGCTGTCCCTCACGACCTTGACCGCGCGCGCGACCGCGGGGGCCACGGACTCACCGGTACCGAGTGGGGACACTGAGAAAGCGACGATGGTACTCATGGGGCCATCGAAACACATGAGTCCACGACTGTGAACCTTCTCAGGCCTCCCACTGAGTGCCCGGAGGCATGGACTCGGTCCAGGACAGGAAGCCGGTGAGCTGGCGTTCGCCCATGGCGACCTCGTAGACCGGCTCCTCTGGGTCGCTTCCGTCCTCGGCGTACCAGCCGATCTCCAGGATGGTCAGATCGGGGGTGAGGGGCGCGTCGCCGGGGCCGGGCTCACGACGTCCGACAACGACGAGACCGCGGCGCGACAGTCGTACTGTCGGCCGCGGTCTGAGCGAGAGGACGGGGAACCAGCCGAGGTCGTCCGTGCCGTATCGGCCGAAGCCGACACGCCAGGCCCCTCGGCGGCCTTTGGCCCCGCGAGTCCGCAGGTAACACTCGATGGCGCCGCCGCTGCGCACCAGGACCAGACGTCGCAGCACACCGACGACGAGCGCCAGTGAGAGGGCGGCGACGAGCGCGAGGATCACCCACCACAGGGATCCCGACCACGGTGCTCCCGGCAGGAGTTCCACCACTCGTTCCGCCTTCCCGTTCGTTAGGCGACTTCCTCGCCTGCGGCGCGCAGACGGCTGCGGGCGCGCCCGATGGCGGCGCTGTCGCCCGCCTCGGTCGCGCTCGTCAGAGCCTGACGCGCACGGTTCACATCGATGTCCTCGGCGAGCTCGGCGGTCTCGGCGAGGATGGAGATCCGACCCTCACCCGAAACCGAGACGAACCCGCCGTGGGCGGCGGCCCTGACCTCTCCGGTCTCACGGGCCCCCAGCACGCGGACGACCGCGTCCTCGGCGAGCAGCGACAGCACCGGGACGTGCCCGGGCATGACACCGATCTCACCCTCGACGGTCTTCGCGATGACCATGTCGCCCTCGCCCGCCCAAATCTCACGTTCGGGAGAGACGATCTCGACGAAAAGCTTCTTCGACACTGCCACAAACTCCTCGGCTAGCGGGTGGGTTCGACGGGGCCGAGTACGAACCGATACCCGGCCCCGTCTGGGAACTAGCCCCGCCCGTCGCCCTCCACCTCACGATGGGGGGACACTGACGCGCAGTCCTAGCCTTCCTGCAGCTTCTTGGCCTTCTCGACGGCCATATCGATGTTGCCGACGTCGAGGAAGGCCTGCTCGGGCAGGTGGTCGTACTCACCCTCGCAGAGCGCCTTGAAGGACGCGATGGTCTCCTCCAGCGGCACGAACACGCCCGGGTTGCCGGTGAACTTCTCGGCGACGAACATGTTCTGCGAGAGGAAACGCTCGATCCGGCGGGCCCGGTTGACGATGATCTTGTCCTCTTCGGACAGCTCGTCCATACCGAGGATCGCGATCTGGTCCTGCAGGTCGTTGTTGCGCTGCAGGATCTCCTTGACGCGCTGAGCCACCTGGTAGTGCTCCTCGCCCACGTACTGCGGGTCGAGGATCCGGGAGGTGGAGGCCAGCGGGTCGACCGCCGGGTAGATGCCCTTCTGCGAGATCGGGCGGGAGAGCTCGGTCGTCGCGTCCAGGTGGGCGAAGGTGGTCGCCGGAGCCGGGTCGGTGTAGTCGTCCGCGGGGACGTAGATCGCCTGCATCGAGGTGATCGAGTGACCACGCGTCGAGGTGATCCGCTCCTGGAGGAGACCCATCTCGTCGGCCAGGTTGGGCTGGTAACCCACGGCGGAGGGCATACGGCCCAGCAGCGTGGAGACCTCGGAACCCGCCTGGGTGAAACGGAAGATGTTGTCGATGAACAGGAGCACGTCCTGGTTCTGAACGTCGCGGAAGTACTCCGCCATCGTCAGAGCGGACAGCGCCACGCGCAGACGGGTGCCCGGGGGCTCGTCCATCTGGCCGAAGACGAGAGCGGTGTCCTGGAGGACCTCCATCTCGTCCATCTCCAGGAAGAGGTCCGTACCCTCACGGGTGCGCTCACCGACACCGGCGAACACGGACACACCACCGAAGTTACGGGCGATACGGGTGATCATCTCCTGAATGAGCACCGTCTTGCCCACACCCGCGCCACCGAACAGGCCGATCTTGCCACCACGCACGTACGGCGTGAGCAGGTCGATGACCTTGATGCCCGTGACCATCATCTCGGTCTTGGACTCGAGCTGGTCGAAGGACGGGGCCTTGCGGTGGATCGGCCAGTACTCGGTCGCGCCGAGCTCGGCCGCGTCCACGTCCAGGGGCTGGCCCAGGGTGTTGAACACGTGGCCCTTGACGACGTCGCCGACGGGGACGCTGATCGGGGAGCCGGTGTCGCGCACCTCGGCGCCACGGACCAGGCCGTCCTGCGGGGCGAGGGAGATGGCGCGCACCAGGTTGTCACCCAGGTGCTGGGCGACCTCCAGGGTGATGACCTTCTCCTTGCCGCCGACCTTCACGTCGGTGTGCAGAGCGTTGTAGATGGCAGGCATGGAGCCGACGGGGAACTCCACGTCGACGACCGGCCCGGTGACCCGGGCGATCCGACCGGTGGCGGTGCCGGCGCCGGTCGTCCCTTCAACTGTCGCAGTCACTTCTGTTACTCACTTCCCGCGCTGGAAGCAGCGAGCGCGTCGGCACCGCCGACAATCTCACTGATCTCGTTGGTGATCTCGGCCTGACGTGCCTGGTTGGCCAGACGCGTCAGCTTCTTGGCGAGTTCCTCGGCGTTGTCGGTCGCGGCCTTCATCGCCGCGCGACGGGACGCCTGCTGGGAGGCGGCGGACTCGAGGAGGGCGAAGTAGATCCTGTTGGTGACGTACTGCGGGAGCAGCCGGTCCAGGACGTCCTCCGCGGAGGGCTCGAACTCGTACAACGGCAGAGCCTGGCCGCCGTGAGCCTCTTCCAGCTCCGCGGCGTCCACCTCTTCCACCTCCAGCGGCAGGGCACGAACGGCCGAGGCGCGCTGGGTCAGCATCGAGACGAACTCGGTGGAGATCACGTGGATCTCGTCGACACCGCCCTCGGCGGTGTCCTTGGAGAACCGCTCCATCAGCGCGGAACCGATCTCCTGAGCGTGCGCGTAGGTCGGACGCTCGGTGATGTTCTCCCACATGGCCTCGACCTCACGGTCGCGGAACCTGTAGAAGTTCACCCCCTTACGACCCACCATGTAGGTGACGACCTCCTTGCCCTGCTCCTTGAGGAGCCGGGTGAGGGACTCGGCCTCCTTCAGGACGTTGGTCGAGAAGGCGCCCGCCAGGCCCTTGTCACTGGTGATGACCAGGACGGCCGCGCGGGTGGGGTTCTCGGCCTCGGTCAGCAGAGGGTGATCGCTCACCCGGCTGGCCAGGGCCGAGACGGCCCGCGTGATCTCCCGCGCGTAGGGTCCGGCAGCCTCGGCCGCACGCTGCGCCTTGGTGATACGCGTGGCGGCGATGAGCTCCATCGCGCGGGTGATCTTCGCTGTCGACTTCGTCGAGCGGATCCTCCGGCGATAGACGCGAAGCTGTGCACCCATGGGTTACTTCCCGCCCTTGGCGACCTTGATGGTCTCCTGGCCGACCTTCTCCTCGGAGAGTGCCTCGGCCTCGGCCTCGGTGCCCAGGAGGGTGCCGGCGGAGGTCTGGAAGCTCTGCTTGAACTTCTCGATGGCGGTCTCGAGGGTCTGCTGGGTCTCGCTCTCGAACTTGCCGGTCTCACGGATGGTGTCGAGAACACCCTTGTGCTCGCGCTCGAGGTAGGCCAGGAAGTCCTCCTCGAAGCGACGCACGTCCTCGACCGGGACCTCGTCGACCTTGCCGGTGGTACCGGCCCAGATCGAGACGACGGTCTTCTCCATGGCGAACGGCGAGTACTGCCCCTGCTTGAGCAGCTCCATCATCCGGGCACCGCGCTCCAGCTGCTGCTTGGAGACGGCGTCCAGGTCCGAACCGAAGGCGGAGAAGGCCTCCAGCTCTCGGTACTGGGCCAGGCCCAGACGCAGGGTTCCGGACACCTTCTTGGTGGCCTTGGTCTGCGCCGCGCCACCCACACGGGAGACGGAGACACCGACGTCGATCGCCGGACGCTGGCCCTGGTTGAACAGGTCCGAGTTCAGGAAGACCTGACCGTCGGTGATGGAGATGACGTTGGTGGGGATGTACGCCGAGACGTCGCCCGCCTTGGTCTCGATGATCGGCAGAGCGGTCATCGAGCCCTTGCCCAGCTCGTCGGAGAGCTTCGCGCAGCGCTCCAGGAGCCGGGAGTGGAGGTAGAAGACGTCACCCGGGTAGGCCTCACGGCCCGGCGGGCGGCGCAGAAGGAGGGAGACCGCGCGGTAGGCCTCGGCCTGCTTGGTCAGGTCGTCGAAGACGATGAGGACGTGCTTGCCCTCGTACATCCAGTGCTGGCCCAGGGCCGAACCGGTGTAGGGGGCCAGGTACTTGAAGCCCGCCGGGTCGGACGCCGGGGCGGCCACGATGGTGGTGTACTCCATCGCGCCGGCCTCTTCGAGGGCGCCACGCACACCGGCGATGGTCGAGCCCTTCTGGCCGATCGCGACGTAGATGCAGCGCACCTGCTTGTCGGGGTCGCCGCTCTCCCAGTTGGCCTTCTGGTTGATGATCGAGTCGATACCGAGCGCGGTCTTACCGGTCTGCCGGTCACCGATGATCAGCTGTCGCTGACCGCGGCCGATCGGCGTCATGGTGTCGATCGCCTTGATACCGGTCTGAAGGGGCTCGTGGACCGGCTGGCGCTCCATCACGGTCGCCGCCTGGAGCTCCAGCTCGCGGCGGCCGGTCGAGGCGATCTCGCCCTTGCCGTCGATGGGGGCACCCAGGGGGTCCACCACACGGCCGAGGAAGTCGTCACCCACCGGCACGGAGAGGAGCTGGCCGGTGCGACGCACCTTCTGCCCCTCCTCGATGCCGTCGAAGTCGCCCAGCACCACGGCACCGATCTCGCCGACCTCAAGGTTCTGGGCCAGTCCCAGGGTGCCGTCCTCGAACTTCAGCAGCTCGTTCGCCATCGCCGAGGGAAGGCCACCGACGCGGGCGATGCCGTCACCGGAGTAGGTGACGGTTCCGACCTCTTCCGCGCGGGTGGCATCAGGCTCGTACGACTGGACGAAGCGCTGTAGCGCGTCCCGGATCTCGTCCGGCCGGATCGTCAGCTCCGCCATCTCTACGTTGTCCTTGCTCTCAAATGGCGCCGGGCCGGCGCCGTGCGTGCTTGCCTTGCGTTTATTCGCGTGTTCAACCGGCCAGACGACGCTGGACCTCGGCGATGCGCCCGGCGATGGTGCCGTCGATGACCTCGTCGCCCACCTGGATGGAGAGTCCACCCAGGATTTCCGGGGCGACCTCGATGTTCAGGTGGATGTCACGGCCGTACTTTCGGCTCAACAGGGCGCGCAGGCGCTCCTGCCGGTCCTCGCTCAGAGCGTGTGCGGTGCGTACCACGGCGATGTAGCGCTGCGCGCGCTCGGCCACCAACTGGCCGAAGTTGTCGAGCGCCTGCTCCAGGGTACGTCCCCGCGGGTTGGTGACCGCCTGGGCGACCAGGGCCGACGTCGCGGCGTTCACCTTGCCCGAGAGCAGGTTCTCGACCAGCGAGCGCCGGTGCGAGTGGTCGACACCGTCACGGGTCAGAGCCGCGCGCAGGTCCGGCTCGGCGACGACGATCCGCTGGAAGCGGAACAGTTCGTCCTCGAGCTCGTCCAGCCGGCCGCCCTCGACGGAGGCGACGGTCGCGTAGACCGCCATCCGCTCCAGGGCGTCCTGCATGTCACGCGCGGTGGACCACGGCTGGGCCACGACGTCGCTGACCACGATGACCGTGGACGGCGACACCTTGCCCTCGAGGATGCGACCGATCAGGGCGGTCTTGTCCTCGGAGGAGTTGGCCTGGTCCGCGAGCCAGCGGCGGAGCGTGTGCTCGCCGCCGAGCAGGGTGACGACCTCGAAGAGTTCGCCACCGAGCGAGAGCGCGTGCTGCGCGGCGTCGGCCGACGCCAGGACGTTCGTGTCCAGGCGCCGGGTCACCTCGGCCAGGGAGCTGCGGCTGATACCACGCATCAGCGCACCTCGGCTTGCTTCGCGCTCTCGTCCTGCTCCAGCTCCTCGAGGAACCGGTCCACCACCCGGGTCTGGGCGGCGCCGTCACTGAGCGTCTCACCGACGATGCGGCTCGCGAGCTCGGTGGACAGGGTGCCGATCTCGGCGCGGAGCTGGGCCACCGCCTGCTGGCGGTCGGCCTCGATCTGGGCCTTGGCGGCGTCGATGATCCGCTTGGCCTCGACCTGGGCCTCGTCGCGAGCCTCGGCGATGATCGCCGCGCGCTGCTCCTTGGCCTTCTCGATCTCCTGCGCGTACTCGCGGTGGGCCTCTTCGAGCTTCTCGCGGTACTGCTGGCGGATCTCCTCGGCCTCGGACTCGGCGTTCTTCGCCCGCTCGATGCCGCCCTCGATGGCGTCATGACGCTCGTCGAGGACCTTCATCACCTTGGGGACCGCCTTGCGGGCCACAAAGAAGTAGACCACGGCGAGCGCGATCACACCGAAGGTGAACTTCACCCAGTCGATCCGCAGAATGTTTGGTTCGGCTGCCAACTCGTGCAACATGGTCAGCCCTCCTTCACGTCGTCAGTAGCCATCGGAAAACGGTTGGCGATGGCTGTTTAGTTGACGGCGAAGGCGAGGACGAAGCCCAGGATGGCGAGGGCCTCGACCAGGGCCATACCCAGGTAGATGTTGGTCTGGAGCGGGCCGCGGGCCTCGGGCTGACGGGCGATGGCCTGCATGCCGAGACCGAAGATGATACCGACACCGATACCGGCGCCGATGACGCTGATGCCGTAGCCGACGGTGTTGATGCTGCCGGAGATAGCGGCGATGTCCATGGTGTTTCCCTTTACTCGACGTCCGGCGTTGCGGTTCGCAATTGGTCAGTGCGCCGGTGTGGACGGGTTTGAAGCACTCCTCGAGCCCGGTCCGATCACGGGATCGGGGGGACGGGGAGGGGGTCTAGTGGGCCGCCTCGAGCGACTGGCTGATGTAGAGGCTCGCGAGCAGTGTGAACACGAAGGCCTGGATCAGCATGATCAGGATCTCGAAGAGGAAGAAGAGGACGTAACCGATCAGCGCGGCGCCGGAGAAGAGGACCGAGACCGCGGCGAGCATCGGCTCCGCCGTCAGGTTCAGCATGTACCAGCCGCCGTAGGCGAACACGGCCAGCAGCAGGCTGCCCGCGAACATGGTCGCGAACAGACGCAGAGCGTGCGTCGCCGGGCGGATGAGGAAGACCGAGAGAAGCTCGATCGGGGTGACGATGATGTAGAAGATCTTCGGCATCCCCGGCGGGAAGAGCTGGTTGCTGAAGTAGCCCCAGCCGCCCTGGTTGCGGACACCGATGACGATCGTCATCACGTAGATCGTGAGAGCGAACATCGCCGTGAAGGCGAGGTTGCTGTTGACCGGGATCATGCCGGGGATGAGCCCGGTGAAGTTCATGGCCAGGATGAGCGTGAATACGGCCGTGAGGAACGGGATGAAGCTGTCGCCCTTGGCGCCCATGGTCGGGCGGGTGATGTTGTCCCGGATGAACAGGATCAGCATCTCGCCGACACTCTGCCTGCGGCCGGGGACGAGGCTCAGCTTCTTGCTGAACCACGACCACAGAAGCAGGACGGCACCGACCGCGACGAGCAACAGAACCAGGTACAGGTCGATGCCCGCACTACCAGGGATCCCATCGAACCAAGGTTCGGGGAAGAACATCTTGATGGTGGGTGCCTGGAACCCGCAACCGTTGTCGCCGAAGAGATGGCAACCCGGTTCGGCCGCGAGAATGCGCACGTCAGCACTCACGGCGAATCCTTTCGTCGTGACGCAAGAAAGCCTCGTTGATGGTTGTTACTGCTAGCGTCGTCGCGAGATGGGCGACGCGGGACTGCGGGGGGCTCAGAGGTGGCGTGTCCTGGTGACGATCAGATAGATCGCGCCGGCCATGCCGAGAACCGCCCCGATGGGCAGGAAGAGTGCCTGGAAACCCAGGAGCCTGTCCGCGCCCCAGCCGATCGCGCTCCACACGAGCACACCCGAGAGCAGAGTCGAGAAGAGTGCCCAGCCATCGGACTCTCGCGGCATGGGAGGCGCGCTGGAGCCCTTCTTCTCGGCTGGTTCGCTGCTCATCTCGCTCCGGAATATAGCATGTGGGGCTTGGCTGGAAGGTGGCCGTTCGCCTGCCGTGGAACAGGTTATTACGCCCATTTCGACGGGTCGCGGCGGGGCACCCCATCACGTGCTCTCCGAGCTCTCACTCGGGTCCACGTGGAGGATCTTCGCCCGGGAGGTGGCCCAGGTCTGCCCACCCAGCCAGACCAGCACCACCGCCAACGCGCTGTAGACGAAGGAGTTGCTGCTGAGATCGGCGATGAGGGGGCTACGGCCCAGTGTCACCAGCAGAATGCCCAGCAGCGCCATCTTCACGACGAAACCGAGCATGTTCGCGGCGAGGAACAGGTCCTTGTTCCGCCGGGTGACCATCATGACCGCCCACTGCCCCAGACCGAAACAGGCGAGGATGATGACCACCGCCAGGGCCGACCCGAGAGCTCCGGCCATACCCGCGAAAAGGGCCGAGACCGCGATGGCCAGGACCCCGCACGCGGCGCTCGGAAGCGCGGCGCCGCGGAGGATCCGGGCGTCGTGTTCCTGCATGACGAAGCTCCGTGGGGTTCAGTGGGTACCTGCTCGTGAAAGCTATCACAAGGTTTTCGGTACCAAATCCAGGGTCTCCTTAACGCGGCCTTAACGCCCTGCGAAAGCCCCGCCCTCGTACGGCTTCGGGCCTTGTGTCACTTTGCACACACTCTTTCCGGCCTTCACACCTGCGCACATACGGACCCCCTCTCGGGACCTCCGTCGTCAACGTGATCGGGCATTTATCCATCGGTTGACGGATGGTGATCTTTCGAGCGTTCCGTCCCCTTCTCCCGGTCCCAGGGGAGCAGCCCGCGACGGCGCAGTCGGGGCAGCGCGATGAGACCGACCGCACACGTGGCGACCAGGACCGTCACCGTCAGGACGATGAACGCCGAATCGAAGATCGACAGCGCCACCGCGGCGAAGGCGACGATACCCGCCCACAGGTACATCAACAGCACCGCGCGAGCGTGGGTGTGTCCCATGTCCAACAGACGGTGGTGCAGGTGACCGCGGTCCGGGGCGAACGGGGACTTGCCCGCCAGGGTCCGGCGCAGGACCGCCAGGACCAGGTCGGCCAGCGGCAGCGCGATCACCAGCAGGGGCAGCGCGATGGGCAGGAAGACGACCAGACCGGAGGAGTTGAACTCCTCGCGGGCCGTGTTCGCGTCGAACTGGCCGGTCACCGTGATCGTGATGGAGGTCAGCAACAGTCCCAACAGCATCGACCCGGTGTCGCCCATGAACACACGGGCCGGGTGGAAGTTGTGGAAGAGGAAACCGACACAGGTCCCGGCCAGGATGATCGCGATCATCGCCGGATAGGACTGACGCACGAACCCCTGCTCGACCGCGACCACGTAGTAGTACGCGAAGAAGGCCAGGGAGGAGATGCCGACGATCCCCGCGGCCAACCCGTCCAGCCCGTCGGCGAAGTTGACGGCGTTGATCGTCACCACGATGAGCAGGATCGAGACCATCGCGCCGAGCCAGGGGCCCAACGACAACTGGGTGCCCGGCAGTGGCAGCCACAGGAGCTGCACGCCCTGCCAGACGAGGATGCCAGCGGCCGCGACCTGACCGGCCAGCTTGCTCAGCGGGTCCATCCCCCACCGGTCGTCGACGACCCCGATGACGGTGATGAGCCCGCCGGCCAACAACAGACCGATCCAGGTCTTGGCGACGAACACGTTCTGTAGGTGCGGAAGCTGCGCGGAGATCAACAGCGCGGCCGCGAAGCCTCCATAGATGGCCAGACCGCCCAACCTGGGGATGGGCTCGGTGTGCACATCACGTTCACGTACCGGGGGTGCCGCGCCGAAGGCGATCGCCAACCGGCGGACCAACGGCACGAGCAGGTAGGTCACCGCGGCGGCGATGACGAAGGTGAGCGCGTACTCCCGCACGGGCCGGCCCCTCTAGCTCTCTGAGCGGTCTCCTCGAGGCCCCTCGGCCTCCGTTTCGGAAGCGGGACCCCGGGAGGTCTCCGCGCCGCTCTCCTCGGTCTGTTCCTCGGTCCCGGACTCGGCGGCCTCCTCGGCCCCCTCGTCCTTCTTGGGCTTGGTGCGCCCCTTGCGCAGCTCACCGATGACGGTGCCGCACACGGCGCGCAGTTGCTCGATCGACACGGCGCCGGAGCGCAGGACCCTGGGAACCGCGTAGGTCAGGTCGACGATGGTCGAGGGAACGGTGCTCTCGTTGCTCCCACCGTCCAGGTAGACCGCGACGTCCTCGTCACCGAGCTGTTCGATCGCCTCGCCGGCGGTGGTGGCGGCCGGCTCCCCGGACTTGTTGGCGCTGCTGACCGCCATGGGCCCGGTCTCCTTGAGCAGCTCCAAGGCCACCGGATCCATCGGCATGCGCACGGCCACGGTGCCCTTGGTGTCGCCCAGATCCCAGGACAGGCTGGGGGTGGCGGTGCACACCAGGGTGAGCGGGCCGGGCCAGAACTCCTCCATCAGGTCACGGCCGTGGTTGCCCAGGTCGTCGATGAGGGCGGTGGCGGCCCGGATCGAGCCCACCAGCACCGGCGGCGGCATGTCCCGCCCTCGTCCCTTGGTCTCCAGCAACCGCGCGACGGCCTTCGGGCTGAAGGCGTCGCTGCCGATGCCGTACACGGTGTCCGTGGGCAGTACCACGAGTTCGCCTCGACGCACCGCGGACGCGGCGTCGGCGATGCCGTCCTTGCGCGCGGACTCGTCCGCGCAATCGTAGATACGGCTCACCCTGTGTTCACCTCGATCTCGAACGGGTCGACCGGCCTCGGGTGTCGGTTCGACGATGGGGATGTGGGTGGTGGTCCGAGGGCGACACGAGGGCCGTCAGTCGTCCTCGTCGGCCCGACGCATGACCACGAACCGGTCGCGTCTGGCCAGATCCTTACGGTTGAGGACGTCACGCCAGCCCTTGTCCTCGGGGAACAGCCGGGGGATGTCGATGCCCTGGCCGTCGTGGTGTTCGATCGCCATGGATCCGCCGGGACGCAGGAGCCGGCGACCGACCGCCTCCAGGTCGCGGATCATGTCCAGACCGTCCTCACCCGACCACAGCGCGGGGGCCGGATCGTAGTCCCGCACCTCGGGGGGGATGGTGTCGGCCTCCCGGGTGGGCACGTAGGGAGGGTTGCTGATGAGCAGGTCGACCCGGCCGTCGAGCTCGGGCAGCGCGGCGCGCATGTCCCCCTGGTGGGCGGTCACCCGGTCGCCGTGCCCGGCGGACTCGATGTTGCGCCGGGTCCAGCTCAGCGCCTCGGGGTCGATCTCCACGGTGTGCACGCGTGAACGCGGCACCTCCTGGGCGATGGAGATCGCGATGGCCCCCGAACCCGCGCCCAGGTCCACGACCAGGGGGTCGGCCACGTCCATGGCGCGCAGGGTCTCGATGGCCCAGTCCACCATGATCTCGGTCTCGGGCCGGGGCACGAACACCCCCGGCCCCACCTGGAGCTCGAGATAGCGGAAGTAGGCGCGTCCGGTGATGTGCTGAAGGGGCTCGCGGGCCTCACGGCGGGAGACGCACTCCCAATAACGGGCGTCGAAGTCGGCGTCGGCCACCGCGTGGAGTTCCCCTCGACGAACACCGTGCACGAACGCCGCGAGCTCCTCGGCGTCCGTGCGGGGTGAGGCCACGCCCGCCTCCGCGAGCCGGAGCGTGGCGCGGGCGACCTCGTCGAGTAGGAAGTTCATGATGACTGGGCCGCTTCGAGCCTCTCCTTGGTGTCCGCGTCCACCAGGGCCTTGATGACCCCGTCCAGTTCCCCGTCGAGGACCTGGTCGAGGTTGTAGGCCTTGTATCCGACCCGGTGGTCGGAGATGCGGTTCTCCGGGAAATTGTAGGTGCGCACGCGCTCGGAGCGGTCCACGGTGCGGACCTGGCTCTTACGCTCGGCGGAGGCCTCGGCGTCGGCGCTGGCCTGGGCCTCGGCGTAGAGACGGGCCCGGAGGATGCGCATGGCCTGCTCCTTGTTCTGGAGCTGGCTCTTCTCGTTCTGGCAGGAGGCCACGATGCCGGTCGGCACGTGGGTGATCCGGACCGCGGAGTCGGTGGTGTTGACGCTCTGTCCGCCGGGGCCGGAGGAGCGGTAGACGTCGATGCGCAGATCCTTCTCGTGGACCTCGATCTCGATCTCCTCGGCCTCGGGCACGACGAGCACGCCGGCCGCGGAGGTGTGGATGCGGCCCTGCGACTCGGTGACCGGGACGCGCTGGACGCGGTGCACGCCGCCCTCGAACTTGAGCTGGGGCCACACGCCCGAGCCGGGCTCGGGGGTGCCCTTGTTCTTGAAGGCGATCGTGACGTCCTTGTACCCGCCCAGGTCGGAGAGGGTGGAGTCGATGACCTCGGTCTTCCATCCCTGGCGCTCGGCGTAGCGCAGGTACATCCGGACCAGGTCCCCGGCGAACAGGGCGGACTCCTCGCCGCCCTCGCCGGCCTTGACCTCCATGATGAGGTTCTTGTCGTCGGCGGGGTCGCGCGGGATGAGCAGGAAGCGCAGGCGTTCGGTGAGCTGCTCGGCCTCGACGGTCAGCCGGTCGGCCTCCTCGGCGAAGGAGGAGTCCTCGGCCGCGAGCTCACGCGCGGCGTCGATGTCGTTCTCGACCTCTTTGAGCTGACGGTAGGTCTGGATGATCGGGGTGAGCTGTGAGTAACGCTTGCCCAGCCTGCGCGCCTCGGCCGGGTTGGCGTGCACCTCGGGGTCGGCGAGCTGCTGTTCCAGCTCGTAGTACTCCCCAAGTAGGTCGTCCAGCTTCACGTTCCCATTCCCGTCTTCTCGTCTGCCCTGTGCGTCGATCTCCCCGATAGGGGTGCGTCCCGTCCGGTGGGGTCCCTCGCGGGAGCCCCGCCGGACGGGAGGGCGGCGCTACTTGCGCTTGCCGAAGCGCTTCTCGAAGCGGGCGACCCGACCACCGGTGTCGAGGATCTTCTGCTTGCCGGTGTAGAACGGGTGGCACTCGGAGCACACCTCGGCGCGGATCTTGCCCCCGGTGAGCGTGCTGCGCGTGATGAAGTGGGCCCCGCAGGTGCAGGTCACCTCGGTGGCGACGTACTCCGGGTGAATGTCGGCCTGCATGTGTGTCTCCTTGTGTGAGCGCGACCGCCGGACGCATGACGACCGCACCACCGTCGGAGGGGTGGGGCGGTGTCGTGGCCATGCGCGAACCGGTGTCGCGGCGATCCAGGTAACGGACCGGCCTGCTCTCCCTCACGGGCGGACGGCCGTGTCCCGATACCAGTTTGCCAGACCGACAACCATGCCGGGACCAGTACCTATTCCCGGCTCCCCTCCGGCACCTCCCCGTCGCCCCTCGTCGCGGCCCTCGGTGGGGCCGCGTCCCGACGTCGGATGAACAGGACCAGGCCGACCAGGGCCGCGAGGACGAGGGCCAGCGCGACCGTCCCGACGTTGGGTCCGAACCCGTAGACGAAGACCTGGCTCACCGCTCCCGCGAGGAGCACGTAGTAGGTCATCGGGATGATCGTCTGACGGATGAGGTCGCCCTCGCGTCCGGCCAGGCCCACCACGGCGGAGGCGGCGACCACGTTGTGCACGGTGATCATGTTGCCCGCCGCGCCGCCGACCGCCTGGGTGGCGACGACCGTCTCGGGGGTCACCCCGATGTGCTCGGCGGTGGAGAACTGGAAGAGGGAGAACATCAGGTTGGAGACGGTGTTGCTGCCCGCGACGAACGCGCCCAGCGCCCCGATCCACGGGGCCAGGAGCGGCCAGTTCGCGCCGCCCAGTTCGGCCGCTCCGACGGCGAGGGTCAGCGGCATGCTCTCCAGGGAGGTGTCGCCGAACCCGGGGCCGGTGTTGATGAAGACCCGGACCAGGGGGACCGCGAACAACAGGGCCACGGCGGCCCCCGCCAGTTGGGAGCCCGCGACCTTCCAGGAGGCGAGGATCTCCCGGCGCCGCATCCGATGCAGACCGTAGGTGATCAGACAGACGAGGATGAAGGCGCCGCCGGGCGAGTAGAGGGGTTCGACGGTCTGGCCGACGGAGGTCCCGAAGATGTCGGTGGCACCCACCTTCACGCCGGTCAACCACTCCTCCAGCGGGGTGATCATGCGGGTGGAGACCAGTACGACGACGATGAGCAGATAGGGCGCCCAGGCGCGGAACAGTCCCATCCCGCGCCCGGCGGTCTCCTCCACGCCCGTGCCGGATTCGAGCCGTCCGGTCCAGCGGTCGAGCCAACGCTCGCGCGGCGGGAAGTCCCAGGTCCGCTTCGGCATGAGGAGACCCCTGCGAGCGGCGAACACCACGATGACCAGTCCGGTGAGTCCGCCCAGGAGGCTGGTGAACTCGACGCCGAGGAAGTGGTTGTACAGGACCGAGGGGATCGTCATGGCGAAGGCGCTGAAGAGGGCGAACCTCCAGACGCCGAGCCCGTCGGAGAAGCGCCGTTCCCCTCCGTAGAAGCCACAGAGCATGCAGCAGATGAAGAGCGGGACGAGCGTTCCGGGCACGGCGTGCAACAGCACGGTCTGGAGGCCGATGACGTCCACGTACCCGGGAAGGGTGAGGCCGAGGACGGAGGCCCGTTCGGCGACCGCCTCCGACCCCTCCAGTCCTCCGGAGACACCGACCAGGACGGGGGTCCCCACGGCTCCGAAGCTGACCGGGGTGCTCTGGATGACCAGCCCCACCATCACGGCGGCCATGGCGGGGAAGCCGAGGGCCAGCATCAGCGGGGCGACGACGGCGGCGGGGGTACCGAAGCCGGAGGCCCCTTCGATGAAGCTCCCGAAGAGCCAGCCGATGATGATCGCCTGGATGCGACGGTCGGGGGTGATGTCGGTGAAGGTCGCCCGGATGGTGGCGATGGCGCCGCTCCCGCTGAGGGTGGCGAGCAGGAGCAGGGCGCCGAAGATGATGTAGAGCAGGCCCGCGGCGAGGATCAGGCCTTGGACGGTGGAGGCCGCGACGGCCCTCCATTCGGTCCCCCAGAACAGGACCGCGATCCCGACCACGACGACGTACCCGGCGGGCATGGCGTACATGGCGGGCAGGCGGAACCCGACGAGGAGGACACCGACCACGAGGATCGGGGTGAGCGCGAGGAGGCTGAGCAGGGCGAGGTTGTCCATTCCAGACGGCTCCCTGGTACGGGTGGTGCACTCGGGTGGCGCGACCCTAAATCGCCGGGGGCCGCCCCACCATCCCCTTTATGTGATCCGCAACACATTGGTGACATCCGCTCGAAACCCCGCCGCCTCCGAAGTCCCCGCATACGGAACGGCCCCCTCCCGTTCCCGGGAAGGGGCCGTCGCGTTCGTTCACACCGCCGTCACGGCGGGGCCGCGGCGCCGATCAGCGCTCGGGGCCCACCGTGGTCTTCTGGATCTGCATCAGGAACTCGGCGTTGCTCTTGGACTCCTTCATCTTGTCCAGGAGCAGCTCGATCGCCTGCTGGGTGTCCAGGGCGTGCAGCACCCGGCGGAGCTTCCAGACGACGTTCAGCTCCTCGGCCGACATCAGGATCTCCTCCTTACGGGTGCTGGAGGCGTCCACGTCCACGGCCGGGAAGATCCGCTTGTCCGCCAGGGACCGGTTGAGCTTGAGCTCCATGTTGCCGGTGCCCTTGAACTCCTCGAAGATCACCTCGTCGGCGCGCGAACCGGTCTCGACCAGCGCGGTGGCCAGGATGGTCAGCGAGCCGCCGCCCTCGATGTTGCGGGCCGCGCCGAAGAAGCGCTTGGGCGGGTAGAGGGCCGTGGAGTCCACACCACCGGACATGATGCGTCCGCTGGCCGGGGCCGCCAGGTTGTAGGCGCGCCCCAGACGGGTGATGGAGTCGAGCAGGACGACCACGTCCATACCCATCTCCACGAGCCGCTTGGCCCGCTCGATGGCCAGATCGGCGACGACCGTGTGGTCCTCGGCCGGACGGTCGAAGGTCGAGTGGATGACCTCGCCCTTGACCGTGCGCTGCATGTCGGTGACCTCCTCGGGACGTTCGTCCACGAGGATCACCATCAGGTAGCACTCCGGGTTGTTCTCGGTGATGGCGTTGGCGATCGCCTGCATCACCATCGTCTTGCCCGCCTTGGGCGGGGAGACGATGAGCCCGCGCTGACCCTTACCGATCGGTGCGACCAGGTCGATGATGCGGGTGGTGAGGATGTTCGGCTCGGTCTCCAGCCGCAGGCGCTCCTGCGGGTAGAGCGGAACGAGCTTGGAGAACTCCTGACGCCCCCTCGCCTGGTCCGGGGACATACCGTTCACCGAGTCCAGACGCACCAGGGCGTTGAACTTCTCGCGGCGCTCGCCCTCACGGGGCTGACGGACCGCACCGATGATGTGGTCGCCCTTGCGCAGACCGTGCTTGCGGACCTGGGCCAGGGAGACGTAGACGTCGCTCTGACCGGGCAGGTAGCCGGTGGTACGGACGAAGGCGTAGTTGTCCAGGATGTCGAGGATTCCCGCGACCGGCAGCAGGACGTCGTCCTCGCCGATCACCGGCTCGGCCTCCTGGCCGCCACCGCGCCCGCGACGGTCGCGACGATCCCTGCGCCGACCCCGACGGCGGCCACCGCCGCCGAAATCGTCGTCGTCACCGGAGTTACGACCCTGGTTCTGGCCGCCACCACCCTGCTGGCGGTCGGAGTTGTTGTTCGCGTTCTGGTCGTCACCGCCACGGTTGCGGTTACGGCGGTTACGCTGGCGCTCGCGACCCTGCCCGGACCTGTTCTCACGGTCCTCGGAGTCGGGGCCGTTCTTCTGGGGGGTGCTGGATGTCTTCGTCACGCTGCTCGCGGAGGTTGAGGAGTCGGTGCCGTCCACCGAACGGGGCTGGTCACCGGACTCGTCGCCGCGCCTGCGGGACGAGCGACGGCTACGGGAGGGCTTCTCACCCTTCCCACCCTGGGACTCGGTCACGGCCTGGTCCGACGACCGCTCTCCCGCGCTCTTGCGCGGGGCCTCGTCCGTGCCCGACTTGGCGGGAGACTGGGCTTCGGTCGGGCCGTCATTGTTCTCGACCTTACCGGCCTTGGGAGCGCTGTCGGCTTTCTTTGCGGATTTGGCCTTCGCGGGGGCGACGGGGCCGCCCTGCTTGGCCTCGATGGCCGCGATGACGTCGCTCTTGCGCATGCGCCCCGTACCGGTGATGCCCATGCTCGACGCGAGCTTCTGGAGCTCGGGGAGTTTCTGGGCGGCGAGTCCGGTACCGCGCGAGGCCGCGCGGGACCGGGACGCACCCGACGGCGCGGCTTCGCCGGTCTCCGCGGAGGCGTCGGCGCTCTTCTTGCTGTCGACCGCCGCGTCCGTTCGGAGTTCGGTGGTGTCGCTCACTAAGGGTCCTTCCCAAGGAGCGGGCTTCGGCCGTCGGCTTTGTGCTCGATCGGCCGGCCCGATGGTGCGAACCGGCAGGGGCCGGGTAGGGCGTGCCCCACGTGGATGTCGGAAACCGGCGTAGTCGGTCCCCTACCCAATCGCGGCGGGCTCTGGGTACAGCCAGACGTCGGGGCGGATGGCTCGGAGGTGATGCCTGTCGACCATGACGAAACGCTCATCCGAGGAGGAGCGGACTTCGAAGACGTGGGCACAGTCGCGGAGATTCCGCGGACTCGACACTTTGGCCACCGCTTCCGGTTGATCGCATGATCGGACCGCCGGAGTATGGGACGCGGAAGCCGCTGTGGCGGATGAGCACACGCCCCGCAACGGGGCATCTGGTGCTTCACCAAGCCTAACATCACCAGAGGCCACGGCTATTCCTCGACACAGATGCTACGGATGGGGAGATGGGGTCCGCACCCCCGCCGGCTCGATGTGCAGGGGGCGTATGTCCCAATCATTACCCGCCCATCGAGCGATCGAATCAATCTGCCCGATGATTTCCGGCGATTCCGTCCCCGCGTGTCCCTCGGGGATCGCGCACAGGACCAGAACGGTGGGTCCCGCACCCGAGACCACGGCCGCGAGTCCCTCCTGTTCACGCAGGTCACGCACGAGATCGAGGGTACGGGGCATGGCCGGGGCCCGATAGGACTCGTGCAACCGGTCCTCGGTCGCCGCGAACAGGGATTCCGGTTGGCCACAAACGGCCGCCGTCATCAGCGCGGCGCGTCCCGCGTTGAAGGCCGCGTCCGCGTGCGAGACGGTCTCCGGCAACAGGCCGCGGGCCCGTTCGGTGGACAATCGCCATCCCGGAACGCACAGCACGGGCAGGATCCGCTCGTCCGGCAGGGAACGGGAGACCCCCCAGGAGGCGCCGTCCCGATAGGCGATCGTGTATCCGCCGTAGACGCAGGGGGCCACGTTGTCGGGGTGACCCTCCAGGTCCGCGGAGACCTGATAGATCCAGTCCCGGTCGGGGCCGCCGTCGGGCCCCCGACGTCCGAGCAGGGCCGCGGCCGCCGTGACACCGCCGACGATCGCCGAGGAGGACGAACCGAGACCACGCGAGTGCGGGATGCGGTTCTCACAGCGCAGGTCCAGACCGGGGAGCTTCTCCCCCGCCCGGTCGAAGGCCTCGGCCATCGCCCGGACCACGAGGTGGCGTCGACCGAGCGGGACCTCGCCCGCCCCCTCGCCCTCCACCGTGACATAGAGCTCGTCGTCCGTACGAAGCGCGACGTCGAAGCGGTTGTACAGGCGTACGGCCAGCCCTAGGGCGTCGAAGCCGGGCCCGAGGTTGGCGCTGGTCGCCGGGGCGTCGACGGACACCCGTTCGGGGCGTGCTGAGGTCACTCGACTCTCCAAGTGGTCGTTCCCGCGGCCCGGACCGCCGTGGACGCGGTTCGGGCCGACGGGACGAAGGAGCTGCTGATCAGGCGAGGTCCAGGGCCTTGGCGGCGGCCTGGGCGTCGACGGGAACGGTGGTGGCGGAGGAGGCTCCCGCCAGCGCCCAGTCCGGGTCCTTGAGGCCGTTACCGGTGACCGTGCAGACGATACGGCTGCCCTTGGGCACCTGTCCGGCCGCGGAGGCCTGAAGGAGACCGGCGACGCTCGCGGCGGAGGCGAGTTCGACGAAGACGCCCTCCTCAGCGGCCAGGAGCTTGTAGGCGGCCATGATCTGGCGGTCGGTGACCTTGTCGATGGCCCCGCCGGACTCGTCCCTGGCCTGCTCGGCGAGCTTCCAGGAGGCCGGGTTGCCGATCCGGATGGCGGTGGCGATGGTGCTGGGGCTGGTCACCGGGGCGCCGTCGACGATGGGGGCCGAGCCGCTGGCCTGGAAGCCGAGCATGCGCGGGGACCCGGTGGAGATACCGTCCCTGGCGTACTCGGTGTAGCCCATCCAGTAGGCGGTGATGTTGCCGGCGTTGCCGACGGGGATGCAGTGGATGTCGGGAGCGTCGCCGAGGGCGTCCACGATCTCGAAGGCGGCCGTCTTCTGCCCCTGGAGACGGTAGGGGTTGACCGAGTTCACCAGGGCGACGGGGTAGTCGACGCTGAGCTTGCGGGCGAGTTCCAGACAGTCGTCGAAATTGCCGTCGACCTGGAGCAGCCGGGCGCCGTGCACGAGCGCCTGGGCGAGCTTGCCCATGGCGATCTTGCCCTGGGGCACCAGGACGGCGCAGGTCATGCCGGCGCGAATGGCGTAGGCGGCCGCACTGGCGCTGGTGTTGCCGGTGGAGGCGCAGATGACGGCCTTCGCGCCGTCCTCGGCCGCCTTGGAGATGGCCATGGTCATCCCGCGGTCCTTGAAGGAACCGGTGGGGTTGAGCCCCTCGACCTTGAGGAAGACCTCGCAGCCCGTGAGCTCGGACACACGCGTGGCGGGCAGCAGGGGGGTGCCGCCCTCCTGGAGGGTGACGACGGGGGTGTTCTCGTTGACGGGAAGGCGGTCTCGGTACTCCTCGACGATGCCTCGCCACGCCCGTGCCATGCTCACGACGGTGTCCCTTTCGGGTGGATGCGGTTTCGCTGGACGCGCCGCCTCGTACGGCGCGCGCGGGAATGCGGGTGAGGTGTCACGGAGACGCTCCGGCCCCCACCTGCCACGAGTCTATGACCCGCCCCGGGTGTCTTGTATCCCGGGCACTGTGATCTCACGATGTGGACGCACCGGGGCCGCCCCCGACCCTGTCGGAGGCGGTCCCGTGTCCGGTCAGTCCTGGAAGGTCTCCACGCGCATGACGCTGGCCACCTCACGGACCATCGGATGCGCGCTGAGCAGCTCGACCGTCGCGCTGAGGGCCGAGTCCGGAGCCGGGTGACTCACCAGCACGAGCTGGGCGTCGTCTCCGCTGCCCTCCTGGCGCACGTTCTTGATGGACACCCCGTGGTCGGCGAAGATCTCGGCGACCTTGGAGAGCACGCCCGGACGGTCGGCCACGTCCAGCGCCACGTGGTAGCTGGTGATGGTCCGACCCATGTCGTGCACCGGCAACCCGGTGTCGTGCGCGCCCTCGGCCACCGAGGTGTGGGCGAGCCGGTTCCGGCACACCGCCACGATGTCGCCCAGGACCGCGGAGGCGGTGGGCGTGCCCCCGGCGCCGGCCCCGTAGAACATCAGGCGCCCGGCCGACTCGGCCTCCACGAAGACCGCGTTGTAGGCCTCCTTGACCCCGGCCAGGGGGTGCTCCACGGGAAGCATCACCGGGTGGACGCGCACGCCCACGGACTCGCCGTCCTCCGACCGCTGGCAGATCGCCAACAGTTTGACGACGCAGCCCATCGCCCGGGCGCTGGCGATGTCCCCGGAGGAGACCCCGGTGATGCCCTCGCGGTGGACGTCGGCGGCGGTCACCCTCTGGGTGTGGAAGGCCAGACGGGCCAGGATCGCGGCCTTGGCGGCCGCGTCGAAGCCCTCCACGTCCGCGGTGGGATCGGCCTCCGCGTACCCGAGGGCCTGGGCCTCCTCCAAGGCCTCGGTGAACCCCGAGCCCAGGGAGTCCATCCGGTCCAGGACGTAGTTGGTGGTGCCGTTGACGATGCCCAGGACCCGGTTGACCCGGTCCCCGGCCAGAGAGTCGCGCAGCGGACGCAGCAACGGGATGGCCCCGGCCACGGAGGCCTCGTAGTACAGATCCACCCCGGCGGTGCGCGCCGCCGTGTGCAGGGTCTGGCCGTCCTCGGCGAGCAGCGCCTTGTTGGCCGTGACCACCGACTTGCCCGACTTGATCGCGTCGAGGATCAGCGAACGCGCCGGTTCGATCCCGCCGATGACCTCCACCACGACATCGATGTCGGGACGTGTGACCAGCGCCGTGGCGTCGGTGGTCAGCAGCGACGGGTCGACCCCGCGGTCACGGTCCAGGCGGCGTACCGCGATGCCGCCGATCTCGATCGACGTGCCGATCCGCGCGGCCAGTTCCTCGGACTGCTCGTTGACCAGGCGGACGACTTCCGAACCCACAACGCCGCATCCGAGCAGCGCCACCTTCATCGCCATTTGGGCGTGACTCCCACTTCTCTCGTGTCCGACCTCGTGGACGCCGGACGGCGCCCGAGGGGCGAACTGTTCAGCCTACGTCGAGGCGGAGGAGGTCCTCCTCGTTCTCCCTGCGCACGATGACCCGTGCGTTCTCGTCCCGAACCGCCACCATGGCGGGACGGGGCAGGTGGTTGTAGTTGCTCGCCATGGAGTAGCAGTAGGCGCCCGTGGCGGCCACCGCCACCAGGTCGCCCGGCCGCAGGTCGGCGGGCAGGTACAGGTCGTGCACGATGATGTCACCGCTCTCGCAGTGCTTGCCGACCAATCGGGAGAGCATCGGTGCGGCTCCGCTCTCCCGGGAGACCAGTTGCCCGGTGTACTCGGCCCCGTACAGGGCTGTACGGATGTTGTCGCTCATGCCGCCGTCGACGCTGACGTAGGTGCGGATGCCCTCCACGTCCTTGACGGTGCCGACCTCGTAGACGGTGATCCCCGCCGGTCCGGCGATGGCACGGCCCGGTTCGACCGCGACGCGGGGCGTCGGCAGGCCCACCTCCTCGCATTCGCGGCGCACGATCTCGGTGAGGCTCTCGGCGATGGTCTGAGGGTCGAGCGGGGTGTCCACGGAGGTGTAGGCGATGCCCAGACCGCCGCCCAGGTCCAGCTCGGCGAGGGTGACGTCGAGTTCCTCGTGGATCCGGGTGAGGAATCGGGTCACCCGACGCGCGGCGACCTCGAACCCGGAGGTGTCGAAGATCTGCGAGCCGATGTGCGAGTGCAGACCCACCAGATCGAGGTGGTCGGCGCCCAGGACCCGACGGACCGCCTCCGCCGCGGCGCCGGTGCTCAGCGCGAAACCGAACTTCTGGTCGTCGTGCGCGGTGGCGACGAACTCGTGGGTGTGCGCCTCCACTCCGGTGGTCACACGGATGAGGACCTTGGGGCGGGCTCCGGCCTCGCGGGCGATGCCCTCCAGGCGTTCGATCTCGTCGAGGGAGTCCACGATGATCCGGCCGACGCCGACCTCCACCGCGCGACGCAGTTCGGCCACCGACTTGTTGTTGCCGTGCATGCCGATGCGTTCGGTCGGCACCCCCGCCGCCAGGGCGACGGCCAGTTCGCCGCCGGAGCAGACGTCGAGCTTGAGCCCCTCCTCGACCACCCAGCGGGCGACGGCCTTGGTCAGCAGGGCCTTACCCGCGTAGTAGACGTCGGCGCCCGTGAAGGCGGTGGAGTAGGCACGGGCCCGGGAACGGAAGTCCTCCTCGTCCATCACGAAGAGCGGGGTGCCGTATTCGGCGGCGAGGGAGCGCACCCCGACACCGCCGACGGTGAGCTCGCCGTCCTCGCGTCGCGCGGTGGCGGGCCACACGCGCGGGTCCAGGGCGTTGAGGTCTTCGGGCGGCAGCGGCGGGTTGTCCTCCGGCAGGACCTCCGCGTGGCGGGATCCGGCGGGGTGGGCGTAGCGGCTCATGGCGGTCTTTCGGCTGGGACTTCGTACGTCTTGTGGTGATGCTGTGCCCGCGACGGGGTGAGGTCGCACGACGACACCCCCGGTGGCGGCGAGGGGACCCCTCACCATTGTCCACTAAGCCGATCGGAACACAGGGGTCGGGATCGTCCCACGGGATCCATGCGATCGGGGGGTCTACAGCCTTGTGGGCGCCGATACCCCGAGCAGGAAGAGTCCGGTGTCGAGCACCCCCGCGACGGCCGCGGGCAGGGCCGGGTCGAGAGCGGCCCGCGCGGGTTCTCCCCCGTCGGCCCCTCCGGCCCCGGCGGTGGAACCCGTTCGCCACTCATCGTAGGCACTGGTCAACGCTTCCAGGTATCGGACCAGGATATGGGGTTCCTCTCGGCGCGCGGCCGTCTCCAGGACACCGGGGCCGTCGAAGAGCAGCCCGCGCACCGCCGCGTTCTCCCGATGCCGGCACCCGGCGCCGACGTCCTCGCATCGCCCGCTCTCCCGACCCTCGCGGGCCCAGCGCAGACTGCTCAGAGCGTGAGCGTGCGCGTAACGCATCCGAAAGGCCGGGTTGGCGTCGGTGAACCGGACCCAGGCCCCGGGATGTTCGGCCGAGGGGAGCGCGGGCAGGTCACGGCCGGTGGTCTCGTTCTCCCGGGGGCGTTCGGGGATGGAGCGGCAGAAGGCCACCCGGGCGCTGTCCTCGCCGATCCGCCCCAACGCGCGGCCGGCCGGGGTGTACAGATCCAGGCGATCGGCGTCCAGGTAGCGATCGCGCCAGGAGACCTCCCCCTCGGGCCCCGGCGGCGGAGGCGTGGCGCCCACCGCCATCGCGATGCGGGCCCGCGCGTCGGCGCGGGCGTAGCGACGGGCCTGGGCGACGGGTCCGGCCTCGTGCAGTTCCGTCCGGGGCCACTCCCCCGTCCCGGTCCAGGCGCGGCCGGTGAGGAAGCGTGGGCCGTCGGCGGCGGCCCGCAGCAGGTTCTCGCGTTGAAGACAGGTGAAGGTGACGTCGACGAACCCGCGGGCGTCGGCGACCACCTCGGCGAAACCGGCGTCGGTGTCGCCCTCCTCGGCCATCGTGTCGACCTGGGCGACGATGCGTCCGGAGACCAGGAAACGAGGATCGCCGTCCCCCTTCTCGGGCAGTCGATCGCGGACCCGCCCCACCAGGCGGAGCGGCAGGGCGATGGAGGCGTCGGCCCGGCCTCCGGCCTGATCGGCTCGCGGCCAGACGAAGGGGACGTCGGCGTCGTCGATGTCGAAGGCGCGTCTCGCGGCGCGACGGACGACCGCCTCCAGAGAGCGAGGGGTCACGCGGCTCCCCCCACGCCGCCGTCGCCGTCGCCGAGCAGGGCCCGAATGAGGTCGACCAGCTCGTCGGGGTCGAAGGGCTTGGTCAGGTAGTCGTCGACTCCGATGCGTTCACCACGTCTTCGGTCGTCGGCCTGGGCCCGGGCGGTCACCATGACGATGCACCGGTCGTACCCGTCCGAACGCAGACGCTCGACGGCCGCCCAGCCGTCGAGTCGGGGCATCATCACGTCCATGGTGATGACGTCGGGTCGGATGTGGCCGACCCGTTCGAGGCAGTCCTGCCCGTCCATGGCGGTGAACACCTCGAACCCCTCCAGTTCGAGGTTGAGGCGGATGAGTTCGCGGATCACCTCGTCGTCCTCGACGACGAGAACCCGGGCGGGAAGGGCGTTCACGGCCGTGACACTACCGTCGCCGGGCGCGGCGGCACCACTGGAACCCGGTATCGACCACCTCCCCGGCCCGGTCTCGAAAGCGATGGGACGAACGGCCCCCGACCCCTGCTACAGTTGTTCTCGCAGCAGCGCCCCCTTAGCTCAGGGGATAGAGCACCGGCCTCCGGAGCCGGGTGCGGAGGTTCGAATCCTCCAGGGGGCACGGAACGAACGGGAACATCCATCGGATGTTCCCGTTCTCGCGTTTCCACCCCCGTGACGTCCGTGTTCGCCCTCGGCGTGAGGATCATCCGTCGACGCGGCCCGAGGCGGGCGCGGGGGCCGGCCTCGGGCGGGGTCCGGATCAGACGGTCGCGGGGGTGTAGGGCCAGGCGCCGTCGACGACGGCCTCGGGGTCGCGACGGCGCAGATACTCCTGGAAGCTCGCGGCCTGCTCCGCCTTCCAGGCGATCTGGGCGGTGTGCAGTTCGGCGGCGGACATCTCGGCGATCTCCGGGTGGGTCGCGGCGATCCGCCAGGCCAGCCGTGCCGCCGCCAGGGCGTCGGCGGCCGCGCCATGGGCCTCCTCCGCCGCCAGGGGCACCTCGTAGTGGGCGCACACGTCGACGAGCTTGCGCGATCCGCGCCGGTAGGTGTCGACCCTCTTGTCCAGGACGAGCGGGTCCACGACCAGCGGTTGCGCGGGCAGAGGGCGACCCGGGCGGTGACGGGCGATCTCCCGGTCGAGCAGGGTCAGGTCATAGGGGGCGTTGTAGACCACCACGGGCAGCCCCTCGGCGACGACGGCCTCCAAGGCGTCGGCGATCTCCGCCACGACCTCGGCTGCGGGCCGACCCTGTTCACGGGCCCGTTCCGTGGTGATGCCGTGGATCTCCGCGGCGTCGGCGGGGATCTCGACACCGGGGTCGGCCAGCCAGGAGAGGACCTCCTTGCTCCGACGTTCGGGGTCGATGCGCCACAGGGCGGCGGTGACGATCCGGTCGCCCTCGACGTCCAGTCCGGTGCTCTCGATGTCGAAGGCGGCCATGGGACGTGTGTGCCATGCAGTGTTCACTGGGTTCCTCGCGGTTCCGGTTCGTCGATGCTGTCGGGCTGTGCGGTCGGGACCGCGTGGTGTCGGCCGGGACCGTCCGAAGACGTTCCCGAGGGTTCGAAAGGGGTGTCCGTACCGAGGAGGGCTCCGACACACGCCCGGACGGCGGGCGTCTCGGTGTCGGATCGCCAGACCGCCCGGACCACCCGGCTCAAGGGAGGATCGGTGGGGAGGAAACGCACCCCCGCGGGGGCCGTGCGCCGTCCCAGGTCGGGTACCAGGGCGACGGCCAGGCCCGCGGCCACCAGCTCGAGCTGAGAGGGGATCTCGGCGAGTGTGTACCTGATGTCGGGTTCCACCCCGCGGGAGCGCAGGGCCTGGAGGATCGCCTCGTAGGGTTCGGTCCCCTCCGGGCAGCTCGCCCACAGGACCCCGTTCGTCCCGTCGCCGTCCCCGAGTTCGGCGAGGTCGACGGAGTCGCGTCCTCCCAGGGGGTGCTCGGGCGGAAGCGCCAGGTAGACCCTCTCGTCCACGAGGTCGGCGGTGCGGACCCCGGCGGGCAGCGCCACCGGTCGGCTGGACCAGCTCTCGGCCAGTACGAGGTCCAGGTCGCCGCGCAGGAGATCGGGCAGCAGGGACACCACCTCTCCGTCGCGCAGAGTGGGGGCCAGCCGAGGGTGCCGGGCGAGCAGGTCGGAGAGGGCTCCGGGCAACAGGCTGCGGACCGCGCTCCCCACCCCGCCCAGCCTCAGCGGTCCGAGGATCTGCCGGTCGAGGGCGGCCAGATCGGTCTGGGCCGCGTTCACCTGTTCGAGGACGCGGGAGGCGTGCCCCGCCAGGACCCTGCCCGCGTGGGTGAGTCGCACACTCCTGCCCTGGGGTTCCAGCAGTCGCTGGCCCGCCTCTCGCTCCAACTTGGTGAGCTGCTGGGACATCCCCGACGGTGTCACGTGCAGAGCCCGCGCCGCGCTCGCGATGGAACCGTGCGTCTGCACGGCCACCAGCGCTCTCAGTCGTTCGATACTGAACACATAAGGAACACTACCGAGTATCGACGACAAAACATTGCTTTTGTTTTCCAGTCGCTCCCGACAAGCTGTTCCCATGGCACGACAGGAGAAGAGCCGGGAAGAGCGGGAGACGTCACGTTCGTCCCCGGGTGGACTGGGAGCCCTGCTGGAGCGGGCCGAACCGACGACGCTCGCGGTGATCGGTTCCGGCTGCACCTCGGCGACCGGGGTCTTCGTGAAGCTGTCCGGGGCGAACGCGGGAACCGCCGCCTTCCTTCGCTGTGCTCTCGCGCTGGTCGCCCTCGTGCCGATGGCCCTGTCCGAACTGCGTCGTGTCGGGCCCCGTCCCGGGCGTCTCCTGGGCCTGGACGCGGCCGCCGGACTGCTCCTGGGCGTGGACTACGTGTTCTGGGCCGCGAGCATCCACCACGTGGGGGCCGGGATCGCGACCGTACTGCTCAACGTCCAGGTGGTGGTCTTCCCGCTGTTGGCCTGGATCCTGTTGGGCGACCGGATCTCGCGGAGCTTCCTCGCCGCGCTGCCGGTCATGCTCATGGGGCTGGCCCTGGCGGCCGGCGCCGTGGGAGCGGGAGGCGTCGGCGTCGAGGACGGCGAGGGGAACCCGTGGCTGGGACTGGCCTACGGCGTGGCCGCCGGTGTCACCTACGCCGGCTACCTGTTCCTGTCCCGACTCGCCGGAGGCCGGGGCCACACGGTCACCCCGGTGTGCGTCTCCACCCTGACCGCCGCCGTCGCGGCCGGGACCCTGGGCGCCCTGTGGAGCGGGATCGATCTGATGTCACTGGACGCCATGGCCTGGCTCTGGCTGTCCCTGCTGGCGCTGACCGGACAGGTTCTGACCTGGCTGCTGGTCGGCTCGGCCCTGCCCCGCCTTTCGGCCACCACCGGCGCCGCGGTCCTGGTCCTGCCTCCCGTGATGGCGGTGCTCTTGGGCGCCATCGTGCTGGGCGAGAGGGCGACCCCGCTTCAACTGGTCGGCTGCGCGCTGGTGGTCCTGGCGATCTGGCTGTCCCAGCGGCGCGCCCGCGCCTCGTGAGCGAACACGTGCCCCTCCGGCTATCGGTGAGTCGGTCGGGTGGACTAGCTTCGGGGCATGAAATTCCTGGTACGCGAACGCGTCTTCGACATCGGCGACGACTTCTGGGTGACCGACGAGCAGGGCTCCAAGGTGTTCTGGGTGGACGGCAAGGCCCTGCGGCTGCGCACCACCTTTGAGCTCAAGGACCCCCGGGGGAACGTCCTCATGGTGATCCGCAAGAAGCTCTTCAAGGTCCGTGACCAGATGCGGGTGGAGCACGACGGCAAGACCGTCGCCACCGTCCGCAAGCGGCTCTTCAACCCCATCCGGGACAAACTCGAGGTGGAGATCGAGGGCGGCCCCGACTGGGAGGTCGTGGGGAGCTTCTTCGACAAGGAGTACACGATCGGCGATAAGGAGGGCACCGTCGCCG
This sequence comes from Nocardiopsis alba, assembly GCF_000710955.1. Taxonomy (NCBI): domain Bacteria; kingdom Bacillati; phylum Actinomycetota; class Actinomycetes; order Streptosporangiales; family Nocardiopsidaceae; genus Nocardiopsis; species Nocardiopsis alba. The sequence continues at coordinate 71,158 of NZ_BAZE01000004.1, forward strand.
TCGTGTCCCGCAAGTGGTTCCGGATGCGCGACACCTACGCGGTCGACGTCAACACCCACCGCCACGACCTCGGCGGGGACCCCGCCCTGGTGCTCGCCGTCGCGGTCGCCGTGGACGCGCTCACCGGTGACGACGGCGACGACGACTGAGGCGGATACGGTGGCCCGCTGTAGTGCTCGAGGCGGCCCGGCTCGGCCAGACTGACGGCACGTCGTCGAGAAGAGCGGGGATACGGAATGCGGTACGCGTGGGGCCGGGCGTGGAGAGCCTGTGGGTATCTCCTCCTGGCCGGGGCCTCGGGTCTGGCCACTCTGGTGATGATGCCCTTGGGCGTGGCCGTCGTTCTACTGATCGTGGTCGGCGGGGTGGGCCTGCTCCTCCTCCCCCGCTGCCTGGTCCTGTCGGTGCGCTGGACCGACCTGCACCGGCGAAGGGCCGCCCGCTTCCTGGGCGAGGAGGTTCCGGAGCTGCCGGCCCCCGCCGCCACGTACCTGCGGGAGATGTGGCGCGAACCCTCCGTGCGCCGTTCTCTGCGCTGGATGCCGGTGTTCACTCTGGTGAGCGTGGTTCTGGGGATGGTGGCGGTGTTCCTGCCCGGGATGGTGCTCAACACCGTCCAGACCCTGATGTGGTGGGCCCTCCCCGTCGCTCTGCGCCCGGAGCCCTATGGAATCGCGATCGACGGTTGGGGCATCGCCCTGGTCACGGTCGCCGGCCAGGTGCTGTCCTTCGTCGTGCTCGCGCTGTGGGTGGTCCCCGCGTCGGCCAGGGCGCACGCCCGCCTGTGCCTGCGTCTGTCCGCCCCGACCGAGGCGGAGCTGTTGACGGAGAGGGTGGACCGGTTGAGCCGGACCCGGGCCGAGGTGGTGGACTCCCATGGTGCCGAGCTCCGGCGGATCGAACGCGACCTGCACGACGGTACTCAGGCCCGGCTGGTGGCGATCGCCATGCAGCTCGGGGTCGCCCGTGAGGCGGTGTCGGATCCGGCCGTCGCCGCGCTCCTGGAGCGGGCCCATCAAGGGGCCGAGGAGGCGATGACCGAGCTGCGCGAGGTGATCAGGGGCGTCTACCCGCCGATCCTCGCCGACCGCGGGCTGGTGGGGGCGTTGACCGCGTTGGCCGCCCGAAGCGCGGTACCGGTGCGGCTGGACCTCGATGATCCGGGAGAGCTGCCGGTGTCGGTGGAGACCGCCGCCTACTACGTGGTCACCGAGGCGGTCTCCAACGCCTCCCGGCACGCGGACGCGGAGACGATCTCGGTGGTCCTGTCCCGAAGCCCGGGACTGCTACGGGTGGAGGTCCACGACGACGGCCGGGGCGGGGCCGACGAGAACTCGGGGAGCGGGCTCCCCGGGCTGCGACGCCGGGTCGCGGCCTTGGACGGACGGGTGTCGGTGCACAGCCCCGCGGGCGGGCCGACCGTGATCGAGGCGGAGCTGCCGTGCGCATCGTGATCGCCGAGGACAACGTGCTGTTGTCCGAAGGGTTGAGGTTGCTGTTGGGGACCAGGGGCCACGAGGTGGTGGCGGTGGCCGAGGACGCGCCCTCCTTCGCCGAGGCCGTGCGTCGACACTCCCCCGACCTGGCCGTGGTCGACGTACGGCTGCCGCCGGACTTCCGGGACGAGGGGATCCGCGCCGCCATCGCGGCCCGGGTCGAACGTCCCGGGCTTCCCGTCCTGGTGCTGTCGCAGTACGTGGAGCAGGACTACGCGGGCGAACTGCTCTCCGACGGTCGTGGCGGTGTGGGCTACCTGCTCAAGGACCGGGTGGGTCGGGTGAGCGAGTTCGTCGACGCGCTGGACCGGGTGGCCGCGGGCGGCACCGTGATGGACCCGGAGGTGGTGTCGCAGCTGCTGACCCGCCGGCCCCGGGATCCGTTGGAGTCGTTGACCGCGCGAGAGCGCGAGGTGTTGGCCCTGATGGCCGAGGGACGCGACAACGCCGGGATCGCCGAGCGCCTGGTGGTGACCACCAACGCGGTGCACAAGCACATCGGCAACATCTTCGCCAAGCTGGGTCTGGCGCCCACCGACAGCGGTCACCGTCGGGTCCGCGCCGTCCTCGCCTACCTGGAACATCGCTAGTTCGTGCTTCTGTGGACCGTTCCTCCCACGCCGGCCGCACGATCCCGTGTCTCACGGCGGGCGAGCAGGAGTCCGGCCCCCGCCGCGGTGAAGAACATCAGTACCCCGTAGACGGCGGAGGGGACGGCGATCTCGGTGCTGCCCAGGACCGTCACCGCGATGGTGAGCGACAGCGTGGTGTTGTGCAGGCCGATCTCCATACAGGAGGCGACGGCCTCGGGGCGGCGGGTGCCGATCATACGGGGCGCCCAGTAGCCGACGGTGAGGCTGACCAGGTTGAAGATCAGCACCATGAGCCCGACCGCGACGATGTACCTCGGCAGATTCGCCCACTCGGCGGCGATCGCTCCGACGATCACCGCGACCAGCACGAGGACGGAACCGATCTTGACGGGCCGTTCCATCCGGTCGGCGAAGGCGGTCGCCCTGGCCCGGACGGCCATTCCGATCACGACGGGGATCAGGACGACCGCGAAGACCTGGAGCAGCTTCCCTGTCTGGAGACCGATGGAGCCGCCGTCGGTGAAGTACCGGAGCGAGAGTCCGGTGACGATCGGCAGGGTCACCATGGCGGTGAGCGAGTTGATGGCGGTCAGGGAGATGTTGAGGGCGACGTTGCCCTTGAACAGGTGGCTGTACAGGCTCGCCGTGATACCTCCCGGAGAGGCCGCCACCATCATCATGCCGACGGCGAGCATGGGCGAGAGGTCGAAGCGGGAGACGAAGAGCAGGACCAGCCCGAAGCAGACGATCGGCAGGAGGACGATCTGGCACCCCAGGACGAGGACGATCGTCCAGGGCATCGAGAGCAGGCGGGTGAAGTCCCGCGTGGTGAGGCCCAGACCGAGGCCGAGCATGATGACGCCGAGGGCGATCGGCAGGCCGATCGTCGTGAGGACCGAGTCCATGGGGGCACCTTGGGGGGAGGGCCGACGGGGCGGCGGGACGGTCGAGGCGTCGACGGACCGCACCCGGAACGCAAAGCGCGTGATCCATGCCACATCTCGCCTTCAGGCTGAGAATGGTGGCACGTGGCGCGGCCTCTGACAAGCCCCCTCATCGGCTCGACCGGGGCCGCGCGGACCGGGCCCTCTCCCTCGGGAGACCCTCAGGCGGCGGGCCAGGAACTGCCGGTCAGGTCGTAGGCCAGGTGGAACCACACCTTGCGGATGCTGGGGTGCCCGTTGTCCCCCCAGGTGGTGGCGAAACTGTCGATCAGGGCCAGGCCCCGCCCGTCCTCGGCGGTGAGTCGTTCCTCGGGCGCCGCCGCGAACAGACGCCCCCCGCCTTCCTCCAGGGCGCTGGAGGGCATCCCGTTGTCCCGACAGGTCACCGTCATCCCGTTGGGTCCCCGGTCGACGCGGATCACGAAGGTCTGGCCGGGCTCCCCCGAACGGCTGTGCCGGATCGCGTTGGTGGCCAGCTCGGCCCCGAGCAGGGTGAGCACGTACCGGTAGTCGGCGTCACGGCCGGCCGCGCAGGTCTCCAGGAAGGCCCGCACCAGCGGCACGCTCACCGGTTCCCCGGAGAACTCCCATCGCCGTTTGGTGAACGGCACCGGCACCCGCCCGTTGAAGTAGTGCCGGTACTCGCCCGGAACCCTCGCGAGGACGTTGTCCTCGGTGCTGGTGAGGGTCGGCACGGCGACGAGCATGGGCATGGGAATGGCTCCTTCGGCGGGCGATTCGGTGGACGGGCGAGCCGAGGCGGGGGCGGCCGCGAGGGGTCCGAGGGGAGGGGGAGGCTCGAACCGGTATGACCTTACGCGATCCCACCGCCGCCGAACAGGGGCCTCGGGTGTGGTGAGTTCCCCGGAACGGCGTGTCGTCTCCGCGCCGCGGGCGGCCCCGGTCTCCCCGCGCCGCCCGTACTACCGCCCCACCTCGGACAACGCCCGCTCGGCCGCGGCCGCGGCCCGTTCCCCGTCGGCCGGGACCAATCCGATCCTGGTCCTGCGTTCCAGCAGGTCGGACACGTCCAGAGCCCCCTCATGGCGCACGCCGAAACGTAGTTCGGCCGGGGTGATCCCGCGGACGACCGGAGTCAGCGACGCCGGGTCGTCGTCCGCCTCGGCCACCACGTCGAGCGCCTCCATGCCGTACCTGGCCACCAGGTGACGCGGAGCGTCCAGTGAGTCGAGTTCCTCGTGCGAGGCGGCGCCCACCAACGGGATCTCGCGGGTCCGGCAGGGAGCGGCCGCGAGCCGGTGTTCCGCGACCACGGCGTCCACCGTCTCCTCCGCCATCGCCCGATAGGTGGTGAGTTTGCCACCGACCACCGTGACCGTCCCCTGGGGGGACACCGTCACCGAGTGCTCGCGGGACAGGTTCGCGCTGTCCCCGTCCCCGTCCAGCAGAGGGCGCAGACCGGCGAAGGAGCCGATGACGTCGTCCTTGGTCAGTGCGGTGGCCAACGCGCCGTTGAACCGTTCCAGAAGGAAGTCGACGTCCTCCTCGGGGACCTCCGGGACCCGGGGGGTCGGACCGTCCAGGGGTTCGTCGGTGAGACCGGCGAAGACACGGCCGTCGGGTTGCGGCATGGCGAAGACGAAACGGTCGACGCTGCCGGGAAGCGGCACCGTCAACGCGGCGCGAGGGTGGCCGAGCGCGGCCCCCTCCAGGACCAGGTGGGTGCCGCGGCTGGGCCTGAGACGGATCCGGGGGTCGAGGGCGTCGGCGTGCACCCCGGTGGCGTTGACGACCGCCCGAGGCCGGACCGGGATGATCCGTCCATCGATCTCGTCGCGCAGGACGGCCCCGTCGGCGGAGACGCTCTGGGCCGAACAACGGGTGATGATCGAGGCCCCCTCGCCCGCCGCGGTACGGGCGATCCCGATGACCAGGCGGGCGTCGTCGATCAGTTGGCCGTCGAAGGACAGGATCCCGGCGAACAGGCCCTCCCTCCGTACACCGGGGAGCAGACGCAGGGTCTGGCGCGCGCTGAGCACTCTCGGGCCGCGCAGGACGGAGGAGGGGGTCCCCGCCAGCACGCGGAGGAGGTCGCCGGCCCCCATTCCCGCGCGGACGATCAGGGCGCGCATCGGCGCGTCGCCCCGGTACACGGGGACCACCATGGGCAGGGGGCGGACGAGGTGGGGCGCGGTGACGCGCATGAGGACGTCGCGTTCGCGGGCGCTCTCGTAGGCGATACCGATCTGTCCCTTGGCGAGGTAGCGCAACCCGCCATGGACCAGTTTGGAACTCCACCTGCTGGTGCCGAAGGCGAGGTCGTCGCGTTCGACGAGGACGGTGCGCAGACCGCGCGAGGCGGCGTCCAGCGCCACCCCGGCCCCGGTGACCCCGCCCCCGACCACCAGCACGTCGATGTCGGGTCGGGCTTCCAGTGCGGCGAGTTCGGTCTCGCGGCGGGCCGCGTTCAGGGAGGTGGACCGGCTCATGGGGCGTCCTTTCAGGGGCGCAGGTAACCGTCCAGAAGGGTGGTCAGTTCGGCGACCAGGCCCTCGGGGTCGAGTACGTCGGCGAACAGGCGGTGAGAGGTGACGGTGTTCTGCACGGTGACCATGACCAGATGGGCCAGGACCGCGGGATCGCCCTTCCTGATCGAGCCGTCGGCCTGGCCTTCGACGATGGCCGGTTCGACCAGTTCGAGGGCGGCCCGATGACTGCTTCCGAGGCGTTGGAAGGTGTAGGTGGCCAGGAGTTCGGGTTCGGTGTCGACGATGCGCCCGACCAGTGGGTGGGCGAGCATCGCGCGGGCCACGCCGGCGGCGTGCCGCACCAGACGTGGACGGACGTCCTCGCCGTGGTCGTGTTCGGCGTCCACCTCCTCGGCGATGAGGATGCGGCGGAGTTCGCGGGTGAGCAGATCGGCGACCAGGGCGGTCACGTCGGGCCAGCGTCGGTAGACCGTGGGGCGGCTGACCCCGGCCCTGCGCGCCACGTCGGTCAAGGTGGTGCGACGCACCCCGAAGGCCTCGACACAGTTTCGGGCCGCGTCCAGGATCTCGTCCTCTACGTTACGCTTTGACGCCATATGTAAAACTGTAGAGCATGAACCACGATGCGCAAGCCTCCCCCGCCGACACCGCTCCGGAGATGAGCTGGTTCGCCTGGGGCGACCCCGACAAGGCGACCGAACTCGACCCCGGACTGCGCGACCTCATCGCCCGGGTACTGCGGACCGACCCTCGGGCGATGCCGCCCGTCCCCGAGGAACAGGTGGAACTTCCCGCGTCCCGTCTGGACGAACGTCTGCGCGCGGAGTTCGCCGGGATCGTCGGCACCGAGCACGTGCGCACCGACGACCCCACGCGACTCCGGCACAGCGGCGGCAAGAGCACGCCGGACCTGCTCGCCCGCCGAGCCGGCGAGGCCGTGCCCGCGCCCGACGCCGTGCTCTTCCCCGCCGACCACGACCAGGTGGAGCGGTTGCTCGCGCTCTGCTCGGACGAAGGGGTGGCCGTGGTGCCCTTCGGAGGCGGGACCAGCGTGGTCGGCGGGCTCACCCCGCTCGACGGAGGTCTGGCCGCCGTGGTCACGATGGACCTGCGCCGGCTGAACCGACTGATCTCCCTGGACCGCACCTCGCTGACCGCGGTCCTGGAGGCGGGCGTGCGCACCCCGCACGCCGAGGCGATGCTGGCCGAACACGGTCTCACCCTCGGGCACATGCCGCAGAGCTACGAGTACGCCACCATCGGCGGTTACGCCGCCACCCGCTCCAGCGGACAGGCCTCCGCCGGCTACGGTCGCTTCGAGGACATGGTGGTGGGCATGAAGGCCGCCACCCCGCGCGGCACCCTGGAGGCGGGCGGTCATCCGGCCTCCGCCGCCGGCCCGGACCTGCGCGGCCTACTGGTGGGTTCGGAGGGCACCCTGGGCGTGATCACCGAGGTGGCCGTCCGTGTCCGTCCCCGCCCGGAGAAGGTCGTGGACGAAGCGTGGTCCTTCCCCGATCACGCCACCGGGGTGGACGCGCTGCGAACGTTGGCCCAGTCGGACGTGCGGCCCACCATGGCGCGTCTGTCCGATGAGACCGAGACCTTCGTGAACGCGGCCCTCGGCGGACGTGAGGCCGTCCCCGGCTGCCAGGCGGTACTCGGCTTCGAGGGGACCGAAGAGGAGGTCGAGGCCCGCGCGAGGACGGTCCGGGCGACCATGGAGGCGGCCGGCGGCACCCTGGTGGGGCCGGATCCGGTGGCGCACTGGCGCGAGAACCGGTTCAACGCGCCCTATCTGCGCGACACCCTACTGTCCGCGGGCATCCTCGCCGAGACCTTGGAGACCGCCGCCTCCTGGAGCGATCTGCTTCCGCTGTACCGGGCCGTGGTCGCCGCGCTGACCGAGGCCTTGGACGACGACGAGAGCGGGGTCCTCGTCCAGTGCCATGTCTCCCACACCTACGCCACCGGAGCCTCCCTGTACTTCACGGTGGCCACCGGCGCGGGCGACGATCCGGCCGGGCGGTGGGGTCGGGCCAAGCGTGCCGCCTCCGACGCCATCGTCGCCAACGGCGGGACCATCACCCACCACCACGCCGTCGGCACCGACCATCGGCCGTGGATGACCCGGGAGCTGGGCCCGCTGGGGGCCGAAGTACTGCGTGCGGCGAAGGCCGCCCTGGACCCGCGGGGGGTGCTCAACCCCGGCAAGCTCCTGCCGGACGCCTGACCGTTCGAAGGGCCGGCTCCCCGGTCCGGTGGAGTGGGCCCACCGGACCGGGACCGCTCACTTCTCGGCCACTCGGGAGATCTGACGCTCCAGGTCCGAGGCGGCGCTCTCGGCCATGGCGTAGACCTCCTCGATGCTCTTGTCACCGCCCTGCTCGGCCACGACGACACCGCTGACGACGTTCCCGGAGATGAAGGCGCTCATAGCCATGGTCCCGCCGTCCGTGAAGTCGCCACCGGGCATGAGGGTGGCGAAGGTCGTGCCCTGGTCGCCGATCGAGTTCTCGTCCCACAGGATCTGCTGGGGCTCACCGAAACCGAGATCGATCTCGGAGACCTCTCCCTGAGGCATGTCCTGCCCGTCGAACCGATCCTGCGAGTCGAACGCCTCGTCCAGCTCCTCCCGCATCATCTCCTCGGTGTCCGGGTGGGCCATGTCGTAGAGCCCGACGTAGAACGAGACCATCACCTCGCCCGATTCACCGTCACAGGTGAGTTCGCCGTAGACACCGTCGGAGTCGGGGTCGTCCCCCTCCTCGAAACCTCCGTCGAAGGAGGTGACCACGCCGGCGGAGGTGTCCTGTAGGGAGTTGCCCTCGAACACGGTCGCGCAGTCGTCGGGCAGGGCGACGTACTCGCCGCCGGAGGAGGCCCAGATCGCGATACCGCCGACCACACCGATCAACGCGACCGCACCGACGGCGGCGCCGACGATCAGACCGGTCTTCTTCTTGGGCTCGGGACCCTGGGGGCCGTAACCGGGCGGGGGCTGCTGTGGCGGGAACCCGGGCGGGCCCTGCGGCGGCTGCTGACCATAGCCCGGAGACGGCGGACCCTGAGGCGGCTGTCCTTGGGGGACGTATCCGGGCGGAGGCCCCTGCGGGGGCTGTTGACCGTAACCGGGGGGCGGCCCTTGGGGACCGGGACCCTGGGGAGGCGTCCCGGGAGGCCCGGGGAAGTGACCCTGCGGGTCGTACGGGGGCGGGGGCTGTCCCATTCGGGGGTACCTCGTAGCTCATATCGATGACGAACACGGCCTTCCGAAAGAGTCGAAAGGCCTTCTCCGTTCTATCCGACGCATAAGACCTCAGATCCGCTCCTTCTCGACGGAACACACGCCCTCCTTCTCGTGAGAGGAACGAGAGCGCCTCTCCACCGGGGGTTCCGCCACCGTCGGCGACGCCGGGCGTCGGGAAGATCACCCTCCCCACGGCCTGTCGTCACCCGACTTTCGCCCGCGGGCCCGGGAACCGACCCACAATGGGGGACGTGAAAGGAAGACTCCGCATCCACCTGGGCTCCGCCCCCGGTGTCGGCACCACACACCACGCCCTGGACGAGGCCCGCAGACGCGTCGAACGCGGGGCCGACGTGGTCGTCGGCGCGGTGCACACCCACCGCAGGGTCCACACCTCCGCCCTGCTCCAGGGCCTGGAGGTCGTGCCCGCCCACCCCTCGGGTTCGGTGGACACCGCCGCCGTGATCTCCCGCGCTCCCGAACTGGTCGTCGTCGACGACCTGGCCAGGCCCAACCCGCACGGCGCGCCCAACCCCACCCGGTGGCAGGACGTGGAGGAACTCCTCGACGCGGGGATCGATGTGCTCTCCACCGTCGGTATCCACCACTTGGAGTCGTTGTACGACGTCGTCCATCAGATCACCGGGGTCCGCCCCGAGTACACCGTCCCCGATCGGGTGGTGCACGCGGCGGCCGAGGTCGAGCTGGTCGACGTCACCCCACAGGAACTGCGCCGCCGGATGGCCCACGGCGACCTGCACCCGGCCGAGCGGGTGGACGCCGCCCTGGCCGCCTACTACCGCGAAGGCAACCTCGCCGCGTTGCGCGAACTCGCGCTGCTGTGGACCGCCGACCGGGTCGAGGAAGGGCTGTCCCGCTACCGGGGCGAGCATGAGATCCGCCAGACCTGGGAGGCCAGGGAGCGGGTCGTGGTGGCTCTGACCGGCGGCCCCGAAGGCGAGACCCTCATCCGCCGGGCGGCCCGGGTCGCGTCCCGTTCACGGGGCGGCCGCCCCCAACCCAGCGACCTGCTCGCGGTGCACGTGCTCCCCCCGAACGGGATCGGCGAACGTCCCAGCGGGGACCTGCTGCGCCAGCGCCGCCTGTTGGCCGAGCTCGGCGGCACCTACCATCAGGTGGTCGGGACGGACGTGCCCTCGTCGCTGCTGGAGTTCGCCCGCGGCGCCCACGCCACCCAGATCGTCCTGGGCTCCTCCCGCAGACGTGCCTGGCAGTACGTGTTCGGGCCGGGTGTGGGCACGATAGTGGCGCGCGAGTCCGGCGACATCGACGTGCACATCGTCACCCACGAGGAGGTCGGCGGCGGACGTTGGCTCCTGCCCGCTCCCGGCCGGGGCCTGAACCACCACCGGAGGATCTGGGGCTGGACCCTCTCGCTGCTGGCGCCCCTCCTGGTCTCCCTGATCCTGACCCTGCCCTTCTTCGACGGGGTGGGACCCGCCTCGGACCCTCTGTTCCTCCTGCTCATCACGGTGGCGACCGCGGCCGTGGGCGGGTTGCGTCCGGCGCTGGTCTCGGCGTTGTGGAGCGCGGTCCTGCTCACCGTCCTGCTGTCGCCGTTGCACGGCAGACCGTCGATGTCGTCGGACAACTTCCTGGCGATGACGGTGTTCGTCCTGGTGGGCTCGCTCGTGGCGGTGATGGTGGAGATGGCCGCCCGGCGCTCGTCACAGGCGGTGCGCGGCCGGGCGGAGGCGGACGCGGTGGCCCTGTTGGCGGCGAGCGTCCTCTCCGGGAACGAACCGCTCCAGGCCCTGCTGCGGCGGATCCGCGAGACCTTCGGGCAGCGTTCGGCCACCCTGCTGGAACGGCTGGAGGACGACCGCTGGCATCCGGTGCACAGCGTGGGCGCCCCCGCCTGCGAGACACCGGAGGAGGCGGACGCCCTGGTGACGGTCTCCGACACGGTCGCCCTGGCCCTGCGCGGACGCATGCTGCCCGCCGCGGACCGGGGGGTGTTGAGCGCCTTCGCCACCCACGTGGGTATCGCGATGGAGCATCAACGGCTGGCGTGGGACGCCGCCGAGGCACGGGGCCAGGCCGCGGGCAACCGGATCCGGACCGCCCTGTTGGCGGCGGTCTCGCACGATCTGCGCACCCCGCTGACCTCCATCAAGGCGAGCGTCTCCAGCCTGCGCGCCACCGACATCGCCCTCTCGGAGGAGGATCGTTCCGAACTCCTGGAGACCGTCGAGGAGTCCACCGACCGACTCGACCGGCTCATCGGGAACCTGTTGGACATGAGCCGGGTCCAGACCGACAGCGTGGTACCCCGAATACGCTCGGTGGGGCTGGACGAGATACTCCCCTCGACCCTGTTGGGGGTTCCGAGGGAGGCCGTGGTGGTCGACGTTCCCGAGGATCTGCCCCGGGTACGAGTGGACGTGGGACTGTTGGACCGGGCCGTCGACAACGTGGTGGCCAACGCCGTGCGCTACAACCCCGACCCAGGCACGCCCGTGCTGGTCTCGGCCAGCGCGCACGGCGACAGCGTCCAGCTCCGTGTGGTGGATCGGGGCCCGGGCGTCTCCGACGAGGCCAAACAGCGGATGTTCGAGGCCTTTCAGCGCCTGGGGGACGCGCCCCAGGGGACGGGTGTGGGGCTGGGTCTGGCGGTGGCCCGTGGATTCGTCGAGGCGATGCACGGGACCCTCGATCCGGAGGACACCCCGGGGGGCGGTCTGACGATGGTGTTCACCCTGCGTGCGGTCACGCCGGAGGACGAGGAAGAGGAGAGGCGGGTCGATGCGGGTCCTGGTCGTTGACGACGATGTACAGATCATCCGGGCCATGCGGATCAACCTGAGGGCCCGGGGCTACGACGTGGTCACCGCGGGGGACGGAGAGTCGGCGCTGCGCCTGGCACGGGAGCAACCCCCCCAGGTGGTCCTGTTGGATCTGGGCCTTCCCGACATGGAGGGCGTGGAGGTCATCCAGCGGCTGCGCGGGTGGTCCCGGGTACCGATCATCGTGCTGTCGGCCCGGCACTCGGCGGGTGAGAAGGTGCGCTGTCTGGACTCGGGCGCGGACGACTACGTGACCAAGCCGTTCGGGATGGACGAGTTGTTGGCGCGGATGCGCGCGGCCGAGCGTCGGGCGGACCGGATCGAGGAGGCGCCGGTGGTCCGGACCGACACCTTCGAGGTGGACCTGGGCGCCAAGCGGGTGACGCGGGACGGCGAGGAGGTCCGGCTGACCCCCACCGAATGGCACATCCTGGAGATCCTGGCCCGTAACGCCGGTCGGTTGGTCAGCCAACGCCGGCTGCTGCACGACGTGTGGGGTCCCGCCTACCAGAACGAGACCAACTACCTGCGCGTCTACCTGGCCCAGCTACGTCGGAAGCTGGAGCCCGACCCCTCGCACCCCCGGTACCTCATCACCGAGGCGGGCCGGGGTTACCGGTTCGAATCGGCGTCCCGAGGAGACCACGCCCGACCTTGAAGGGGGCGGGCCCGGTGGAACGTGTCCCGGGCCCGACCTCAGGCGGGGATCTCGCACAGGTTCATGAGCAGGTCGAACTCGACCGTCCCGCCCTGGCCCCGGTTGGCCTTGGAGACGGCGAGGCAGGGGGCGAAGGCCCGCACCCACTCCATCATCCGGTCCCCGTCGACCCCCATCGTCCGGGAGAGCCCCTCCACCCGACGTTCCACCTCGGCCACGTCGTCGGCCTTCCACAGGGCCCAGTCGACCGCGTCCACGGCGGCGTCGCCCAGACAGGCCCGGGGGTCCAGGACCACCAGTCCGCGAGAGCCGCCGTCGATGACGTTGCCGGGGTGCAGGTCTCCGTGCAGGGGCACGATGTCGACGTCGCCGTTGGCCAGATCCCTGGCCTTGGCCGCCCCTCGGTGCATGAGGGTGGCGGGGACGATGTCGGCCGCGGGCCCCTCGATCCGTTCCCGATTCCACATGTCGAAGACGAACTGCACCCGGGCGATGAGCGGGCGCAGTTCCCGGTGGAGGGCCTCGGAGACCTTGACCCCGTGCAGGGAGGAGATCAGGCCGCCGATGACCTCGGAGGAGGGGACCACGCCCTTGGCCGCGATCGTCTCGCCGTCGACGCGTTCCATCAGGAAGGCCCCGTGTTCGCCGTCGAGCTCCCACACCTCGGGGACCCTCCGGGAGGGGCTCCACATGCGCAGCGAACCGGCCTCGGCGACGGCCAGGCCGTTGTCCGGGGAGATCTTGAGCACCCCGGCCTCCTCGGCGCGCCGAACGTAGAGGACGACGGAGGTACGGCCCTGCGGGGCCGGTCCCTCCACGGTCAGTCCCCAGCGGTCGGACAGCTCTTCGACGAGCGCGGGCAGATCCTTCAACCATTCGACGACGTGGCCACCGAAACGGTGTTCCAGTCGGCGACGGTGTCGATCGTCGACGAACCGCGCTGTGACGTCGTTCATACATCCACCTTCAGGTCCGCTCGTCTCGACGCCCACCCGGTTCCCGCCCCGTCCGTGGGCCCATACCCATCCTCGTACCTCGGGTAACGGTGGTGACGGTCCGTGACTCGTTCGTCATCGACCGGCCCCGCTCCGCGTTTCACGAAAGGCGCCCCTTGGCGGCGCGGTGCTGGGCCAGGAGGGTGTCCACCACCAGATCCGAGGGCCACAGAGGTTCGGTGATGGTGGTGACGTCGAACCCTCGGAGCAGGTCGAAGTCGGGGCCGTCCACCAGGCGCCAGGCGGCCACCGAGACCCGCTCGTGTCCGCTGCGGCGCAGCCGGTCGACGGCGTCGGAGACCGAGGGGGCCCAGGTCCGCAGGTAACCGACCTGGACCGGAGAGGAGAGGCGCCGGCTGAGCATTCGGGCCACGTCCATGACCACTTGGCGCTCCTCAGCGCCCGTGGTGCCGTCGGCGGCGAGGATCACCCCGTCGTCGTGGTCTCCGGCGACCTCGGACAGACGGGCCGCGAGGTCGGCGACGATCGAGGGGACCGCTCCCAGGGGGGAGGTCTGGCAGGAGTTCTCCAGACCGCCCAGGCCGAGGCGGGAGAGGAGGTGCGCGCTGGCCACGTCCCCGCCGGCGACGAAGGCGGGGACCACCACCTTGGGCCCGGGGACGGCGCGGATCGCGGCGCCCACCTCGTCCGGGCTCCCGAAGGCCGCCTCGACCGGCGCCTCGCCTCGTTCGGCCACCGCCTCCGCCAGGCCGTGCAGGGCCTCTCGTCGGTGGGCGTCACGGGAATCGTCGGCTACGAGGACCATGGTGGGGACCATGCACGGCTCCTTGGGCGTCGCGGCGGAATCCATCGTCGACCGAGTATCGCGGGGTGTTGTTTCGAGGGAGCACACCCGTGTTACGCGGAGGGGAACAACGGACCATGGCTGTGTTGGTTATCTCCTGAGAAAGTCTTGGTGAACCATAACGATCCACTAAAAGACAGGAAGTGTCCACATCACGAAAAAACACACGACGGTACAAAACTTCACGGAAACCACGGAAGCACCGCCTCCACAGCCACCTCGACCTGTGACATCATCGACTCCAGCGGACATTTCAAAAAAGCTACCCCTGGGTAGAACATGAGGGACACCACACTCCGACGAAGTCGCCGCCCCTCCGAAGCCGACCTCTCCAGAGAAATCCCCTCGACCGCGTTCGAATGCAAATGCACGGAACATCTGCACGTGCCGAGGAATACCCGTCGACTTTTCCGCCGCACTCGCGAAGACGTCGACGTGGGCACCCGACGGACCACGAGACACACTCGCCTTGCACATGCGAGCCCCTCTTGTCAAGGGTGCGCACTCCCCCTCCCCGCCATAGCCGCACACCACTTGACGTGGGGAGACAGGATGCGGGTCCGGCGTGATCACTTGCCATTCCCCCCGACCACGATCACACTTGGACCAAACGGAGGAACCCACGTGGGCCCCTAACGCCCCTGAAGCCCCTCCGTTCACACGAGCATCCGACGGTGCGATCGGCCCACCACGTCCGGTTCCCTCGCACCGACGCGCGACCCGAGAACCGTCCAGACTGGAGTGAGCATGGCCGTCCACCCCCGGGTGCAGACGCTGACCCAGGCCTTCCTCGCCAACGCTGATCAAGAGGCTCCCGGGCTGGTCCAGGGTCTCTACCTGACCGGTTCGGTCGCCCTCGGCGACTTCCGACCGCACGCCAGCGACGTCGACTTCGTCGTCGTCACCGAGCGCTCCCCCGAGGGCGCGGAGCTGGACTCCCTGCGCCGGATCCACGCCCGCACCCGGCACCAGGTGTCCGACCCGCAGTTCAACGGGATCCACGTCACCTGGGAGGAGCTCAACCGGGACCCCGGCGAGTGCGGCCCCGTCCCGTCGGTCATCAACGGCCGTTTCCGCCCCCGCGCCGGCGCCGACGTCAACCCGGTCACCTGGCACGTCCTGGCCGACCGGGGCGTCACCGTCCGCGGCCCCCACCCGATCGAGCTGGACGTGTGGGACGAACCCGAGAGCCTGCGCACGTGGTCCCTCGGCTCCCTGGACGAGCACTGGCGCCGCTGGCGGGAGAAGGCCGGACGCCTGGTCACCCCGCGCGGACTGGCCGTACTGGGCTCCCTGGCCCCCTCCTGGAGCGTGCTCAGCGTCAGCCGACTGCACTTCACCCTCAAGACCGGCGAGATCACCTCCAAGTCGGGCGCCGGCGCCTACGCCCTCCACGCCTTCCCCGAGCGCTGGCAGCGCATCGTCAACGAGTGCCTGCGCGTGCGCAGGGGGGACCGTTCCCCGTCCCTGTACCAGAGCGCCCTCGCCCGCCGCCGGGCCGCTCTGGACTACATCGAGATGGTCCTGGACGAGTCGCTGCGTCCGGGGTTGGCCACCTGATCGCCCTCCCGCCCGGATCCTCCCGACCCGTACACCTCGGCCGCGGCCTTGACTAACCTGGGCTCATGACCATGCGCCCCATCGTCCGCTTCGGCGATCCAGTACTCGTCACCAGGACCACCCCCGTCACCACGTTCGATCAGCGTACGGAGAAGCTGGTCCGCGACCTGCTCGACACCGTGGACGCGCCCGGACGCGCGGGTGTGGCCGCCACCCAGATCGGTGTGGGATCACGTGTGTTCAGCTATGCCGTTGAGGGGCGCGTCGGCTATGTGATCAACCCCGAGATCGTCGAGCTCTCCGAGGAGCTCCAGGACTGTGACGAGGGCTGTCTGTCCATCCCCCGCCTGTGGTACCGGACCCGGCGGGCCGAACGGGCCGTCGTCAAGGGCGTCGACCTGCGCAACGAGCCCGTGACGGTAGAGGGGTCCGGCCTGATGGCCCAGTGCCTCCAGCACGAGACCGACCATCTGGAGGGCATGCTCTACATCGATCGGCTCGACCCCGAGAACCGCAAGGCCGCGATGCGCGACATCCGCAGATCCGACTGGTTCCTGCCCTCGGACCTCCCGGCGCCCAGCACCTCCGTGCGGCTCCCCAGCGCCTTCGGCGGGGGCTCCTGACCTCGTTCCCTCCCGTGCCCCGGGGCCGCCCTCTCCCCCGGGGTGATCTCCGTCCTGCTCAGGGCGTCCGGTCCGGTCCACCACCTTGGGTATCTTCGGACAGAGCCCGCTCTCTCCCCCAGAACCTCACGAATCAACACACTGTGCACATAACACCAAGATCTCGTATGGTCGACCGAGTATCCTTCCGCCCCTCTCGTGACGGCAGGACCGTCGCCCCGGCGTAGCCGATGCGCTCAGACCATCGACGGAGCAGACATGACATCCACTCCTCGTAACGCCCCCCGCCGCGCCCGGACCCCGCTCTCCCTCGCGGCCCTCACCTCGGCCCTTCTCGTGGGCCTGTCCGGGGTGGCCCAGGCCGACCCGGACGACGACGTGGACATCGACGAGCTCACCCAGCGGGCCGAGGAGCTGGAGGAGACCTACGACGGCGAACTGCTCCAGTTCACCGAGATCAAGGACCGTGTCGAGGAGGCCGAGGAGTCCCTGGAGAAGATCGAGAAGCGGTTGGAGGACTCCCGGACCGGTGTCTCCACCATCGCCGCCGCCCGTTACAAGAACGACGGCTTCGATCCGACCCTCCAGGTCGTCTTCTCCAGCGACCCCGAGGACATGTTCGCCGACGCCGCGAACGTCGACTACCTCGGTCGTAGCCAGGCCGAACAGATCTCCGACCTCATCACCCTGCGGGACGACCAGGCCGAGACCACCCGGAACCTCAAGGAGGAGCTGGAGGAGGCCTCGGAGCTGATCGACTCGCTGGAGGAACAGCGCGAGGAGGTCGAGCAGCGCATCGCCGAGTACGAGGAGGAGCAGGTCCCCCCGGAGCCCGACACACCCGGCGGTGGCGGCGGCAGCGGCGACGGCAGCATCCCGGACAGCGCCCGAGGCGGCGGCTGGGACCAGACCCAGCCCCGTATGGCGGCCATCCGCGACGAGATCATCAGGGAGTTCGGCGCCCCCTACCCGGTCGGCTGCTGGCGCTCCAGCGCCGACGACCACGGCGAGGGTCGGGCCTGCGACTTCATGATGAGCGCCAACGGCGCCCACCCCTCAGAGGCCAACCGGGCCCTGGGACAGCAGATCGCCGACTACGGCATCGCCAACGCCGACCGGCTGGGCATCAAGTACATCATCTGGGAACAGCAGATCTGGCAGTCCACCGCCCGCCAGTGGACGTGGATGAACGACCGGGGCGACGCGACCCAGAACCACTACGACCACGTGCACATCTCCTCGTACTGATCACCGGCGACGGTCCAGGGTCAGGGGGACGACGGCCACCAGCGCCAGGGCCAGCAGGGCGAAGGCCGGTCCGTAGCCCGAGAGCTGGATGACCAGTCCCAGGGCGACCGCGCCGACCCCGGTACCCGCGTCGTAGCCGATGTTCCACACCGCGCTGGCCCGACCATGACCGGTCGGGCCGGCGCGGTTCAGCATCATCGTGACGGTCTCGTTCTGCACGGCTCCGAAGCCCGCTCCGAACAGGGCCGCCCCGCCCAGCACCAGGGCCGCCGTCCCCGCCCCCGGCACCCCGTCGCCGTTGGACCACAGGGCCACCGCGATCAGGACCATGCCCAGCACCGCGGAGAGCGCTCCGGGCAACAGCAGGAGAGTGCGGCCGTACCGGTCGAACAGCATCCCGGCGCTCCAGCGTCCGATCACCAGCATCAGGGCGTAGGCGGCCAAGAGGGCGCCGACCAGCCAGGCCGCCCGCTCCAGGGGGATCGCCAGGAAGGTGACGATCGCCCCGGCTCCGGAGGCGATCAGGAGCATGACCGCCAAGGGCGCGGCCAGGGCGACCAGCAGCGGCAGGCCGCGCGGTGAATCGGTCCGGTCCGGGGTCTGTTCACCGGTCGAGCGCAGCGCCTCCCGGTTACGTCCCCCGTCGGCGACCAGGATGCCCGACGCCAGCGCCGCCGACACCACACCGGAGATCCCGGTGAGCCAGAAGGCCGTGTCGAAGCCCAGAGCGAGCGCCAGGGCCACACCGCCGGGCAGGATGACGATCTGGGGCAGCCCCACGGCCAGACCGTAGTATCCGGTGGCTCGACCGACCTGCTCCCTGGTGACCAGCCGGGCCGCGAGCGCGGTCCCGGCCACCGTCACCATGCCGAAACCCACCCCCCGGACGGCGGAGACGACCAGGATCGGCCCCAGGTCGGTGGTCATGGCGAACAGCGGGGTGGGCAGCCCCATCACCAGCGCGCCGACCGGAAAGGTCCACCTGTAGCCGCCGGCCCGATCGAGCAGCCAGGGCATGCACAACTGGGTGAGGACGGTGGTGAGCATGAACACGGCGGTCGTGGCGCCCGCGCCGAACTCCCCCGCGCCGCCCCGGCTCGCCCAGAGGGGGACCAGGGGGAGCACCGCGGCGAACCCGCAGAGTCCGACCGCCGTGGCGGCGATGAGCAGGGCGAAGCCCCGCCCCTTCAGTCCCGGGGGGCCGGTGGGCGTGGTCTCGATGGAGGTGACGGGAGATCGGGTCATCCGTCCTTTCTAACGGAGCCCGGATGACCTGTCGACGCCTCCCTCACCTCCCCGTCCGTGCCCTCACTCCTCGGGTTCGGCGGCGGAGAGCCGCGGCTTCAGCCAGTCCCGCACCCTGACCACGAGATCGGGGGCGACCGCCCGTTCCGCGTGTCCCATACCGGGGACGATCCACAGGTCCTTGGGGTGCCGGGCCGCGTCGTAGACGGCGGTGGCGTGCGAGACCGGGAAGTAGGAGTCCGCGTCTCCGTGGATCACCAACAGCGGCGTCGGGGAGATCTCCCCGGCGATCTCTCGGGGCTCGGCGGGGGTCGGGTCCCAGCGTCGGTCGGTGACACGGACCTTGCGGAAACGGCGAAGGAAGGCGCGTCCCATCGATCTCCCGATACCGAGGTGGAGCAGGCGCATGGAACGGGTGCCCTGGTAGTACCAGCGGCTGGGACCGCTGATGGAGACCACGGCCGAGACGCCGCCGTAGATGGCGCCATGTCGGACCGCGACGGCGGCCCCCATGGAGAACCCGACCGTGGCGATCCGGGAGTAGCCGAGTTCGCGCAGGCGGGACACGACCGCCTCCAGGTCGTGGATCTCGGCGTTGCCGACCGTGCTCTGCCCACCGGAGCCGTGGTGGCCCCGGAAGTCGAAGGTCATGACGTCGCCGACGGACATCAGTCCCTCGGCGATGGCGCGGGTGTGCGGGCTCCGGTAGGTCCCGGTGAAGCCGTTGGCGAGCACCACGGCGGTGGTACGGGGCTCGGCGCGGCGCAGCAGCACGGCGTCGATCCCCACCCCGTCCGAGGTGGTGAGCCAGAAGCGTTCCTCCTGGGGGCCGGCGATGGAGTGGTCAATGGCGTCGGACACCACTCCATCGTGCACGATCAGTTCCGGTACGGGGAGCCCGGCCCCGGTGTGTCGCCTTCGTCCCGGTACCTCGGGTCGCCCCATCCGGGAGCGTTCGAGGGCGGACCCGTGTGACGTCCGGGCGGCGGCCCTTGGGAGGGGCCGGACGGCGGGAACGGAGGAGCCTGGGCCGGCCCACCGGGTGGGAAGGGCGGCGGCGGTCCCTGCGCGGGGCCCGTGGGAGGGAACGGCGGCGGAGGAGCCTGGGCCGGGCCGGACGGCGGGAACGGAGGCGGCGGACCCTGAACGGGGCCGGGCGGCGGAGGCGGAGCGGGCATCGTCCGGGTCTCGTGGGAGCCGGGTTCCTCGAAGGTCGGTGCCGGGTCGAACCCCTCGGTCCGGGGGGCGTCGTGGTCGTCGTACCCGTACTCGTCGTCGTACCCGTCGCCGCGATCATCGTACTCGCGGTCGTCGTAGGCGTCACCGTCGTGATCGTCGTACTCGCGATCGTCGTACTCCTCCTCGGCGCGGGCACGCTCGACGGCCGGAGCGAAGACGAGCGAACGCAGGTTGAGCGCCACGTGCACCAGGATCGGCACGAGGAGACTGCCCGTGCCCAGGTAGAGAACGGTGAACAGGGTGCCGGAGAAACCGGCGCTGAGCAGCCCCCACCAGCCCTGGTAGACGTGGGCGACGGAGAACAGCAGCACCGAGAGCACGGCCGCGATCCACAGCGGGACGCCCATGCTCGTGACCAGCACGATGAACAGACCGCGGTAGAGCAGCTCGCCGAACACACCGCCGGTGACCGCCATGCCCGCGGCCAGGGCCCGCTCGCCGCCCGTACGCGGCAACAGCAGGTGCTGTCGACGGCCCGGGTCCGGCAGGGTCATCGGCTTGGCCGGGGCCCTACGGCCTCGACGACCCTGACGGCCGGCCGACGCCTTCGCGCTCTCGGCACGGGACGACCGCTTCGACCCGCGACCGCCGATCAGTGGCAGTCGGTCCCTCGTCGGTCGGCCGTTGACCAACAGCCAGAAGGCGATCAGCGCGACCAGTCCGCCGAGCGCGCCGCCCGCGACGGGCGCCCAGGCCTCCGGTAGCCGCAGCCCGAGGTCCGCCGGGCGCAGCTCGGGAGAGGTGAGCACGACGGCGAGGACCAGGAGCCCCCACAGGAGGTGGATCGTGATCGTGACGATGTACAGCCGTCCGAGGGCGCGCTCGTCGTCTTCCTTACGGGAGAGCCAGGCGAACGCGCGCCGACCGAGGAAGGGTTCACCGAGAGCCGCGAAGAACAGCAGGAGGACCGTCAGCAGGGTCCCGGTGAGACTGAACTGGGGAAGAATCTCCGACCATGGCACGGGGACAGCCTAGAAGAACAACTCGGGTCGATAGGACACGTCATGATCCCCTGAAACCCTCTTGCCCTGATATCGACCTTCTCGCCCCTTGTGAACAGCGCTTCGAACAGCGACGGTGGGAAGTGTCGTAGGCCACACTCACGGTGGTGGCTCTGGGATCACCACCGGATCCCGAAGGGCTGGGCAGCAGGGATGGTCGATCGGACCGTAGCCGCGCCGAGGGCCGAAGAGCCCCGTGACATCCGCAACGTCGCCCTGGTCGGACCGTCCGGTTCCGGCAAGACGAGCCTGGTCGAGGCGTTGCTGGCCGAGAGCGGGGAGATCAGGCGCCCCGGCAACGTCGAAGAGGGCACCACCGTCAGCGACCACGACGGGATCGAGATCCGACGGCACCGCTCGGCGCGCCTGACCCTCGCCCCGGTGATGGTGGACGGGGTCAAGGTGAACCTGCTGGACACCCCGGGCCACCCCGACTTCCTCGGGGCCGCCCGCGCCGGGCTGCGCGGAGCCGACGCCGCTCTGTTCGTGATCTCCGCCATGGACGGGGTGGACGGGCGGACCCGGAGCCTGTGGAGGGAGTGCGCCGCCCTGGGCATGCCCAGGGCGGTCGCGGTCACCGGGATCGACCACCCGCGCGCCGACTTCGACGCCGTGGTGGCCCGCTGCCGGGAGGCCTTCGGGCCGGGGGTGCACGCCGCCTACGTACCCGCTTTCGAGGGGAGCGGGGATCGACGCTCCCTGGTGGGGCTGTGGGGACTGATCTCCGAGCGCTACTACGACTACTCCGGTGGGGAGGCCGTGCCCCGCCCCGTCCCCGCCCGGCTGCGCGAGGCCTCCGGGCCGCTCCGGGAGATCCTCGTCGAGGAGGTGATCACCGAGAGCGGGGACGAGACGCTCATGGAGCGCTACATGGAGGGCGGAGAACTCGACCCGGACCTTCTGATCGCCGACGTGCAGAGGGCGGTGGCCGCCGGCGGGTTCCACCCCGTGCTGGCCCTCGACACGATCCGGGGCGTGGGGGTGCGCGAGCTGCTCCGCGAGCTGCCGCTGTCCTGCCCCGACCCGACCCGGCGGCCGCTCCCCCACGTCGAGAGGCCCGATGGGAGGGAGGTCGAGGGGATGTCCTGCGACCCGGAGGGGCCGCTGGTCGCGGAGGTGCTGAGTACGGAGAACGACCCGTACGTGGGGCGGATGAGCCTGGTCCGGGTCTTCTCCGGGACCCTGGCGCCCGAGGTCGACGTCCACTTGTCCGGAGCCGTCTCCGACGAGGAGGAGCGGGCGGGCGAACGAGAGCACTCGGGTTCGCCGTTCGTCCCCGCGGGCCCGCGGGCCCTCCCGGTGGGAGAGGTGTTCGCCGGCGACCTGTGCCTGGTGTCCAAGCTGATGTCGGCCCGTACCGGGGACACCCTCTCCTCCACCGAGAGGCCCCTGCGCGTCCGTCCCTGGGCCTTCCCCGACCCGATGATGCCGGTGGCGATCGCCGCCGCGTCCTCCGCCGACGAGGATCGGCTCTCCCGCGCGGTGGCCCGCCTGGTCTCCGAGGACCCCTCCCTCCGGGTGGAGGTCGATTCCGAGACCCGCCAGATGGTCCTTTGGAGTCTGGGCGAGGCCCACTTGGAGGCGGCCCTGGACCGGTTGGAGAGCCACCACGGTGTCCGGGTGGACACCGAGGAGCCTCGGGTACCGCTCCGGGAGACCTTCACCGTGCCCGGACAGGGGGTCGGTCGCAACGTCAAGCAGAGCGGCGGCCACGGAGAGTACGGGGTGTGCCGGATCCGGGTGGAGCCGTTGGAGTCGGGTGCCGGGCTGGAGTTCGTCGACCGGATCGTCGGTGGTGTCGTTCCGCGTCGGTACGTCCCCGCGGTGGAGAAGGGGATCCGCGCCCAGATGGCCGACGGGATCGGCGACGGGTTCCCGTTGGTCGACCTGCGCGTGACGCTGTACGACGGCAAGGCGCACGCGGTGGACTCCTCCGACATGGCCTTCCAGAAGGCCGGGAGGCTGGCGATCCGGGACGCCGCCACCACCTGCGAACCGGCGCTGTTGGAGCCTCTGGACACCGTGACCGTCGAGGTGGAGGGGTCCGATCTGGGCGCCGTCCTCAACGATCTCTCGGCGCGCCGCGGTCGCGTGGTCGGTACGGAGACCGTGGACGACGGCCGTGTGGTGGTCAGGGCCGAGGTACCGGAACTGGAGATCGTGCGTTACGCCGTCGAGTTGCGGGCCCTGTCCCACGGAACGGGGACGTTCACCCGTTCCTACCTGCGTCACGAGCGTCTTCCCGGACACCTGGAGCACCGGGTGGCCCGACCCCGTTCCGGCGACCGGGACACCTGACCTCCGGCCCCTCCCGCCTCACAGCACCCTTCCGGGTCTGGTGCGGTCGGCCAGGGCGGCGAAGCGGAACGTGTTGATCGGGTGGCTGGAGAGCAGGTTGACCAGGGTCACGAAGAACCCGGTGTCGGTCCGTGCCCGGTCGGCGATGTCGTCGAAGTCCACGTCCCGGTAGAGGTACTTGCCGGCGGCGAGGATCCGCATCCCTTGGACCCCTTCGGGGCAGTACTCGTAGGCGTGGTTGTCGGCGGTGTACTCCTGGGCCCGCCCCAGAGTGCTGCCCACCCCGGGGATCACGTTGGCCACGGACACGGCGAACTGGCGCCAGAAGGAGGTGTGTCCGGCGGCGATGTGCCCCACCTCGTGACCGATCACGAAACGCAGGGCGTCGGGGTCGGAGAGCCGACCGCCCACCTCGAACAGGTCGCTGTTGATCGCCACGTAGCGACGGAACCCGTGTCCGGAGGCGAACGCGTTGAGCACACCGTTGCCGAGCACCACGTAGGCGTCGGGAACCTGACGCATCCCGAGGCGTTCCGAGGCCTCGACCACCATCCGGTACGCCTCGGGGAACTGGTGCTCGGTGATACGCACGCCGTTGACGCGTTGTCGGGCGTAGAGCTGCCCGCGCACGAAGTACACGAGCGCGGGCAGGCTCAGCAGCAGCAGGGGTTCGTTCGGGTCTCCCGATAGGGCACGACTGACCGCCCCCGCGACGGTGAACAGGGTGACCAGGACACACCCGATGAGGATGGGCGTCTCCCTCGGGTGTCGCAGAGAGCGACGCACATGGGGGTCGCCCCATCGCCATGAGACGACCCCCATGGACCCTCAGTACCGGTAGCGGGCGTCGGGCCGGTCGTCCTCCGGCCCGGGGGGCGGAGGCGCGTCGTGCGCGCTGCCGGCCGGCGGCGGCCCTCCGTAGGCGGGGCCCGCGGGCGGGGTCGCCGGAGGCCCGGGGGGAGCCGGGGGCGCGCCGACCTCGTCCATGATCGCGGCCATGTCGGCGGACAGGGTCGACTCGTCGATCTTGTCGTCGAGCCACTCGTCCTGGATCTCCTGGTCCTGCTCCCCCATGACCGAGCGGATGTCGGACTCCCGGGTGGACTCGCCGAAGGGCTCGTCGGGCGCGGGCCAGGAGGAGGCGAGGTAGGCGCTGTCGTAGGCGTCGTTGTCCGCCGTGTAGGGCTCCGGGTCCGCGGTCGGGGCCGCCGGAGCGGGGCCGACCTGCGGGGCCGAGGGAGGCTCCTCCGGCGGGAAGGGCGTTTCCTGGGGCCCCGAGAGCGGGTCCTCGTAGGAGGGGACCTCCATGGATCCCGCGACGACCGGCGGCCCGACGGGCGCCGACGACGGCGGTTCGGCGTGGTTCTCCACCGGACCGGGGTCCTCCTGGGAGAACGAGGGCGTCTCCACGGGTTCGGGAACGCCCGGCGTCCCCTCGGGGACGGAGGTGTACTGCTCGCCCTCGCCCGTGGTGGCGCGCGGGTCGGCGACCCCCGTGGGGTCCGGCCCCACGAAGGCCGGTCCGACCGGGGCCACGTTCGGCCTGGACGGGTTCTTGTTGTCGCTGCCCAGGTAGGACAGGGCGGCCACCGTCAGGGCGGCGAGTCCGGCCCGCAGGGTGGGCTCGCGGGCGGGCGAGAAGAACGGGGAGTGGTTGCTCGGGACGTTGCCCATCTTCTCGTAGGGCGTGTCGCCGGGTGCGGACTCCCACACGTCGTGGGGGGTGGCGCCCACGAACCAGAAGACGTAGGGGATCGGCTGCGGGTCGTCGGGCAGACCGAAGCGGCAGAAGTCCTCGGTGGACGGGGAGGGGTCCGGCAGGTGGATGACGTACTCCTCGCCGAAGTAGGCGAGGTGTGCGCCGGCGACGTCGGCGGTGGCGGTCGGGTCGTTGTGGGTGACCCCGCCGCCCTGGAAACGCTCGACCTCGGGTTCGCGCCCGGCGCCCGAGGCGGCCGCCTCGGCGCGCACGACGCGCTCGATGGCCTTCTCCAGCTGGTCCGCGACGTTCTCGTTGAGCGCCCGGGTGCTGATCTCCAGGTAGGCCTCGTCCGGGATGATGTTGGCCTTGGTGCCCGCCTGGATCCGGCCGACCG
Organism: Nocardiopsis alba; assembly: GCF_000710955.1. NCBI lineage: Bacteria > Bacillati > Actinomycetota > Actinomycetes > Streptosporangiales > Nocardiopsidaceae > Nocardiopsis > Nocardiopsis alba. Next base: position 96,466 of record NZ_BAZE01000004.1, read on the forward strand.
TGAGCACCGCCATCTCGCTGGGGCTGATCTCACGGGAGACCACGCCCTGGAGTCGGCTGACGATGTTGGCGGCGATGAGCACCGGGTCGACGGTGGTGTGGGGCTGGGAGGCGTGTCCGCCCTCACCGTGGATGCGCACCCGGTAGGCGTTGGCGGCGCCGAGGATGATCCCGGCGCGGTGGGAGATGAGACCGGCGGGCTGCGGTCCCAGGTGCTGCCCGAGGATGATGTCGGGCCGGCCGAAGCGGTCGAACAGACCGTCGTCGATCATCCCTTGGGCGCCGTCGAGGGTCTCCTCGCCGGGCTGGGCCACGATCATGACGGTCCCGGCCCATTCCTCGCGGGTCTCCGAGAGCAGGTCCGCGACGCCGACCAGGCACGCGGTGTGCGCGTCGTGGCCGCATGCGTGCATGACGGGCACCTCGACGCCCTCGCCGTCCACCGCCTTCGCGGTACTGGCGTAGGGGAGCCCGGTCTTCTCCTCCAGGGGAAGCGCGTCCATGTCGGCGCGCAACATCACCGTGGGACCGGGGCCGTTACGGAGGATGCCGACCACGCCGGTACCACCGATGCCCTTGTGGACCTCGTAGCCGGTCCGGTTCAGCCATTCCGCGACGACGCTGGCGGTCCGTTGTTCGGCGTGGGAGAGCTCCGGGTTCTTGTGCAGGTCGACGTAGACACCCTCCACGAGCGGGAAGATCTCGTCGAGGAGTCGCATGACCACGCTTCCGTGCTGAGCGGCACGGTTCGGGTCCACCGCGTGCGGCACGGTTTCCACCGCCTTCTTCGTTCTCGTCCTGGCAGACGCTGCAAGGGGAACAGCCGCCTCGGTCAGACTATCTTCGCGGGCCTCGCCGGTTCACACCGACGCGTTCGGTTCGACACGTCGGATGATGTGGCCCATGGGCGTCTCGCTGTGAGCTATGGGTTAGGGTCTGCACACGATAGGCGACCTTCGCTCTCCTTCGTGTGAGCCCACAGGGGCCTTCTCACGCCCTGTTTCGGGCGAGGAGATCGACTCCGCGAACTTTTGCCTGATTTGCGCGAACCACTGGCACATTCCAACATGTCTCAGTAAGGTAACGGACCATGTTCGCCGCCATCACCTCTCCGGTATCCCCCCTCGCGTGCCACGCGGCGCCGGATCGGTCGGTCCTCCGGTATCGCCCGGCGACCCGACCACGTTCCCTCGGACGACGTTCGGGAACACCGCCCACACCCCGCAACCCGTGACCTCGGAGTCCCTAGTGGCCTCATCCTTGACCAGTACGACCGCCCGATCCGCGACGGATGGACCCGAGAAGACCGTCCGTCCCGAAGCGAAAGCCCCCTCGGGAGACGCACCGGGTCGTGACGCCCGCCTGGACAACGCCAAGTTCATCCTGATCGCCCTGGTCGTCGTCGGCCACGCGATCGAACCCCTCACCGACTACGGGCCCGCCGGCGCCCTCTACTACTGGATCTACTTCTTCCACATGCCCGCGTTCATCATGATCAGCGGGTACCTGTCACGCTCCTTCGACGCCTCGTCGAACCGGGTGGAGAAGCTGGTCCTGTCGCTGGCGGTCCCCTACCTGATCTTCTGGACGATCCACCAGGCCATCTACACCGTCGATCGCGGCGGACTCCCCGACTCCCTGTCGGTCCTCAAGCCGACCTGGACGCTCTGGTTCCTGGTCGCCCTGTTCCTGTGGCGTCTGAGCGTGCCCGTGTGGAACCGTCTGCGCTGGCCCGTGGCGATCGCGATCGTCATCTCGTTGTTCGCGGCCACCGCCGACCTCGGCTCCACCCTGTCGATGGGGCGCGTGCTCAGCTTCCTGCCCTTCTTCGTGCTGGGCCTGAGCCTGCGCCGTGAGCACTTCGCCCACCTGGACCGACTCTGGGTACGGATCGCCTCCGTCGTCGTCATGGTGGCCACCGCGGTTCTCGCCGTGCCGATCTCCGAGCACCTCAGCCGGGACTGGCTGTTCTGGCGGGACAGCCTCACCGACCGGGACATCGACCCCCTCCTGCCCAGCATCGGCATCCGGTTGGCCTTCATGGGCCTCGCCCTGGCCATGACCGTCGCCGTGCTCGCGCTCACCCCCAAGCGACGTACCTGGTTCACGTCGCTCGGCGCCTACACCCTGTTCATCTACCTGGGGCACTCGGTGGTCCTGATCGTCTTCAAGGCCTCCCCCTGGTACGACGTGCTCACCGGACCGGTGGCCTTGGCCGCCACCATCGCCTTGGGCGTGGGACTCACCTTCCTGCTGTGCGCCCCCTGGGTACGCGCGTGCATGAAGTGGGCCGTGGAGCCCCAGCCGACCTGGTTCCTCCGCAGGGAGGACCGCGAGGTCCAGGGCAAGAGGACCCCCGAACGCGAGAAGGGGCCGGACCCGGCGAAGACCCCCTCTCAGGGGTGAACGCCGGGCCCGGCCCCGAGGCCGGGACCGAGGTCGTCAGCTCCCGTCGGCGGACCCCGCCGGCGGGACGGCGGCCGCTTCACGGCGACGCGTCTCGAAGCGGCGGGTCTCCTTCCACAGGCGCAGGACCAGCACCATCTCGAAGAAGGCCAACGCCAGTACGGAGAAGACCGCCACCGGGATGATCAGGCTGTCGAGCGGTGAGACGAAGGCGATCAGCACGGTCAGCGGCGCCACCACGCACAGGAACATCTCGAACTCGATCCCGCTGAACAGGTGCGGACGCACCCGATGACGCAGCAGGGCGTCCCGGACCCGGGGGTAGAACCCCTTGGGGGCCGGGGAGCCCGCGGCCGGGGCCGACGGGGCGTCGGGGCCCTCCTCGTCCTCGGGATCGACGGCGCCGCCGACCGCCTCCTCGCGCAGGCGTTCGGTGTCGCCGCTGGCCAGGGCCAGGGCCTGCCTCATCGACTTGCGGGTCTTGGCGACCTGGGCGCCGTTGAGGTAGCGCAGCAGGTCGAAGAAGACCACCACCGGCGCGACGATCAGGTAGGCGGCGTTACCGGTGATCAGCCACTGACCGATCAACAACGCCATCACACAGCCGAAGAACCGGATCCGGTCGAAGACGAAGTCGACCCAGGCCCCGAAGATCGAGCCGTTGCCCTTCAGACGGGCGATCTTGCCGTCCATGCAGTCGAGCACGAAGCTCAGGTGGAACAGCAGCGCTCCGGCCACCAGCCACGCCCACCCCAGGTCGCCGGCCCACACCGGGGCGATGAAGCACAGCGCCGAGAGCAGACCCAGGACTCCGGCCCCCAGCGTGAGCTGATTGGGGGTGATACCGGTGCGGTTGGCCGTCCACACCACCAGCCGGCCGGCCAACGGGTCGACCAGGAAGACCGTCCACCAGGCGTCCTTGGCCTTGTAGGTCTCTTCCTTGACTTGCGCGAGCGTGAAACGCGACATTGCGGAGTTCTCCTGGGGCGGCCCACGACCTCGCATGCCCACGGCTCACGGCGTTCGAGCGCCGGAGAAGGGCATGGGTCAGGGCCGGGTAGAGGCGGGAATCGGGTCATCATGCCAGACCGGGGTACCTCCACGGTAATCGGCCACGGCATAATTGACAGGTAAGAGGGGGATCAACAGGGTGCCGCCGGCGACCAGCCCGCGGAGTGGTCCACCCCCTTCGGTCTCGACCGAGGTAGAGGCATTGCGTTTTCTCAACGACCAGGTCCCCAGCCAGGACCTGACCTACAGCGACGTGTTCATGGTCCCCGGCCGCAGCGCCGTGGGCTCCCGGCTCAGCGTGGACCTGTCGTCGCCGGACGGCACCGGCACCACCATCCCCCTGGTCGTGGCGAACATGACCGCCGTCGCGGGGCGCCGGATGGCCGAGACGGTCTCCAGACGTGGTGGTATCACCGTCATCCCGCAGGACATCCCCATCGAGGTGGTGTCCGACGTCATCGCCTGGACCAAGCGGCGCGACCTGGTGTACGACACCGCCATCACGCTGAACCCGACGAGCACCGTCGGTGAGGCGCTCAACCTGCTGCCCAAGCGTGCGCACAACGCCCTGATCGTCGTGGACGACGAGCGTCGTCCGCTCGGTGTGGTCACCGAGGCCGACTGCGCGGGCGTGGACCGCTTCTCCCAGCTCCGCGACGTGATGTCCGCCGAACTGCTGACCATCCCGGCGGGCACCGAGCCGCGCGAGGCCTTCGGCATCCTGCACGAGTCCCGGCACCGGCTGGCACCGGTGGTGGACGGGCAGGGCGCCCTCGTCGGCGTGCTCACCCGGACCGGCGCTCTGCGCTCGACCCTGTACACGCCGGCCGTGGACTCCGAGGGGCGTCTGCGCGTGGCCGCCGCCGTCGGCATCAACGGCGACGTCGTGGGCAAGGCCTCCGAGCTGCTGGCCGCCGGTGTGGACACCCTGGTGATCGATACCGCGCACGGCCACCAGGAGAAGATGATCTCCGCGATCGAGAAGGTCCGCGGGCTCTCGCCCGACGTGCCCATCGCCGCGGGCAACATCGTGACGGCGCAGGGGACCCGCGACCTCATCGAGGCCGGGGCCGACATCGTCAAGGTCGGCGTGGGCCCGGGCGCCATGTGCACCACCCGGATGATGACCGCGGTGGGCCGTCCGCAGTTCTCCGCCGTCCTGGAGTGCGCGGCCGCGGCCCGCGAGATGGGCGGCCACGTGTGGGCCGACGGCGGCGTGCGCCACCCGCGCGACGTGGCCCTCGCTCTGGCGGCCGGCGCCTCCAACGTCATGGTGGGCTCCTGGTTCGCGGGCACCTACGAGTCGCCCGGCGACGTCATGCGCGACGCCCAGGGACGCCAGTACAAGGAGAGCTTCGGGATGGCGTCGGCGCGCGCGGTGCGGCTGCGCACCTCCGACGACTCCCCCTTCGACCGGGCGCGCAAGGCCCTGTTCGAGGAGGGCATCTCCACCGGGCGCATGTACCTGGACGCCGAGCGTCCCGGCGTGGAGGACCTCATCGACCAGATCATCGCCGGTGTGCGCAGCTCGATGACCTACGCGGGCGCCACCACCCTGGCCGAGTTCCACGAGCGGGCCGTGGTGGGCGTGCAGAGCGCCGCCGGTTACAACGAGGGCCGTCCCGTGGAGAACGGTTGGTGACCGAGGATCGCGCCACGATCGGGTGAGGGGAGGGGGCCCGGCCCCCTCCCCTCTCCGTTTCCCGCCTCTTCCTACTTCGCCGCTCCACCGGCCTCGTGCTCCTTGCGGTACAGACCGCACAGACGGTCGGCGTGCCTGATGGGCTCGGGGATCCGGTACTTGGGGGAGACCCGCATGATGAGGTCGGCGGCCCCCTCCAGATCGACCCGGTGGCCCACGGAGACGTAGACCGGGCGGGTCCGGGAACGGGTGCGCAGGGTGCGGCCGATCACCTCGGCCCCCTCCTCCGCGAGGGCGAAGGTGTCGTCCACGATCTCGGAGCGCCCGGCGACCATCGGGGTCCAGGAACCGCGCTCCTCGCCGGGCGGGGTGTTGCGGCCGTACAGCACGGACTTGGCGGAGCCGACCACCCGCGCGTCGATCAGCACGCCCAGGTGGCTGGCGACCCCGAACCGGCGGGGGTGCGCCAGGCCGAAACCGTCGCTGACGAACACGTCGGGGGTCAGTGACAGTCCCTCGATCGCCTTCAGGACCGGCGGCAGCTCACGGAAGGCGAAGAGACCCGAGACGTAGGGGAAGGAGGGTGTGTCGGCCACCAGGGAGGTCTCGACCACCTCCAGCGTGCGGGCGTCGAGGACGACGGCGGCCGCGGCGAGTTCGGTGTCGCCCACCCCGTAGCTGACGTCCAGTCCGCAGACGAGTTCGACCCCTTCGGCGTCGAGGGGCTCGGTACGCACCCGGTCGGCGAGCAGACGTTGCCGGACCACCGCCTCCTTGGGGTCCTCCGGCCAGTTCTCCGGATCGTCCAGCGCAGCGGCCGCCCGTTCGGCGATCTCCGTCATGTCCTCGGTCCCCCGTCGTCTTCCTTCGTGCGTCCAGGCGCAGTCTAGGTTTTCGCGAGACGCCCCGCCGTCAGGAGCCCGTCGCGTCGGCCCCGTTGCCGGTGGCCGGGACGGTGAAGACCTCGCCGTTCGGGGGGAGACCCACCCCGGTCCAGGTGAAGGGGAGCCCGGCGGCCCACTTCGGGTTCGCGTCGTCCATGAGTTGGAAGTGCAGGTGGGGCTCGCTGGAGTTGCCGGAGTTCCCGCACAGGCCGATCGGCGTGCCCTTCTCGACACGGTCTCCGACCCGCACGCTCGCGGAGCCCCGACGCAGGTGGGCGTACAGAGCGTGGACGCCGTCCCCCAGATCGAGGATCACGTGGTTGCCGAGGACGCGGCGCGGGCCTCCCAGGGAACGGGCGAGCCCCTCCAGCATCAGGTAGGCCAGACCGGGATAGGTGTCGCGGCCTCGGTGGTCGCGTTGTCCGTCGTCGACGTGGACGACCGTGGCGTCGGCGACGGCGAGCAGCGGCTCTCCGAAGGACGGATAGGCGGTCGCGGGGCGTCCGATCGGGCTCCAAGGGGAGGCGTCCTCACGCCCCTCGACCACGAGGACATCGATCGCGTAGGCCTGTCCGAGCGAGCGGACCCCGTGGCTGGGCACCTTGTCGGCCGGACCGTTCAACGCCTGCCAGGCCCCTCGGACCGGAGGGCCCACCTCCACGGGGGCGGAGGGCTCACGACGCACGGCCATCCGGTCGGCGCTCCAGGTGGACAGTACCGACGTCCCCCAGATCACGAAGCCGATCAGGGCCAGGAGGAGGGGCGAGTGATCGGGAACCGGGACATCGGTGAGCCAGGCGACGATCAGCGCCAGCAGCACGACCATGTACAGCAGGAAGAGTCTCGTCGTCGCCGATCCGATCCCGCGCAGTGTTCTCTCCCGCATGGCCGCTCCCCGCTGTCGATGTGACGTCGCTCCTACACCTTCATTATTACGAGATTACGTATTTTTTCAAATTACACGAAGAACCTGGCAAGCGCCCCGTCAAATCCCGATTCGGATCCCCCCTGCCCCTGGAGCGCCTCTTTGTGCCGGAGGCCACAGGGCCCAACGCTCAGGAGCACCGACTCCGGGGAGTACCGTGGACCCGGAATTTGTACTGACCGGTCAGTTCAAAAAGGGAGGCCGCTAAGGATGCGTCGGGCCACCGGAGCACGTGTGCACGCCGAGGACGTCACACTCACCACCCGAGAGGGCCCCGTCTACACGGGGATCGACTTCACCGCGCGCCCAGGAACGCTCACCGTCTTCCAGGCCGATTCCGGCGGTGGACGCAGCGCCCTGTTGCTCACCCTCACCGGGAGGATGCGCCCCAGCCGGGGCACCCTGCACGTGGACGGCTTCTCCCTCCCGAAGCAGGCCCGCAAGGTCCGTCGAATCAGCTCTCTGGGGCTCATGAACGACGTCAACGACCTCGACGAACGCCTCCGGGTCCGCGAGCACCTCTCCGAGGCACGCCTGCTGCGCCTGCGCCCCTCCGCCCGTTCCGTGGCGGACGAGGCCATGGAGGCGGTCGGACTGGCCGACCTGGACCGCAAGACCCTGATCAAGGAACTCCCCCTGCCCGAACGCAGGCGCCTCGGCATGGCCCTGGGACTGGTCTACGAACCCCGCCTCCTGGCCGTCGACGACGTCGACGGCGGCCTGAGCGGCGAGCATCAGGCCGAGATGTGGCGGACCCTCAAGGACCTCTCCGAGGAGGGACTGACCGTCATCGCCACCTGCGCCGACGCCCGCGAACTCGGCACCGTGGCCGACGACGACACCCAGGGCCCCATCCCCATCCGCCAGGAAGAGGCCCCCGAAAGCACCGAGGACGAAGGCGTGATCGGCATCTCCGACCTGCTCCACGGCGAGAAGGACGACACCGACGGCGACAAGAGGAACGGCCGTAAGGGAGGCGCCCACCGTGCCCAGAGCTGACAGAGCCCCTCGCTACCGCTTCCTCGCCGTCCCCCGCCTCGGACTGCTCACCATGCGGTCCTTCCTGCGCTCGCCGCTGCCCACCGCGGCGCTGGCCGCCCTCATGCTCATCCCCCTGCTCTACTCGGGGATGTACCTGTGGTCCTTCTGGGACCCCTTCGACCGCATGGAGCACCTGCCGGTCGCCCTGGTCAACGAGGACACGGGGGCCGAGGTCGACGGGGAGGAGGTCGACATCGGCGGGGAACTGGCCGACACCCTGTTGGAACGCGGCGACCTCGACTGGCACCTGGTCGACGCGGCCGAGGCCGCACGAGGCCTGGACGACGGCGACTACTACGTCACCCTCACCATCCCCTCGCACTTCAGCCAGGCCCTCACCTCACCCTCCCGAGACCGTGAGAACCCCACCCCCGCCCTCCTGGTCGCGAACTACAACGACTCCAACAGCTACATCGTCCGGCAGTTGGCGGGCAGCGCCTTCAAGGAGATCCGCGAGACGGCGGCGAGCACCGCCATCGGCGACTATCTGGACCAGATCTTCCTCGGCTTCAACGAGATCCACGGCAAGACCGAGGAGGCGGCCGACGGCGCCGGACAACTCGCGGACGGGGCGGGCGACGCCGAGAGCGGCTCCGGCGAGCTCTCCGAGGGCATCGGCGAGGCCCACACGGGCGCCGGTTCGCTCAGCGGCGGACTCTCCGAGCTGTACTCGGGCTCCGAGGAGCTGGCCGAGGGCGCGGGCAGCGCCTCGGACCAGGTCTCCGCGAAGGTCGAGCGACTGGACGAGCTCGCCGACGACCTCCTCCCCCGCCTGGAAGAGGACATCCCGGACATCCAGGCGCGCGCCGAGACCATCGCCGACGTCACCGACGGCGTCTCCCAGGCCCTCACTCGACTGCCGGAGGAGATCGACGTGAGCGGCATGGAGGCGGTCGACGGACGTCTCGACACGTTCTTGGAGGAGAACCCCGACCTGGAGAAGGACCAGCCCGACCTGTACGCGCTGCTGACCGACCTGGACGACGCGATGGGCACCGCCCTGTCCGTGGCGGGGTTCGTCAACGACAACCGGGACGAGATCGACTCCACCGCCGCCGAGGCCGCCGCGCTGAGCGAGAGGGCGGTCGAGGTCGCCGACGACCTGCCGAACACCGTGAGCAAGGCCGAGGACGCCCGCGACCAGATCGACGCCCTGGCCGAAGGCCTGGAGGAACTGGCCGAGGGTTCCCGGAAGATCCGGGACGGCCTCTCCGACGCCTCCAGCGGTGCGAGCGACCTCGACAGCGGACTGGGCGAGCTCAGCGGCGGCGCCGACCGTCTGCACGACGGTCTGGGCGACCTGTCCTCCGGCTCCGAGGAGCTGGCCGACGGGCTCAACGACGGCGTCGACGAGATCCCCACCTACTCCGATTCCGGCCGGACCGACGCCGCCGACATGATGAGCGAGCCGGTCCGTTTGGACAGCGAGGTGGACAACGAGGTGCCCAACTACGGCACCGGCTTCGCCCCGTTCTTCGTGCCCCTGTCCCTGTGGGTCGGCGCGATGGTGGTGTTCATGGTGCTGCCGGCCCTGTCCAACCGGGGTCTGGCCTCCTCCTCGCCGTCCTGGCGCGTGGCGCTGGCCGGCCGTATGGTCCCGATGATGCTCGGTTGGGCGCAGGTGCTGGTCATGATGGGCGTGCTGCACGTGGGCCTGGGACTGGAGTCACGGAACTGGCCACTGATGCTGGCGTTCCTGCTGCTCACGGCATCCGCCTTCGCCGCCACCGTCCAGTTCCTCACCGTGCGGTTCGGTGCGGCCGGACGGGTCATCGCCCTGGCTCTGCTGGTGCTCCAGTTGACCTCGGCGGGCGGTACCTATCCGATCGAGACCAGCCCGACCTTCTTCCAGGCGATCGCCCCGTACCTGCCCCTGCACTGGGGGGTGACCGCCATGCGGCACCTCATCGGCGGCGGTGACATGAACGTGGTCGCGCAGGCCTTCGGCGTCATGGGTCTGTGGCTGGTGGTCCCGCTGCTGCTGACCTGGCTGGCCGTGGCCCGCAAACGCGTCTGGTCGATGTCCACCCTCTACCCCGCCTTGAAGGTCTAGAGAGGAACGGCGTCCTTCGGACCGTGTTCCTCCGGTGTCGGTCGCACCGGCACCGGAGGAACCGAACAAAGGACGTCCTCCGAACAAAGGGCACAATGGAGCCGATGAACATGAGGACCCCCACCCCGGAGAAGCCCGTCGGCGGCCGCCGCGAGGCGACCCGACGCAAGTTGTTCGACGCGGCCGTAACCCTGATCTCCGAACAGGGTTACGGCTCCACCACCGTGGACGAGATCGCCGAGCGGGCCGGGGTCGCCAAGGGCACGGTCTACTACAACTTCGGTGGCAAGGACGAGCTCTACGCCGCCCTCATGAAGTGGGGCGTGACCCGGCTGGCCGACACCCTGCGCGAGGCGGTCCCAGCACCCGGAATGGAGCCCCGTCGGGCACTGACCGAGGTGCTGCGCGCCGGGGTCGTGTTCATCGGCACCCACGAGGCCCTGGCCCGGCTGTTGATGGCCGAGGCCTGGCGCACCAACCGCTCCTGGTACGCCACCGTCCGGCAGATCCGCACGCAGGCGATCGGGGTCATCACCGAGCGTCTGGACGTCCTGGTCGAACGCGGTCTGACCCGGCCGGACCTGGACACATCGCTTGCGGGATCGGCTCTGTTCGGCATGGTGGTGACGGTGGCCCTCGACTGGCGGACCCTGCAACCCGAACGCCCGATCGAGGAGATCCACACCACCCTGGCGCACATGGCCGACGGTCTGATCGGTTCCCCCGCCTCACCGCGTTGAGCGCCCGGCCCGTCCCGAACATCCCGGAGAGGACCCCCTTGCCATGGCCGATCTGTACCCTCTGCTCCCCCTGATCGCCGGCGCGATCCTGCTGTGGATCGTCATGCGCGACACCCGTCTGGAACTACGCCTGGTCCGGCACGGCGTGCGTGCCAAGGGAAGGGTGATCGGCTACCACGAGACGTCGGTCGCCTCACGCATGATCGTGCAGTTCCAGACCGAGGAGGGCAAGGAGGTGCACGCCGAACACGAGAACACGGGTTGGACCGCCTCCCGGGCGGGCGAGATCGTCACCGTCTCCTACGACCCCGATCTTCCCGAGCGGGCCCGGATCGTCGCCGCCCCTTGGTTGAGTCACTGGGTGCGCGGGCTGTTCGGCGGGCTCGGTCTCGCCCTGGTGGCGGCGGGGCTGTTCCTCGGCTACCTGCACTGGAGCGACCTGGCCGCGCCGCTCTCCGAGGATCGGGGGACGACCCGTCTCCTCCCCGTGTGAACGTTCGGAAGGGCCCCGTGGACATCACGGGGCCCTTCCTCGCCCACGTGGGGCCCGCACCGTTCAGACGGAGGCCGGGGCCCGTGTCTCCGGAGGCGAATAGCGCACCAGGCGGCCGGGAAGGGCACCGTCGATGGTGGAGCGGGTGCGCACCCTGACCCCGCAGAGCAGGTCGACCAGACCGGTACCGTCCGGACGGACCACCGCGGCGGAGGCGTGCACGGCGACCACGGCCAACGCCCACCAGCCGTGGCCCGAGGCGATGAGCAGGACCACCGGCAGGGACAGCAGCGCGGTCCGGGCCAGGACCAGGTGGCGCCCGGCCGGGCGGGACATGGAGCGTTCGGTCAACGCGAGGTGCACGGCGGCGCGCCCCGGCGAGCAGCGGTCACGACGGAGCATGGGCACCAGGACCCCGAGGAGCAGGGCGACGCCCGAGAGCACGGCGATCCGCGCCCGGGCCTCGAGATCCGACGGGACCGGACCGTAGACGGCGATCAGGGCGAGGACCAGCTGCGATCCGAACCACCACGCCCCCAGGTCCAGGAGAGTGCCCAGAGCCCGCCGGAGGAGGTCGGGCGCGGCCCGGTCGGGGACCGCTCCGGGCCAGGACCGGTGCGGACCGTACGGCCACAGAGTCGGGACCCAACGGGCCAGGAGCCAACCGAGCAGGACCCCGGCCACGGCGACCCCGGTGAGTTCGGGCGCGTCCACGTTGTAGGAGCACGGGTACAGGCCGAGGACCCCGGTGGCGCGGATCGCCGTCACCGCCAGTGCCAGGGCGGTGCCCAGGGCGAGCGTGACCAGGAGCCCGCGACGGAATCGGGCCCGGGCCAGGATCCCCACCGGGAGGAAGAGCCCGAGGGTCAGGGCGATCGAACGCGGATCCGGTGGCGGGGCGGCCTCGGGGACGACCGGGCAGAGCCCGTCGATGGAGGCGGGCAACGGCCAGACCGCGTAGGCGACCAGGCCGGCGCCGACGAGGAGCGCGGCCCGTGTGAGCGTCCCCGACCAGCCCGTCGGGCGTCCATAGCGGCGATGCTGGCCGTTCAGATAGAGGGCGGCGCCGATCACCGTCAGCAGTGGTACGGCCGCGACCGCCACGTCGATGGCCGCCTGTCCGCCGCCGAACGGTTGCCCCATCACGTCTCCTCCCGATTCGGCCTGTTCCGCGCCGTAACGCTAGTACGGCCGGAACCCGTGTGTGCGGGGAACCGGGATTCGGGCCCCGATCCGTTCCCGAGACCCCGCCGTTCAGGGGCGATAAGGAAGCAAGATCCACCTATACGGTCACATGTGAAGTTCGTCCTATGGCTTTCCATAACACCGACCCCACAGGGCACAGCAAGCCCCAGAGCTGCACTTCTATGAACATTCCACCAGTTCATGGCAGACTGCCTACGCCCCCGGATAAACCGGCGTTTCCCAGCCGAGATACGATCCCCCACGCCGAAAAGACCCGCCAGTGGTCACCCCGGCGGCGAATCCGCGTCACCCCGTCCGGGAGGAACGCGGTGTCCGGGCGGGAGTCCGCGTACCCGTCCCCCGTCGCCATCGGCGACCGGGCGACCACGGATCCGGCTCCCCGTAAGACCTCATGACGCGGATCGACAGGAGCACCGTGCAGGAAGTACCGAAGAAACGTGGGCGGACGATCACCGCCCGTATCCGCGCCATGGTCACGATCCCCACGGCCGCCCTGATCGCGCTGTGGCTGATCCTCACCGTCGCGCTCGGTGGCGAAGCGGTCTTCCGACTCCTCCGCGCCAAGGCCACCCACGAACTGGTCACCCCGGCCGCGATCGGTCTGGTCGACGCGATGACGGAGCGGTCGGCGACGATCGCCTACATCGAGAACCCCGACGACGCCGACCTGACCCAGCGCCTCACCGAGGCCCGTCACTCCACCGACGAGTCCCTCGGCACGGTCGTCTCCGAGCTCATCACCTTCGTGGACATCGCCCCCGAAGAGGCGGGCATGCACATCGAGATGCTGTACGACATGTACCAGGACGTCGACGAGATCCGAGAGGCCGTCGACTCCGGGAACGCGAGCCGTGACGACGTCCTCGACTACTACAACGAGCTGGTCCTGCACGGCGCCGACAGCTTCGACAGCCAGGGGCGTCTGAGCAGCGACGGCGGCCCCTCCGTCAACCCCAGCTTCACCGCGGTCTACATGTTCCGCGCGGTGGACGCCTTCTCACGTTCCGACGCCCAGCTCTCCCGGGCCTTCGCCACCGACGAACTCTCGGTCGAGGACCAGCGCGAGTTCACCCGTCTGGTCGGCACCTACCAGGCCTTCCTGGACGCCAACGCCGGCTACCTGGGCGGCCCCGGTCAGGCCGAGCGGTTCGAAGCGGTGCTGGACGGCCCCGAGTACGCCTCGCTCCTCGAGATGCAGGAGCGGATCACGGAGCGCGAGGTCTCCTCCGAGACCATCACCGATCCGGTCACCCTGGCCCCTCAGACCGTCGACGACCTGTCCATGCCGGTGGACCGGGACGAGTGGGACGCGGCCTACGGCCACGTCCTGTCCGAGCTCACCGACATCGGCGCCGATGAGGCCCGTTACGCTGCCTCCCTGACCACCGAGGGCGCCAACCGGTCCGTGCTGATCGCTCTCGGCGGCAGCCTCGGCGTGGCCGCCGTGACCGGACTGGCCTTCTACCTGGCCCGCCGTTCCTCGCGCAACCTCACCGACCGTCTCCTGGCCCTGCGCGACCAGTCCCAGGACCTGGCTGAGAAGCGTCTTCCCGCGATCATGGAGCGCCTGCACCGCGGCGAGCGCGTCGACACCGGCGCCGAACTGCCCGAGCTCCGGGCGGAGGACGACGAGATCGGCGACGTCGCCCGCTCCTTCAACACCGCCCAGCGCGCGGCGGTCGAGGAGGCGGTCCAGCAGACGGAGCTGCGCCAGGGCGTCAACCGCGTCTTCCTGAACATCGCGCACCGGAGCCAGACCCTCGTCCACCGACAGCTCCGCCTGTTGGACCGGATGGAGCGCGAGCAGGAGGATCCCGAGCAGCTCGCACAGCTGTTCAAACTGGACCACCTGGCGACCCGTTCGCGGCGTAACGCCGAGAACCTGCTGATCCTCGGTGGCGAGGCGCCCGGACGTACCTGGCACCGCCCGATGCCGCTGATCGACGTCCTGCGCGGCGCGATCTCCGAGTCCGGCGACTACACCCGCGTCAAGCGCGAGCGCATCGCACGCGTCGACCTCAACGGGCCGGCCGTCGCCGACGTCATCCACCTGGTCGCCGAGCTGGTCGACAACGCCGCGATGTTCTCGCCCCCGCACACCAACGTGCGTCTGAGCAGCGAGTCCGTACCCAACGGCGTGACCGTAGAGATCGAGGACCGCGGTCTGGGCATGTCCGACGCCGAGTTCGCGTCGGCCAACGCCCTGCTGTCCGAGCCGCCCGAGTTCGACGTCATGCGTCTCAACGAGAAGATGCGCCTGGGCCTCTTCGTCGTCTCGCATCTGGCCCACCGTCACGGCATCGGCGTGCATCTGCGCCCTTCTCCCTACGGCGGCGTTCTGGCCATCGTCCTGCTGCCGCAGGAGCTGATCTCAGGGGATCGTGCCCCTCTGCCCGCCTCCGACGAGACCGAAGAGGACATCTGGGAGGTCCGCGAGATCGTGGACCGCACCCCCGAGGCCGCTCTGACGGACGGCGCGCCCTCGTCCTCCGAACCGGCCGGAAAGCCGGTCCTGACCTCGGTGACCACCACTCCGAGCGCCCCCGACCAGGGGAGCGACCTCCTCGGCGGGAGCACCGAGGACCGTCCCCCGCTGCCCACCCGCACCTCCCGGATCAGCGCGGTGCCCGACCGTCCGAAGACCTCGACCCCCTCCCCCGAGCCGGCCGCGCCCGCTCCGAAGCGCCCGAGGGACTCCGAGCCCTCTCCCGAGAACACCACCCCCGAACCCGCCGCCCCGCCCGTCCAAGAGGCGGAGCGGACCGAGAGCGGCCGTCCGCCGCTGCCCAAACGACGTCCCCAGGAGAACCTCGCCCCCCAGTTGGCCGGCGACCCCGCCGGCGAGGGCGGGAGCGGGCCCGCGTCCGGTGCCCCGGGCAAGGCCTCGTCCCCGCTCGACAGCTCGGAACGGCTGGCCCGCCTACGCCGCAACATGTCCGCCTTCCAGAAGGGCACGGACCGTGGACGGCGTGAGAGCAGGCAGAAGACCAACGACACCGACAAGGACGCTTAACCGTGACCAGTACCGAAAGCGCAGGCGGGAACGCCGCGGGCCGGAAGAACATCGACTGGCTGCTCGATGAGCTGCTGGAGCGGGCCGTCGGCTCCCGGCACGCGATCGTCCTCTCCGCCGACGGCCTGTTGATCGGCCGCTCCGAGAGTCTGGAGAAGGAGGACGCCGAGCACCTGTCCGCCGTGGCCTCCGCCTTCCAGAGCCTGGCCCGCGGCACCGGCCGCCACTTCGGCGGCGGCGAGGTGCTACAGACCGTCGTCGAGATGGAGAGCGCCTACCTCTTCGTCACCGGGGCCGGGCGCGGTGCCTGTCTGGCCGTCCTCGCCGAGGAGAGCGCCGACGTCGGCCTCATCGCCTACGAGATGAACGTCCTGGTCGACCAGGTCGGCCGTTACATGGACGCCGCTCCACGACATGAGAGCGCCACCCGGGAAGCCACTCGCTAGGGGTCGATATGCAAGAGCATGACGAGTTCGATCCGAACGATCCACGGCACGGTCTCGAGCATCGTGACCCGATAGACGGGTTCGACGACGACACCGGTGCCGGAGAGGACGACCGACTGGTCCGGCCCTACGTCATCGCGCAGGGCCGCGACCACGCCGACAGCGTCCGCCTGGACATGATCAGCGTGGTGATCGCGGCCAAGCGCGCCGAGGTCGACGAGTTGGCGCTCGAACCGGAGCAGCTCCGCATCCTGGAGCTGTGTCGTCGCCCCCAGTCGGTGGCCGAGGTGTCCGCTCACCTGGACATCCCGGTCGCCGTGGTCAAGGTCCTGCTCAGTGACCTTCTCAACCGCGGTCTGGCCTTGGCCCGCGCCCCCTACACAGCAAAGAGCCCGGTGAGCCGGGACGTACTCCAGGCGGTTCTCGATGGCATCCAGAGACTTTGACCCCGTCGCCGAGGCCCCGGTCCCCTCGGCGCTGAAGATCCTGATCGCCGGTGGCTTCGGCGCCGGGAAGACGACACTCGTGGGGTCGGTCAGCGAGATCGCCCCGCTCAGCACCGAGGAGGTGATGACCGAGGCCAGCTACGGGGTCGACGACCTGTCCGGGGTGGAGTCCAAGACGACCACCACGGTGGCGTTGGACTTCGGTCGGATCACCATCAACGAGAGCCTGGTGCTGTACCTGTTCGGAACACCCGGCCAGGAGCGCTTCTGGTTCATGTGGGAGGAGCTCTCGGAGGGCGCCCTGGGCGCGGTCGTCATCGCCGACACGCGCCGGTTGGAGACCTGCTTCGCCTCGGTGGACTTCTTCGAACGCCGGGACGTGCCCTTCGTGGTGGCGGTGAACTGTTTCGAGGGCGCCCACAGGTACGCGCCGGACGAGGTCCGGGAGGCGTTGAGCCTCAGCCCGGAGACCCCGGTGGTGCTGTGCGACGCGCGGGATCGGGCATCGGCCAAGGAGGTCCTGCTGTCCCTGGTGAACCGGGTCGCCGAACGCGTCGCCGCCTGAACCGCTCCGTCCGGGTCCGGGGCGTCGACCTTTCGCGTCATCGTTCCACGAGGTGTGCCGGTGAAGGACGGGCGGGGATACAGAGGACGAGAAGGAGAACATTCGGGACACGGTTCGGGATGTTCGAGGGTACGAAGCGCCTTCCTCTCCTGTACACGAAGGCCTCCCCGGTAAAGTGCGGGGCGGCGAAACGCCCATGGAGTGGTGTTTCACGTACCCGACGACCCTGGACCCGTCTCGGGCGGGTCCGGACGAAGGTGGAGTTCCCATGAAGCGTTTCGAATGGCGCGACAAGATCCGCACACTGGACGCCGAGGAGGACTACGAGGAGATCGTCCGCATCCTGTCGACCCGGGAGTTCCCCTGGGACATCGAGCAGGCCTTGGGGCTGGCCCTCTACCGCACCTACGCGGTTCCGAGCATCGGCGAACTCCTCGGCGGCACCCGTGAGTTCACCGCGCGCCCCCAACACCGCTACGACGACACCGTGCTCATCCTCAACGACATCCTGGAGCACGGCTTCGAGCCCGGCCGCGGCCGTGACGCCCTGCGCCGGATGAACCAGATGCACCGCTCCTACGAGATCTCCAACGACGACTACCGGTACGTGCTGAGCACCTTCGTCGTCATGCCGGTCCGCTGGCTCAACGACTACGGCTATGGCTGGCGACGACTGAGCGACCACGAGATCGCCGCCTCCACGAACTACTACCGCAAACTCGGCAGGCACATGGGGATCAAGGACATCCCCGAGACCTACGAGGAGTTCCGCGAACTCATGGACTCCTACGAGGCCGAGCACTTCGCCTACACCGAGGGCGGACGCGCGGTCTCCGACGCCACCCTCGACCTCATGGTCGACTTCTACCCCGCGTGGCAGCGGCCGCTGGTCCGCCCCTTCACCAAGGGGCTGCTGGACGACAGCCTGATCCGGGCCTTCCGCTACCCCGAGCCGTCCGCCTTCTGGCGCAGGGCCGGGGACGTCGCGCTCAAGGCCCGCGCCAAGGTCGTGCGCCGGATGAGGCCGCGCGAGGAACCGAAGTGGGCACGTTCCAGCTCCAACGTCCGCAGCTACCCCGACGGCTATCACCCCTCCCGGATCGGGACCTTCCCGAAGGGCTGCCCGATCCCCCACGACATGCTCACCCGGGAGGTGCCCGGAACCGGCGCCCACGTCCCCGCGCCCGGCCAGGCCGTCGCCCCCGCGACGTCCGACCCCTCGGGCGACGCGACTACCGACGCGCGATAGGCGCCCCCGACCCCTTTCCCGGGCCGGACCCTCATCGATACGGCCCACGCCCCCACGAGCGGTCCCCCGTTGTCCATCGCCCCCTCTTCCCCTGAAGGACCCCAGAATGAAGCGTTTCGACTGGCGCGACGAGATCCACCGCCTCGACGCCGAGGCCGACTGCGTGCGCATCGTCCAGATCCTGACCTCCCACGAATTCCCGTGGGACATGGGCAGGGCTCTGGGGATCGCCCTCTACCGCACCTACGCGGTCCCGAGCATCGGCGAACTCCTCGGGCGGACGGACGAGTTCACCGGAAAGACCCAGAAACGCTACGACGACACGGCCCTCATCCTCGGCAACATGATGCGGTACGGGTTCGAGCCGGGTAAGGGCCGCGACGCCCTGCGCCGGATGAACCAGATGCACCGCTCCTACGACATCTCCAACGACGACTACCGATACGTGCTGAGCACCTTCGTCGTCATGCCGGTCCGCTGGCTCAACGACTACGGCTACGGCTGGCGACGACTGAGCGACCACGAGATCTCGGGGATCACCAACTACTACCGCAAGCTCGGAAAGTACATGGGGATCAAGGACATCCCCGAGACCTATGAGGAGTTCCGCGACCTTCTCGACACCTATGAGAAGGAGAACTTCGCCTACACCGAGGGCGGACGCGCGGTCTCCGACGCCACTCTCGACCTCATGGTGACGTTCTATCCGCCACGCGTGTCCGGTCTGGCCCGCAAGTTCTCGATGGCGATCCTGGACGACTCGCTCATCCGGACCTTCCGGTACGACCCGCCCGGTCGGGGCTGGCGCAAGGGCGCCGACATCGCCCTCAAGCTGCGGGCCAAGGTCGTGCGCCGGATGAAGCCGCGCGAGGAACCGCTGTGGGCGGACCTGAACCCGAACATCCGCAGCTACCCCGACGGCTACGACATCGACAAGATGGGCACCTTCCCGGCCACCTGCCCGGTCCGGCACAACGTGGACCCCGTGGCCCACGAGGAGCTGTACGGCGCGGAGGGGGACCGTCCCCGAGAGGCCGCGTCCTCGGGGGCCGACGCCGAGGCGTCCGAGGCCGCGAAGGCCGATGATCGCGCGTGAGCACCACCCCCGACACCCCCGTCGGAGCCGCTCCGCTGCCTCGCTCGGTGCACGCCTGGTACGGCAGCGGCGCGGTGGCCACGGGGATCTTCAACACCGTCCCCGGACTGCTGCTGCTCATCTACCTGACCGACACCCTGGCCGTCGGTCCGGCGGTGGCCGGGGCGGTGATCTTCCTACCGAAGATCGCCGATCTCCTGATCAGCCCCTACATCGGCGTCCGGTCCGATCGGACGCGTTCCTCCTGGGGGCCGCGTCGGCCGTGGATGCTCGCCGGAGCGGTGACCCTGCCGGTGCTCTTCGCGGCGCTGTTCTTCGGCCCCCCGCTCCAGGGGAACGCCGCCGCCGTCTACGTCGCGGTGCTGTTCGTGCTCGCGGCCCTGGCCTCCTCGATGTTCCAGGTGCCGCACGCGGCCATGCCCGGTGAGATCACCTCCGACTACCACGAACGCTCCACCTTCAACACGTGGCGGACCGCGTTCGTGGGGTTGGCGCTGATGTTGGGCGGGGCGCTGGCCCCGGTGCTGCAATCCGCCCCCGAGGACCCGGTGACGGGCTACCGTCTGATGGGCCTGGCCATGGGCGCGGTCATCCTGTTCGCCATGCTCGGCAGTGTGATCGGTACCCGTCGGGCGCCGCGCCCGGCCTTCCCCGCGCGCACCGAGAACATCCTCGGCCAGCTGCGTTCGGCCTTCTCGCACCGTCACTTCCGGGTGTTGTTCCCGGCCAACCTGCTCATGGGCGTGGCGAGCGGGACCATGGTGGCCGGGGTTCCGTACGTGACCGCCAACGTGATGGGCGAGCCCGCCTACACGAGCATCCTCATGGTGTGCGTACTGGTGCCGCTGATCGCCACGGCCCCCCTGTGGAAGCGCCTGTCGGTCCGGTCGGACAAGCGGAGCGCCGCGGGCCTGTCCGCCGTCGTGTTCGCGATGGGCGGCCTCGGCCTCCTGTTCATCCCCGTGTGGGGTGTCCCCGGGGCCGTGTTCTCCTCCGTGCTGGTGGGCATCGGGCTGTCCGGTGTCCACCTGCTCCCCTGGTCGATGCTGGCCGACTGCCTGGCCACCGACGACGGCTCCGGTCGCCGCCAGAGCGGCGTGCTGTCCGGGGTCTGGACCGCGGGCGACGCGCTGGCCCAGGCCATCGGCACCGGCCTGCTCTCGCTGTGCCTCGCGGTGAGCGGGTACGTGGAGTCCGGCGCCGGGGAGGTCGTCCGGCAGAGCGACTCGGCGCTGCGCGGCATGCTGATCGGCAGCACCCTGCTGCCGGCCCTGGTCATGCTCTCCTGCCTGATCCCACTGATGTTCTACCGGCTCACCCGGGAGCACCTCCCCGAGGCCTCCGGCCCGGAGGGTCCCTCCGAGGGGTCCGAGGTCGTGGGGGTCTGACCCTCCCCCGGTGGTCCCGACCGGGGACCACCGGGGACCGTCGGAGAGCGCCTCAGCGGCCCAGACGGCGCCAGAGAGGGCGGGGCAGCAGGCTCAGAGCGGTGAAGAGCGGGCGCAGGACGGGCGGGGCCCACACCGTGCCGGCCCCACTGCGCAGCCCTCGGACGGCGACGTCGGCGACCTGTCCGGGCGTGGCCGGGAAGGGGGCCGGCTCCACATGGGCGGACATCCGGGTGGCCGCGTAGCCGGGCCGGACCACCAGGACGCGCGCACCGGACCCGTGCAGGGAGTCCGCCAGCCCCTGGGCGAAGCCGTCCAGCCCCGCCTTGGCGGAGCCGTAGACGAAGTTGGCCCTGCGTACCCGGACCCCGGCCACGGAGGACAGGACCATCAGCGTGCCGTGCCCCTGCTCTCTCAGCCGGGCGGCGACCGCCAGCCCGCTGGAGACATGACCGGTGTAGTTCACCGTCGCCGCCCGGGCCGCTTCGACCGGATCCGCCTCGTACGCGGACTGCTCTCCGAGCACCCCGAAGGCGTCCACGACCACGTCCAGGTCGCCGACCAGGTCGACGGCGGCGGCGATGGTCGCGGCGTGGGTGTCGACCGCCTCGGCGTCGAAGTCCAACGAATGGACGTTCGCCCCCGTCACCGTCAGAGTCTCGGGCGGGTCCGTGACCCCGCCGCGCGCGGCCAGCACCACCTCTCGGGCGCCTTCGAGCAGAAGCCGTTCGACCACGGCCAGACCGATCTCACTACGGCCTCCGAGCAGTAGGACACTGCGCACACCTCCCAGGGAGTCGCGCATGGGGGCCACCTTCCTTCCTCATCGGGTCGAGGGCTCTCAGACGAGTTCGAGTCGGCGGGCCAGGTCGGAGACGAGCACCCCACCGGGGTCGACCCGTTCGCGTACCTTCCGCCAGGCCGGCAGCTCCGGATACATGGCGTGCACGACCTCGGCGCTCGCCCGACCGTCCTTGGCCAGGTACAGCCGGCCTCCCGCCGCCAGCACCCGTTCGTCGAACCCGCGCAGGAGGCGGGCCAGACCGGGGTGGTCGACCGGCAGATCCATGGCGAGCGTCCACCCGGGCCGGGGGAAGGAGAGCGGACCCGGGGTCGGGTCCCCCATCCGTTTGAGGACCGCCAGGAACGAGGGGGCGCCCGTTCGCGCGAGATCCTCGACCACCGCCCGGAGCGTGTCCTCCTCGCCGAAGGGGACGACGAACTGGTACTGGGCGAACCCTCGTGGACCGTACAACCGGTTCCACCCCTCCACCGCGTCCAAGGGGTGGTGGAAGGCGTCGAGCGGTCGGATCCGTCCTCGCCGGCGGCGAGGAGCCGCATTGTAGTAGGCCGTGTTGAACGCCTGCGCCGTCCACCGGTTGAGCAGGCCCGACGGCGCCCATCGCGGGGCCGCCGGCGCGGACCTCGGTCGAACCCTCCAGGGCTCGTCCCGCAAGGGGGCGGGCAGATCGGTACGAAGGGCGTGGCGTGCCCGGGTGACGATCCCCCGTCCGGTGTCGCCGCCCCTGGCCAGCAGGTCGATCCATCCGACCGTGTACCGGTGGCCCCGGGGACCGTCCCCCATCAGCTCCAGGGTGGCGTCGAGGTCTCCGGTGCGATCGATGTCCACCATGACGTGGGACGTCTCGACGGGGCGCACCGCGACGGTGGCCGAGGTGATGACACCGGTGAGCCCCATACCGCCGACCGTGGCGTGGAAGAGGTCGACGTCGCCGTGGTCGGGACCGAGTTCGAGGAGCTCCCCGAGCGGGGTCGCCAGGGTCAGGGAGCGCACATGGGCTCCGAGGGAGGAGTCGACGTGGTGGTTCTTGCCATGGACGTCGGCGGCGATCGCCCCGCCCAGGGTGACGTGCGCGGTGCCGGGCACGACCGGGAGGACCCGCCCATGACGCAGCAGGTACGTCGTGAGACGGCGCAGGTCGATCCCGGCGGGCGCGGTGATCTCGTCCCGCTCCGTGTCCAGGCGGAGCGGCCCGGTGAGCGAGGAACAGTCCAGGACGAGCCCGCCCGCGGACTGGGCGGCGTCTCCGTAGGAACGGCCCAGCCCTCGGGCGAGGGCACCGCGCGGCCCCGCCCGGGTGAGCGCCTCGGCGACCTGTTCCACGGTTCGTGGCCGCACCACGGTGGCGGCGGTGGGCGAGGTGCGCCCCCAGCCGGTGAGGAGGGTCGGTCGACTCACAGGTGGATCCCCAGTCCGATCAGGAGGACGAGGCTCAGAAGGGTGGCCTGGAGGGGTCGGTCCTTCAACGCGATCTCCTCCGGCTCCTCGCCCGAGCCCCGGTCCACGAGCAGGTTGTAGCGGAGCACGAACATGACGAACGGAACGATGCTGACCGCGTGGAACACCGATTGCGGGCCGCCGCCCTGTTCCAGCGCCCACAGGCAGTAGGTGACGATCATGGCGCCGGAGGCGACGGTGCGCATCCGCGAGAGGTAGTCGGTGGTGTAGCCGAGCAGGGCCGCCCGCGTGGGGTGCGTCCCACCCTCTTCGCCGAGGTCGGCCTCGCCCACCGGTTCCGGGGCCCCGGTCGCGCGGAGCTCCGCCTCGCGCTTGCCGACCACCACCAGCAGGGCCGCCAGAGACACCACGATCATGAACCACGAGGTGAGCACGACCCCGACCACGATCCCGCCGGCCATCGCGCGCAGCACGTGGCAGGAGGCGACTGCGACGAGATCGACGACGACCATCGTCTTGAGGAAACGCGTGTAGAGCAGGGTGAGCAGGACGTAGCCGGCGATGAGGGCGGAGAGTGCCCCGTTGCCGAGGACGAGTGAGGCGACCGGGGCGACGAGGACCGCCAGGACGCCCACGACCACGGCGATCGGCACCGGAAGCTCGCCCGAGGCGATCGGGCGATGGCGCTTACGCGGGTGGCGACGATCGTGGCGCGCGTCGCGCACGTCGTTGAGCAGGTAGGTCCCGGCCGAGGCCAGACAGAAGAGGCCGAAGGTCGCCAGGCACAGGAGCACGGCCCGAGGGTCGGCGAGCGCCCCGGCCGTGGCGGGGGCGGCGAACACCAGCAGGTTCTTGAGCCACTGGCGGGGGCGGCAGGCCCGCAGGAGGGCGAGGGCGAGTACGAGGCCCCTCCGTCCGGGTCGGTTCCGGGCCGTGGGGATCGCGGTCACGTCTTCCCCCTCGGGTCCGTCGTCGGTGTTTCGGAAGGTCCGGGCCGCCCGTGGGGGTGGCGGGCGGCCCGGAGGGGACGGGGGCGGTGGATCCGATCGTCGAACGCGGGGGTGGCGGACGGTCGGTCCATCCGGTCAGCCTCGTCGGGCGGTGCCTCGACCGGTGACGAACAGGATCACCGCGATGCCGATGAGGCCGGCGCCCGCGATCAGGGCGGCCACGGGCAGCGTGCTGTGCAGCAGGGGAAGGACCTTGCGGGCCTGTTCGGTGTTCTCGATGGACGCGGCGCGGGTGGCGTCGTCGAAGGAGAGTTCACCGCTGAGCAGGGTCAGGACCTCTTCACCGTCCACGACGACGACGCGGTGGTGGTCCTCGCTGATGTTGATGGGGGTGCCGCTGATCGGTTCGATCCAGTAGGTGCGGACCATGGAGAAGGTCTCGTCGCCGACGACGTCGCCCTCACCGTCCAGGCCGGCGACCGAGCGCGGGACCTCCCGCTCATCGATGACGGTCGGCTCGACGGTCTGGACGAACTTGTAGGCCTCGACGCCGTCGATCTCCTCCACGCCCTCGAACTTCATCGGGACGACCTCCTGGACGGTGGTCTCGAAGAAGTCGTAGTCACGCTGTTCCGTCATGAACGGGAACTTCCAGGCCTGCCCGCTCTGGGCGACGGACTCCTCGTTGATCATGGCGTCACAGCAGTCGACGGCCTCGCCGGTGACCCGGTCGTGTCCGGCGCGACGGCTCGTGGAGCTGATCCCGAAGTCGGTGTCGGCGTCCTTGATCCAGGTGAACTGGTCCCACACGACGACGTCGTCGGTGCTGGACGCCACGTCGGCCCGGAGAGTGGAGTGCGCCTCGACGTTGGCGTCCTCGACCTGTTCGAGGTCCTCGATGTTGAAGTAGGTGACCTCTCCTGTGTTGACGGTGGCGTTGTAGTAGTCCAGTGGAGTCTTCATCAGGGAACCGGACATCCACGTACGCATCATGGGTGCCGAGACGAGACAGAAGACCCCCAGCGCGATGAGAACGACCGCAACGGTACGGCGCATGTGCCCTCCTGGGCGGATGAGAGTCAGATCTGGAACCAGGTTCAGTTCCAGGTAGAGTACTGCCCAGTAGTGAACGACGTCACCTGGGCGTGTCTGAATTTTTATAACACGTTCTAATAGAACGAGTTTCGACTCACTCCCGTTCTGGAAGGCTCCATGGCGCCCACTTCCACCGCGCCCGAGGACCCCGCCTCGGGCGGCCCCCGCACCGCCACCGTCGACCCGGCCCGCCTCCTCCCCCAGGTGAAGGGGCGTCACCACTCCCTCGACGGCGTCCGTGGTCTGGCCTGCGTCATGGTCCTCGTCGTGCACGTGTCCACCGAGACCGGGGACGCGCTCGCCCCCGGCATCGTCGGCGGACTGCTCAGCGCCGCCGCGCTCGCGGTCCCCCTGTTCTTCTGTCTGTCCGGCGTGCTGCTGTACCGCCCCTGGGCCCGCGCCACCCTGGACCTGACCCCGGGTCCCCGGATCCCCTCCTACCTGTGGCGTCGCGTCATGCGCGTCTTCCCCGCCTACTGGGTGGTGGCGGCGGTCGCCCTGTTGCTGTGGGCCGGCGAGTACCGCGACTCGGCGCGGCACTGGTTCGAGGTCATGACCCTCACCTTCCCCCTCAACACCGACCCGCACTGGGCCGGCCCCGGCCCCTACGGCCTGGGCCAGATGTGGAGCCTGTCGGTCGAGGTGGCCTTCTACCTCACCCTGCCGCTGTTCGCCCTGATCCTGCACCTGTGGGCGCGTGGAGGGAGGACCCCCGACGCCCGCGGACGCAGACTCATCGGCGGCATGGTGGTCCTGATCGTCCTGTCGTTCGCCGCGCTGATCCCGCAGTACCTGCCCGAGTACCGCGAGTACATGCACTCCTGGCTCCCCCGCTGCATGGGCATGTTCGCGGTGGGGATGGCCCTGGCCACGCTCTCGGAACTGGCCTGGCGGGAGCGGGGACCGGACGGACCGGTACGGCGCCTCTGCCGGACCCTGGCCTCCTCCCCCGGCCTGTGCTGGGCCGTGGCCGCGGCCTTCTACGCCCTGGAGGCGACCCCGGCCGCGGGCGGACGGTTCTTCGAACCCGGCAACCTGTGGATCTCGTTCGTCGAGAACGCCACCAGCATCGGCTTCGCCTTCTTCATGGTCGCGCCCGCCGCCCTGGCGCCGCCGCCCGCCGATGGCCCTCCGCCCTCCCTGCGCGCCCTGTCCACCTGGCGTGACGGCGCCTGGCTGGACGGGCTGATGCGCCATCGGGTCGTGATGTTCTTCGCCCGGATCAGCTACGGGATGTTCCTGTGGCAGTTCGTCGTGCTGTACCTGTGGCGCGACTTCACCGGCCAGGAGATCTTCACCGGTTCCTTCTGGTTGGACTTCGTCCCGGTCCTGGCCCTGAGCGCCCTGCTCGGCACGCTCACCTTCCATCTGGTGGAGGAACCCTCCCGCAAGTGGTCCCGGCGGGTTCTCGGCGGGCGGAAGGGGTCGACCGGACGTGGCGGAGGCGGGCGTCGGCGCCGCGGAACCCCGTCCACCCCTCCCCCGGCCTGAGCGCGTCAGTTCTTTCCGTCGGACCCCTCGGCCTCCCCGGAGCCGTCTCCTTCGACACCCTCACGCGGGGCGTCCTCCTCGTCCTCCAGGTCGGCGGCGGGTGAGAGCGGCCCCAGCGAGGCCCAGGTGACACAGGTCGTCTCGGCGTCGGTGAACAGGGCGAAGGTCGTGTCCCGCGCCTCGATGGGCACGTACACGTATCCGCCGTCGGGGGCGGCGGGCAGGTCCGCCCGGACCTCCTCGTCCCCGACCAGCACGCCCACCTCGGAGTCCTCCTCGGACGTGTAGCCGATCGTGGCCACCTGGTCGATGCCGCCGAACTCCCACACCGACCACGACATCAGACCGTCCCAGCCGTCCATGCAGTCCGAATCCTCGGCCGGGACGAACGCGTTGACGCGGGAGGTGGGGGCGGCCTCCACCAGAAGGCCCTCGTCGTCGAACACGTAGGCCTCGGTGGCGGGTTCCGGCGCGTACATGCGCTCGGCCACGGCGTCGTCGGCCAGTGGGGCCAGCACGTACGAACTGAGTCTGCGCTGCCCGTTCCACTCCAGGACGACATCGGTCGGCACCGCCCTGCTGTAGAGGCCGGCGTCGTCGGGGACCTCGGCCAGGGAGGCCCGCGCGTTGGCCAGGTAGGTCCGCAACCGTTCTCCGTTGAGGGTCTGCGCGTAGGCGTGGGTGGAGTAGGCCGCCGAACCGGCGTAGACCAGGGTGACCACGAGCGCGGCCGCCCCCGCGACTCGACCGACCCGGACCCGGCCCGTTCCTCGACGCCGGTCGTGCCCCTCCCCCGCGTTGCCGACGTGCTCCCGGGCCCTCTCCTCCTTCACCGGAAGGAAGGCCAAGGCCAGGACCAGGGCGAACACCAGAGCCGCGTCGGCGACGTAACGGGGGTCGGCCCCGACCTCGCCGTACATGTGGCCCCGGGCGATCACCGTGGGCACCACGTCCACGAACACCAGGTGTCCGGCCAGCAGGGCCCAGGCACGCCAGGCCCGTCTGCGCAGGAGAAGGGAGGCCACCACGATCGCGACGAACACGATCCAGGCGCCGATCAGCACCGGGCCCAGAGGATCGACCAGCCCTCCGGTGGGGGTGATCGGCCGCCACACGTAGGGGCCGCCGAGCGCCCCGGTGGGGAACACCTCGACGACCATGCGCCGTATCAGGCCCGACGCGGCCTCCCAGACCGGTACCGAAGCGCCTTCGGAACCGTCGCCCGCCCTCTGTCGCAGCAGGTAGAGCGCCAGATACCCCAGGGAGAGGGCGGCCATCCCGAGCCAGTAACGCCGATCCAGCCAGAACGCGTACCGTGCCGACCGCGCGAGCCCGCCCGGATACAGGAAGGCCACCGCGAACGCGAACAGCAGCGGTGGAAGGAACAGGGCCTTGACCGAGAAGAGCATCCCGAAGACGACGGCGCCGGCCGCCCACCAGGCGTACATCGTGACGCCGGTGCGCAGGTGGCGCACGGTCCACAGCAGGGCGAGGACGATCGCGAGCTGGAACGGGACCGCGTTGAGGGCCGCGGCCCACCACCCCAGGACCGGGATGGTCAGCGGTGCCGACGCGTACACGGTGAGCGGGATCAGCAGGGCCCACCGGCGGCCGAACAGCTCCCACAGCAGCCGGAGGAACGCGAGGATCGCGACGGTCTGGAGGACCAGCATCGTCCCCGCGGCCGTCCCCCAGTGATAGGGCAGGAAGGCGTTCTGGAGGTAGACCAGGAACATGGCCCCCGGCATGAAGTGGCCCTTGTGCAGGTCCAGCAGGTACTCGGGGGTCAGCCCGCCGGTGTTCGCCGCGGCGAAGAAGAGGTAGTCGTCCTCCACGAAGGAGGAGGCGGAGAGCACGTACGCCTTGAGCGCCACGGCCACGGCCACGATCGCCAGGGCCGTGAGAAGGAGCCGGTCGTTCCTCGACCGCCACAGCGAGGCGAGCATCTCGCGCGGGGAGGCTCCGGCGGGGCCACCCCGATCCTCCGGGCCCTCGACCGCTCCGCGTACCCTGGTGCCTCCGTCCTCCTCGGACGGCGGCGCCTCCACGGCCCCATCGTCCTGCGGCCCACGCGCCGAGGGGGAGTCAGGCGACATCGGTCCTCTCTTCCCACCATAGGTTGGCCAACCCGGAAAATGGGTGCCAGAATACAACACGTTCCACTTTTCCTTGTGGCCGTTATCGCAGGTCGTATTGGCCTGCCCCTCCAGAACAGGAACAAGCTTCAAAAGAAGCTGTCCGCTGGGCGGCCACCCGCACCGTGGGGGTGATGTCGGTGGGGCTCGAACAGGTCCGCCGCGACTGGACCCGACTCGGTTCCACCGAGCCGCTGTGGGCGGTCTGCGTGGATCCGGACAAGCGTGACGGCGGGTGGGACGACGAGGAGTTCCTCGCCTCCGGCCGCGCCGACATCGATCCGGCGATCGCACGACTGGACGAATTGGGCCTGGCCCCCGAACGCGGTCGCGTACTGGACTTCGGCTGCGGCGCCGGTCGACTCTCCAACGCCCTCGCCGCCCACTTCGATCGGGTGGTGGGCGTGGACATCTCCGCGCCGATGCTCGACGAGGCCCGACGGCTGGACCGTTCCCAGGGCCGGATCGACTTCCGACTGAACGAGCGCCCGGACCTGTCCGCGTTCGAGGACGACTCCTTCGACCTCGTCTACACCGACCTGGTCCTCCAGCACCTTCCCCCCGACCTGGCCGAGGGCTACCTGCGCGAGTTCGCCCGGGTGGTGCGCCCCGGCGGCGCCATGGTCCTGGGCGTGCCCGAGAGCGAACGCCGGACCTTCAAGGGGATGGTGTTCCGTTACGTGCCCTGGCCCCTGGTGGCCTTGGCCCAGCGGGTGATCCTGCGCTATCCGGCGCCCATGCGCATGCACACCCTGCGCACCAAGCGTCTGGCCGAGCTCCTCCCCGACGCCCGGATCGTCGCCTCCGACGAATACTGGGGCGGGGACCACTGGCGCCACCTGCGGCACTACGTCGAGGTCGGGGGTCGGGTGTGACCTCGCCCCACCCCGACTGGACCGTCCCCTTCCGCGCCACCCTCGGCCGCTCCGTGAGACTGTTCACCGCCTTTCGCAAGGAGCAGAGCGACCCCGCCTTCTTCTACGGCCTGCTCGCCCGCGACACCGTCGCACAACTGCGCTCCTACACCCCCCTCGACGGAAGACTCGTGGTGGACGTGGGCGGTGGCCCCGGCTACTTCGCCGACGCCCTGCGCTCCGAGGGCGCCCGCTGTCTGTGCGTGGACGCCGACGCGCACGAGATGACCCTGCACGGGCGGGAGGCCGATACCAACGCCGTCCAGGGCAGCGCTCTGGACCTCCCCCTGCGCACGGGGAGCGTGGACGTGTGCTTCTCGTCCAACGTTCTGGAGCACGTGCCGGACCGGTCCCGGATGGCCGACGAGATGGTGCGGGTGACCCGCCCCGGAGGCCTCGTGTACCTGTCGTACACGCTGTGGCTCTCCCCTTGGGGCGGCCACGAGACCTCTCCCTGGCACTACCTGGGCGGTTCGTACGCGGCCGAGCGGTTCGCGCGCAAGAACGGCCGTCGACCCAAGAACGACTTCGGCCGCACGATGTACGCGGCCTACGCCAAGGAGACGCTGCGCTGGCTGCGCGGCCGCGACGACGTGGACGTGGTGGACCTGCGTCCGCGCTATCTGCCCACCTGGACAAGGCCCATCGTGCACGTGCCTCTCCTGCGCGAGATCGTCACCTGGAACCTCCTCCTGGTCCTGCGCAAGCGCTGAACGTCCCCCATCGGGATGAACCACCGATTGTTCACGATTCGTTGGAAACGACCGCACGGGGATGCTGTAGCCTCCCCTCGTTCCCCAGCCCCATGGAGCCCTCCATGTACGACGAAGTCGGTGTGAACCCGATACAGGCGATGTCCAAGGCCGAACAGGCCGAGGCGCTGTCCGAGGCCATGCTCCTCCTCGGCACCGACCTGGAGGAGATCGCCTCCACCCTCGTCTCCGCCGTGTCCGAACACGTGAGCCCCGCCGTGTCCGACTACGAGGCCGACACCCTCGAACACATCGACCGGGTCTCCCGGAACGGGATGACCCTGGCACAAGAGGTGCAGGGGGCGGTGTCGACGGTCGTCACGACCGACGCCGAGAGCGCCGAGCTCTACCAGGGGAGCATGAACGCCCTCGACATCCGGATCAACTTCTGACCCCCCGTCCCCCCGACCCGCACCGGCCTCCGGAGACATCACGGACCATGACCAGCATCTCCGACCTCTCCCTGGGACTGCCCTCCGACATCCAGGCCGACGTCGCCTCGATCAACGAAGGAGCCGACGGCCTCGACCGGCTCTGCCGGACCATGCTCGGCGACTCCGAAACGGTCGACGCCGGTTTCCGTGCCAGCGCGGGCGAGTTCACCGACCTCATCGCCTGGGACATCGTCACGGCCGCCTCCACCGAACTGATGGCCTGGGAGGAGGCGGCGAAGTCGTTGACCTACGGCGCCGCCACGCTCCGGCTCTGGGCCGGGGACATCAAGGACTACCGGCTGGCTCGGGCCGGGCTCGAACGGCGCTGGGAAGAGGCCGTGTCCAACGCCGAGGCCGCCGTGAGCCGGATCGGCTCACGCCCCGACATGCACGGTTCCCTGACCTCCGGCGCCTTCGAGACGGCCAAGGTCGAGGAGTTGGAGGCGCTGCGCGCCGATCTCCTCTCCGAGCACACCAAGCACTGGGACACCCTGATGGACCAGGCCGACCAGACCAAGAAGGATCTGCGCGACGGCCCCGGACAATCGACGTTGGAGCGTCTCCTGGGTGCCGGTCTTCTCACCGGTGCCCAGCTGAGCCGGTTCTCCGACACCGTTCCCGGCATGGTCCCCGACCTCCCGTCCGAGGGCGAGTCCCCCGCCGTCGTCGGCCTGTGGTGGTCCTCCATGACCGAGGACGAGCAGCGGCAGGCGCTGAAGGAGCACGGCGAACTCCTGCGCGCCCTCGACGGGATCCCCGTGACCGTGCGCGACGAGCTCAACCGCGGTTTCCTCCAAGAGGAGATCTCCCGCTTGGAGGAGGAGGTCGCCGAGGCGGAGGAGTGGCGCGACGCCGCCATGGGCCCCTGGCCCACCGGCGGCGCCTGGGGCACCTACCACGCGATGAAGGGGCTGGAGGACGTCCAGGGGGAGCTCGACACCCTGACCACCCTGCGTTCCAGGCTGGAGGACCCGAACGCCGATCGCTACCTGCTCTCGTTGGACACCGAGGGACGCGGACGCGCCATCGTGTCGAGCGGCAACCCCGACACCGCCGACGGCGTCGCCACCCTGGTCCCCGGTACCACGACCACCTGGCAGAGCGTCAACGGTCTGATCGGCCGGTCCGACGCCCTCCTCGAATCGGCCACCGACGCCGATGAGGACGGCGAGCACGCCGTCGTCACCTGGGTCGGCTACGACGCCCCCAACTTCGTCGAAGCGGCCTTCTCGGGCCGTGCCGAGGGCGCGGTCGACGAGCTGAGCGGCTTCCAGGAAGGGTTGCGGGTCACCCACCAGAACACGTCGCCATCGCACAACACCGTCATCGGGCACAGTTACGGCTCCACCGTGGTGGGGCACACCGCGCAAGGGGACGATGGACTCGACGCCGACGACATCGTCCTCGTGGGAAGCCCCGGCTCCAACGCCGACCACGTGAGCGAGCTGGGCTTCGCGCCCGACGACGTGCACACCTCGACCGCGGAGAACGACGGGATCAGCATGGTCACCGGCTTCACCCACGGCCCGGACCCGACCGCGCCCGGGTTCGGCGCGACGGTGTTCGATTCGGACCCCGGCAGCGAAGGGGGATCATGGCCTCTGGGAGACGCCCACTCCGAGTACTTCGACCGGAACAGCGCCTCCCTGGAGTACATGGGCGAGGTCATCGCGGGGCAGAGGTAGTCACAGCGTGAACGGAACCATCCACCGGATCGCGGCCCTCGTGGTCGCCTCGATGTTGAGCGGCTGCGGTATCGGTACCGCCGGAGAGACGGACATGAACGAGACCATCACACAGGACCGGGCCGCCGAGAAGGTCCGGGAGCACATCGAGCGGACCCTCACCGCGCTCCCCGACGAGGCGGAGCTGGAGACCCGACGGGGCACCCTCTTCGCCTCCTGCGACGACGCCACCGACGGAGGACCCGGCGACCGCGTCACGGTCAGTGAGACCTTCTGGATCAGGGGTCTCCCGGTCGAGGACAACGAGGCCGGCATCGAGCGGATGTACGAGTACTGGACCGCCAACGGCTACCGGGTGCTCAGGGACGAGCGCCCGGACTCGCTGTCGCTGACGGTCGAGCACGAGGAGGACTCGTTCCGGGTCGGCGTCCGGACCAGCGACAAGGGAAGCCTCTCCATCAGCGCAAGCTCGCCCTGCGTCTGGCCCGAGGGGACCCCCGGGGGCTGAGGCGCCGGTCAGCCCGGGGTCAGCCCGATCTCGTCGATCCTGCGCCCATCGGCGGCGATGACCGTGGCGGTCCACCCGCCCAGGTCCACCCGCTCCCCCGGGCCCTCCGGGATGTGCCCGAGCGCGGCCAGGACCATCCCGGCGACCGTGACGTAGGAACCCCGCGGACGGTCGGTCGGTTCCACCCCCAGTCCCGGCAGATCGTGCACGGGAAAGCCTCCGGGGACCAGGAGCGTCCCTCCGACCGACCGCACCGCCCCCGTCGGTTCGGGGTCGGTCTCGTCGTTGATGTCCCCGACCAGCTCCTCCAGCAGGTCCTCCAGGGAAACGATGCCGACGACCTCCCCGGTCTCGCCGACCACCATCGCCAACTGGCGGCGTCCCTCGGTCATCCTCCGCAGGGCCGTGGACAACGACAGCGTGTCGGGCAACAGCGGCACGTCCCGGGCCAGGTCCGCGATGTCCCCCTCCCGACCGATCAGGTCCGACCAGTGCACCACTCCGACCACGTCGTCCATGTCTCCGTGGCGGACCACCGGAGCCCGCGAGTGGCCGAGTTCGGCGAGCGCCTCCAGCGCGTCCTCGGCCCGGGTCCCCGCGGACAGGGCGTCGACGTCCCTGCGCGGCACCAGCACCTCGCGCAGGCGGCGTTCGCGGATCTCGAAGGCGCCGACCAGGATCCGCCGCTGTTCGGGGGTGATGTGCTGATGCGAGACGATCATGTCGCGCAGTTCCTCGTCCGAGACGCCCTCCCCGCCGGCCTTGGGGTCTCCGCCGAACAGGCGCACGACCAGGTCCGTGGTGACCCCGAGCAGCCACACCACCGGCCGGGTCAGCGTGGCGAGCAGGTCCAGGGGGCGGGCCACCGCCAGAGCCCAGCGCTCGGCCCGCTGCATGGCGATCCGTTTGGGGGCGAGTTCCCCCAGCACCAGGGTGATGAAGGACAGGACGATGGTGACCAGCACGATCGCCACCGGTGAGGCGTAACGTCCGAGGAATCCGAGCGGTTCGACCAGGGGCCGGGCCAGGGAGACGGCCGCCGTCGCCGAGGCCAGGAACCCGGCGAGGGTGATGCCGATCTGGATCGTGGCGAGGAAACGGTTGGGGTCCCGCGCCAGCCGGGCCACGGCCCGCCCGCCCGGACCGCGTTCCTCCAGCCTCCGGATCTGCCCCTCTCTCAGGGTGACCAGCGCGATCTCGCTCCCCGCGAACAGCGCGTTCACCACGACCAGGACCAACACGAGACCGAGTTGGGTCCCGTAGCCCTCCATGGGCGCCCCCGTGGTCAGGTTGTACCGCCGTTCGTTTCATTCCCTCCCATCACTCTGGTCACACGTGCCCCGCCCGGGGCTTCGGCACGACCCCGCCTTCCCCCCGGTCGAGGAGGGAGAGGGCCCTGCGCGGGGAACGGGCGTGGCGGCGCATGCCGGCGAACGGGCACTCGTCCCGTTCCAGGTCGATGGAGAACTCCTGGGAGGAGGAGATCCTCTCCAGCTCCTCCCAGGTGATCGGGGTGGCCACCGGGGCTCCGGGCCGGGCTCGGACCGCGTACGGTGCCACCGCGAGCTGTCCGGGACCGTTGCGGAGGTAGTCGACGAACATACGGCCGTGGCGGGCCGCCTTGCGCACCCGGGTGGTCCACTCCTCCGGTGCCCTGGCGGCGACGCGGTCGGCGACCGCCTTGGCCAGTCTCCGGACCTCCATGTCGTCCACCTCCGGGCGCAGGGGCGAGTGGACGTGCAGACCTCGGGAGCCGGTGGTCATCACGTAGGCGGCCAGTCCGAGTTCGGACAGCACCTCGCGCACGACCCGGGCCGCCTCACGACATCCGGCGAAGGCCTCTCGGCCCGAACCGACCGGGTCGAGGTCGAGAACCATACGGTCGGGGAGTCCCAGACGAGGGGTACGGGAGGACCATGTGTGCAGGGTGATCGCGGCCTGATCGGCGCACCACACCAGGGCGGCGGCCTCCTGGCATTCCATCATCCGTCCGGAAGAGGTCCACACCGTGCGGATCCAGCGGGGGTGCGAGGGGTGTTGCACGAGGAATCCGGAGCCGTCCAGCCCTTCCGGGAAGCGTTCGAGCACGACCGGGCGCCCCTTGACCAGGGGCAGCATGAGCGGAGCGATCCTGGCGTAGTAGTCGGCGAGGTCCTCCTTGGTGGCCCCGTCCTCCCCGAAGAGGGGCTTGTCCGCGTGCCGGATCTCCACCTTGCGGCGTCCCGCTCGCACCGTCGTCCGCATCGCCCCCGCCTCCTGTCGGATCGTCGTGCGCCGGATCTACCCGACCCCCACCCCCGAAAACCACACAGAATATTTCATATAGGGCAAATCACATGCGAGTTCCCGGAACAGCGCCACCGAAGCCGCCCATGAGAAAGCCGACGCCCGGCCGGGTCTCCCCCGGCCGGGCGTCGGCTTGGATCCGCGAAGCGCTCGTCCTACTTGCGCTTGTTGATCTCCTCGGTGAGCTGCGGAGCGACCGTGTGCAGGTCTCCCACGACGCCGAAGTCGGCGAGCTCGAAGATCGGGGCCTCGGGGTCCTTGTTGACCGCGATGATGTTCTTCGAGGTCTGCATGCCCGCCCGGTGCTGGATCGCGCCGGAGATGCCCAGGGCGATGTACAGGTTCGGGCTGACCGTCTTACCGGTCTGGCCGACCTGGAACTGGTTCGGGTACCAGCCCGAGTCGACGACGGCGCGGGAGGCGCCGACGGCGGCACCCAGCGAGTCGGCCAGGTTCTCGACGACGCTGAAGTCGTCGGAACCCACGCCGCGGCCACCGGAGACCACGATGGCGGCCTCGGTCAGCTCGGGACGCTCGCCCTTGGCCTGGACGACGCGCTCGACGACCTTGGCGGTCTTGGCGGCGTCGGAGATGTCGACCGAGACGGCCTCCTCGGCGGCGGCGCCGGCGGCGGCCTCCGGGGTGACGGAGTTCGGACGGACCGCGATGACCGGCACACCGGTCTTGACGCGGGCGTGGGTGACGGTGGCGCCACCGAAGATGCTGTGCTCGGTGACCAGCTCGGCGTTGACGTCGACGACGTCGGTGAGCACACCGGAGCCCAGCTTCACGGCGGTACGACCGGCGATCTCCTTGTTCTCGGCGGTGGCCGAGACCAGGATCGCGGCGGCGCCCTTGTCCTGGGCGAGCTTGGCGAGCAGCTCGGCCTTCGGAGCGACGACGTAGTCGTTCACCTCGGCGGGAGCCACGTAGACCTTCTCGGCGCCGAACTCGGCCAGGGTGGCCTTGCCCGACTCCACACCGTCGCCGATCCAGACCGCGACGGGCTCGCCGACGCGGCGAGCGGCGGTCAGCAGCTCGGTGGTGACCTTCTTGACCTGTCCGTCGACGTGGTCGACGAGGACGAGGACCTCAGCCATAATCCTTGAACCTTCCTGAGTCTCTCGTCTACCTACACGAACTTCTTGTCGGCGAGGAAGTCGGCGGCCTTGACGCCGCCGTCGCCCTCGTCCTTGACGATCGTGCCCGCGGCGCGCGGCGGCGCGGCGGCGAAGTCGACGGTCTCGGTGGTGGCGTTGGCCAGGCCGACCTTGCCGGTGTCGATGCCCGCGTCGGCCGCGGACTTCTTGTCGACCGGCTTCTTCTTCGCCTGCATGATCAGCTTGAAGGACGGGTAACGGGGCTCGTTGATCTTCTCCACGACGGAGACGACCGCGGGCAGTCGAGCCTCGACCACGTCGTAGCCGTAGTCGGTCTGACGCTGGATCTTGATGGCGTCGCCGTCGATGTCGACCTTGCCGGCCAGCGTGAGCTGGGGCAGGCCGAGGTACTCGGCGAGCGCGGCACCGATGACACCGGTGCGGGCGTCGGTGGACTCCGAACCGAGCACGACCAGGTCGAACTCGATGGTGCCCAGGGCCTGCGCGAGGGCGTAGGCGCTCTGGATGGCGTCGGAGCCGTGCAGCGCGTCGTCGTTGACGAAGACGGCCTTGTCGGCGCCCATGGACAGGGCCTTGCGGATCGAGTCCGTGGCCTGGTCCGGCCCCATCGTCAGGATGGTGACCTCGCCGCCGTGCTTCTCCTTGAGGAGGAGCGCCTCTTCGATGGCGTATTCGTCGAGCTCGTTGATGACACCGTCGGACGCCGCGCGGTCCAACGTCTTGTCATCGGCGTTGAGCTTCCGTTCGGTCGCCGTGTCCGGGACCTGCTTGACCAAAACGACAATATTCATGGCCGGTGGCCGACCTCCCTGCACTCCCATGTCCGCCGTCTGGCGGGCGGGCGCTGGCGCGCCCCGTGACTGCCAACAATGCCGAATGCCGATCGGTCATCCGACGGCGGGTCCCGCTGTTCACGTTCACAGCCGGTCCCGCTCATGTGCTCATACACCATATGTTACTGGCTAGTAGCTTGCAGGCCAACCCGTGGCCCGGGTTCGACTCGGAAAACCCGGAATCCCTCCCCGCGGCCCTCACTCGGAACACGTCGGAACGACGCCCGCCGGTGACGATGACGCCCGGGGAACGGTGACCGCTCCCCACTCTATTGACCGCTCCCCCGTCCGGGGGCGAGGGGGACGCCCCGCTCCCCTCCCCGAACACGGGAACGCCCCTCCTCCTGTGGGAGAAGGGGCGTTCGAAGCGAGAGGGTCGCCTCTATCCGAACCAGTCGGCCGGGCCGGTGAGCGGCCCCATGGTCCAGATCGGGGCCGAACCCAGGCCGATCGACAGGATCAGCATGGTGAGCAGGACGATGGCGACGACCACACCGATGTACAGGTACAGGTTGTGGAAACGCACCCGTTCCACCAGCCAGACCGCCTGGTGACGGGCCTCGCGCCCGCTCGGCATGATGTAGCTGAGCAGGATCATCACGAAGACCGCGAAGGCGCCCGTGTAGTTGGCCCCGTCGTTGCCGGTCTCCAACATCGTGGAGTAGACCAGCCCGACCAGGATGCCCGCCACCAGATAGATCAGCCCGAAGCCGACGGTGCGCAGTGTCATACGACCGAACGCCCAGGGGAAGCTGAGCGCCACCACCATGCCGTCGGAGTTGCGGCGACCACGCGTCTGGAGACGTCGCGCGTGCTCGGCCTTGACCACGTCCAACGCGCTCAGGCCGGAGATGAGGACGACGCCCAGGAAGATGCCGAACCAGGGGAACCACAGGGCCGTCCCGGCCAGCGAGAGCATGATCGGGATGAGGACCAGCGGATGCATCCGCCAGGTCTCGTCGTAGTACTCGTCCTCGTCCTCGTCGTATTCGTCGCCCTCGCGGTCACCGCGGAAGTAGTCGCCGACGCGGTCGCCGCCCCCACGGCGGAAACGGCCCAGCAGGCCGCCCCGCTCCCGGTACTCCTCCTCGTCGAACTCCTGGGTCGTCTCACGCCGCCCCTCGGCCCCCACGGGCGTCAGGATGTCCTGGAAGGCCTTCGGGTCCAGCGGCGAGTTGAAGAACCGGGTCTGAGGGGCACCGTCGGGGTCCTCGTCCTGGACCCGGGCGTGCCGGGAGATCTCGTCCTGGCCCATCATCATGGTGCCCTGGGGGTCCTCCCGAGGGGCCAGGGCGGACGGGTCGATCCGCTGCGTGCCCTGGACGTCGTCCCGGACCGGATCGATCCGCTGGGTGCCCTGGGTGTCGTACCCCTGAGCGCCCGTGCCCGGGACGATCCGTTCGGTCCCGGCCCCGGACAGGTCGTCGGTGGCCTCGTCGTCCCACCCGGACGAGTGGGCGTGATGCGTCCGGTCGTCTCCGGAGGAACGGGCGCCGCTCAGGTCGTCGGTGGCCTCCGGGTCCTCGCTCCATCCGTTGGAACGGGCCGCGCCGAGGTCGTCGGTGGCCTCGAGGTCGCTCTCCCGGCCCCCGGGGCGCTCGTTGGAGGGCGTGGACCACGCGCTGTCGGTCGTTCCGGGGGCGCTCCTGGTGTGCGCGCTCCCCCAGCCCTCTCCGGCGCCCCCGCCCAGCAGGTGCCCGGCGGCCGCGCCGCCCATGGCGCCGCCGAGGATCGCTCCTCCCACGCCGCCGTGTCCGGAGCCGTGGCCCCCGGTGTCGGGCACGCCCGGAGCGGGACTGTGCACGGTGTGGCCGCCGGTCTGGTCCGGCAGCCCGCGCTGCGGTTCGCTCCACGGCAGGTCGAGGTTGAGGCGGCCGGTCTCGGTCACGAGTTCGGCCGCGGTGGGCCGGGCGCTCATGTCCCGGGAGACCGCGCGGTTGACGAGGGGGCGCAGCGCCTCGTGCATCCCGTCCATGTCGATCTCGCCGTTGAGGATCCGGAAGAAGATCACCTCGAACGAACCGGCGCCGTAGGGCGGACGGCCGGT
Organism: Nocardiopsis alba; assembly: GCF_000710955.1. Taxonomy (NCBI): domain Bacteria; kingdom Bacillati; phylum Actinomycetota; class Actinomycetes; order Streptosporangiales; family Nocardiopsidaceae; genus Nocardiopsis; species Nocardiopsis alba. The sequence continues at coordinate 135,520 of NZ_BAZE01000004.1, forward strand.
GGAGGCGAAGGCCACGGTGCCGCCCCAGGCGTGCACGTCGGTGGCCGGACCCAGGTCCGTCCCCTCGATGACCTCGGGCGACAGGTAGCTGGGGGTGCCGACGAACGTGCCGGTCTGGGTCAGCTTGGCCCCGTCGACGGCGTGGGCGATACCGAAGTCGATGACGATCGGTTCGCCGTTGGAGATGATCACGTTGCCGGGCTTGAGGTCACGGTGGATGACGTCCACCGCGTGGATGTCCTTGATGGCCCTGGCCATACCGGTGACGAAACGGGTCAGAGCGCGCCCGCGGAGGGGGCCGTGGTCGGTGACCGTGGCGTCCAGCGTGGGCCCGGGGATGTACTCGGTGACCACCCACGGCAGTTCCGCCTGGGTGTCCGCGTCGATGACCTCGGCCACGTTGGGGCTCTGTACACGACGCATCGTCTCGACCTCGCGGGCGAGCCGGGCGCGTGCGATGTGGTCTCCGGCGACCTCGGGCTTGAGGACCTTCACCGCCACGAACCGGTCGGTGTGGGGATCCTCGGCCTGGTACACCACTCCCATGCCGCCGGCGCCGATGCGACGGCGGATCACGTAGTGACCGATGCGCTCCGGCAGCTCCTCACCCGTGGGGAAACCTGCCGACATTGCCATCGAGAACTCATCCCCTCAAAAGACCACATACCGCCACGCCCAGTTTATCGGCCGGGGGGATGGGTCAAGCTTGGCTTGTGCGGCCCCGCCCAGGGGCCCGTGTGGTCCGCGGATCCCACCCGGGATCGGGCGCGGAACGCGCCCCGGGGCTCCGGGCGAACCGTCCGTCCTGTGACGACCACTGACGAGTATGACGGAAAAACCGGGTGAGCGGTTCCCCCGTTCCCTTCCCGTATGGCCGGATCCGGTCTTCCACCCCAGGTCCCACCAGGACACTCAACGCGACAAAAAGTAAAAGCAACGACAAGTCACTACAAAAACCTGGGAAGAGAGCGGGGCGGGCGGCGAGGCGAACGCCCGACACCACCCGCCCCGCCCCACAGCGATACCCGTCCCAGGGGCCGGGAACGCCCGAGGTCAGCGCCCTTCGAAGGTCGCCTTGCCCGGTCCCTGCTCGATAAAGCTGCGCATGCCCGCCTTCTGGTCCTCGGTCGCGAAGAGGCCCGAGAACTGGAGTCGCTCGATCTCCAGGCCGGTGTCCAGGTCGGTCTCCAACCCGCGGTCGATGGCCTCCTTGGCCGCGGCCAGGGCCACCGCGGGGCCGTCCGCGTAACGGGCGACCAGCTCCACGGCGGCCGAGTAGACCTCGTCGTCCTCGACGACCCGGTCGGCCAGGCCGATCTCCAGTGCCTCCTCCGCCTTCACGTGACGCCCGGTGAACACCAGGTCCTTGGCCTTGGCCGGACCGATCAGACGCGGCAGACGCTGGGTCCCGCCCGCACCCGGGATGACGCCCAGCAGGATCTCGGGCTGTCCGAGCCTGGCCTTGGCCCCCACGACCCGGAAGTCGGCGCACAGCGCCAGCTCGCATCCACCGCCCAGCGCGTACCCGCTGATGGCGGCGACCACCGGCTTGGGGATCCGGGCCACCGCGGTCAGAGCGTTCTGTAGGGCGCGCGAGTACTCCAGCATCTTCGCGTGGGTGAGCTCGGCCATCTCCTTGATGTCGGCCCCGGCCACGAAGGCCCGCTCACCGCCGTAGAGCACGACGGCGCGCACGGAGTCGTCCGACGACACCCGCGCGGCCGCCTCGGCGATCTCCTCGGTGACCCGACCGTTCAACGCGTTCAGCGCCTTGGGTCGATCGATCCGGATGACGGCCACCGCGGGGTTGTCCGGGTCGACCTCCACGCGAACGAACTCGCCCACGTTCTCCACCTCTTCACTTCGGCGTCAGTGTCGGTTGCCACCTAACCACTCGGGTCAGGAGAAGAGCAGCACCAGGGTGCCCAAGCGCGCGGAGAGGGCGTACGCGCCGATCAGGAGCGCCCCGGTCCCCACCAGCAGAAGGGTGTCCGCCCTCCTCCAGTGACTGATCCGGGCGTGGGTGCGCGGCCCCGTGCCGAAGGCCCGCGCGTCCATCGCGGTGGCCAACAGCGTCCCGGTCCTGATCGAGCGGACCAGCAAAGCGAAGAGTCGACCGAAGAACAGCCGCACCACGTTGAACGGGTTGTACCCGGCCTCCAGACCGCGCGCCCGGCGGGCCAGGGTGATGGTCCGCCACTGGTCGGCCAGGAGCGGGATCAGGCGCAGCGCGGCGAGGACGCCCATGGCGGGGCGCTCGGGCACCTTGAGCCGTTGCACGAGCCCGTCCGACATCTCCGTGGGGTCGCTGGTGATCGCGGCCAACAGTCCGGGAAGCGCGATGGCCAGCAGGCGCACCGCGGCGCCGACGGCCCCTTCCAGCCCCTGTTCGCCGTACAGGTAGTTGACCGTCCCGCTGCTGAGGCCCATCAGCAGAAAGGGCCCGCCCAGGAGCATCAGGGTCCTACGGTCCACACCGCTGAAGGGGACCGTCAGCAGGACCACGAACAGGACCAGGCCTCCGGTGACGGCGTCCACAGCGGGGATCAGGCCGATGGCGATCGCCAGGGCCGCCAGCAGTTTCGCGGCCGGGTTGAGCCCGGTCATCCAGTAGCGGGCCCCGCCCTCGGCGGGAACGTCGAGGGTGAGGGTGTCCCCTCCCATCGTCTCCGCGGTACGGGTGCCGGATCGGGCGGTGCTCACACGTCCTCCTTCGACGAGACGGTGGCTCGACCGTCGGCGACCCCGATACGGGAGTCCACCAGATGTTCCAGGAGCAGCCGGTCGTGGGTGGCCATGACGATGGCCCGCCCCTCCGACCTCAGGGAGCCCAGCAGCTCCACCAGCTCCGTCCAGGTACGGGTGTCCTGCCCGAAGGTGGGTTCGTCCAGGACGAGGACGTCGGGGGCGTGCGAGGGCCCGGAACTGAGCGCGGTGGCCACCGAGAGCCGCCGTTTCTCTCCTCCGGAGAGCGTGTACGGGTGGACGTCGGCCAGCCGGGTCAGGCGCAGTCTCTCCATGAGTTCGCCCACCCAGGCCTCGATCTCGACCTCGCCCATCCCCGCGCGCGAGGGCGCGAAACGCAGCTCGTCCAGCACGGTGGAGGTGACGAACTGGTCCTCCGCGTGTTGGAAGACCGTTCCCACGTGTCGGGCCAGACGTCGGGCCGGCCACTTCACCAGGGGGCGTCGGTCGGCCTCGGCCAATGGCCCGCGAGGCTCGACGCTCCCCCGGTAGGGACCGGAGAGCCCGGCCAGCAGGGTGAGGAGGGTCGACTTTCCCGCTCCGTTGGGTCCGGTCAGGGCGGTCGCCGTCCCGGCCTCGGGGGCGACGCGCACCCCCTCCAGGACCGTGCGGCGAGGGCCGACGCGGACCCCCACCTGGAAGGGGGTCCGCGCCGTCACGTCCACGGCCTCGATCAACGGTGCCCCTCCCGGGGCCGCCGTGAGCGAGGGGGCGGGTTCGTTCCCGGGGATCCACACGCCCTGGGCGGCCAGGGAACGCCCGTGTTCGGCGAAGATCTCGGCGGGGGCGCCGTCTGCGATCACCCCGCCGCCCGGTTCCACCACCACGACCCGGTCGACCAGGTCCACGACCTCGGCGACCCGGTGTTCGACCAGGACGAGGGTGGCCTCGGTCTCGGCCAGTAGACGGGCGAGCAGGGACCGGACCAGCTCGGCCCCGGCCGGGTCGAGGTTGGCGGTGGGCTCGTCCAGCAGCAGCAGGCGAGGGCGCATGGCCAGCGCTCCGGCGATCACCAGTCGCTGCTTCTCTCCGCCGGACAGGGCACCGGTGGAATGCCGCAGACCGTAGGGGAAGCCCACGTCCGCCAGGGCCCCCTCCACCCGGGGCCGGATCGCCTCTCGTTCGATACCGAGGTTCTCCAGACCGAACGCGACGTCGTCTCCGGCCCGGGCCATCACGAGCTGGGTCTCGGGGTCCTGGGCGACCAGGCCGACCCGACCCCTACCGCGGGCGGCGGGCTCTCCGTCCACACGGAGCAGGCCCTCCTCCTCGCCGCTGATGGCGCTGTCGGGGCCGGTGAGCCCGGCCAGGGAGTGGAGCAGGGTGCTCTTGCCCGCGCCGGAGGCGCCCAGCAGCAGGATCCGCTCCCCGGGTTCGACGACCAGGTCCACGCCGCGCAGGGCGTGGGTGTCGCGGCCCGCGTGCCGCCATCCCCAACCGGAGAGCTCCACACGCGCGCCGCCCACGTTCCTCGCTCCCATGGGTCAGCCCTTGGCCGAGGGGAAGGGGGCCAGGGCGCCGGCGCGCGCCAGGGCGGTGGTGAGGAGCCTGGCTCCCACACCCGCGATGAGGGCGGCGCTGATCACCACGATCACCCCGTAGGTGATCTGGTAGTGGAGCGGCCAGGTGACGTTGTAGGCGATGTTGTCCCGGATGGCCGGGGACAGGCCCGCGAACGCCGCGGCGAGCACGGCCACGCCCATGTTCCAACGCCGGTAGGCGAACGCCAGGAAGACCAGTTCGGGCAGCAGCCCCTGGAGGGTGCCGTCGAGGATGACCGCGAGCCCCCACTGGGTCCCCAGGACCGCGGAGACCGAGGCCGCCGCGATCGAGGTGAGCACGGCGGCGCCGGGCTTGCGGACGATCAGACCACCGAGCACGCCGGAGATCAGCCACATGCCGTAGACGACGGCCTGACCGGGCGGGAAGAACACGAACAGCGGCGTCGTGATCGACCAGACGATGTTCCACAGCCAGAAGACGACACCGACCGCCACACCGATCACGGCGGCGACGACGATGTCGACGGTGCGCCAGCTCTTGAGGCCGGCCCGTACCTCTTGGAGGAATCCGGCACGCGCGACCTCGCGGCCATCGGTCGTGCCGGTCCTGTCTTCGGTACTCATTACCCGAGGGTTCCCTTCGTCGGAGCGACGGAGGGGAATGCGGCCAAGAGCGCCATCACGCGTTCTCACGCGCACGATGGCGGGTTCTCACGACTTCCTTCGCCGGCATGATCCGGATCAGGTGTCTAAGGGTCTGCGGCCCGGTGCCGCACTCTCAGCGCTTCCGCGCTCCCCTGTCGGTTCGGCTCCATTATGCGCCATGAGGCAAATATCGGAGCTCTTGACCCTCCATACCCCTTTCACCACGACATATAGGCCTCTGTCCACCTCGGGACCATGGACCGCGCGCGAGCGGGCCCGGTGGTCAGGTGCCGGCCCCCTCTCCGGTGTCGGAGCCCTCGGTGCCACCGGAACCTTCGGTGCCTTCGGTGCCCCCGGTACCTTCGGTGCCGCCCGTGCCTCCGGTACCGTCCGAGCCCTCGGTACCGCCCGTGCCGCCGGTGCCGTCCGAACCTTCGGCGCCCCCGGTCCCTTCGGAGTCCGCGGAACCCTCGGTGCTCTCCGTGCTCTCCGTGCTCTCCGTACCTTCGGAGTCCGCGGAGCCGGCGGCGTCCTCGGGGCCGTCCGCTCCGCCCTCGTCATCGGAGTCGTCGTCCTTCTCCCGTCCAGGCGGCTCCGCCGTCGGGTCCCCGAAGGAACCGGGAGAACCGGCGAAGCTCTCGGAGGGCAGCCCCTCCGTCGCCCCGCGCATGGACTCCTGCCAGATCGGTCCGGGCAGGGTCCCTCCGTAGACGACGCCGAAGTACTGTCCGCCGATGGTCACCCCGCGCAGCGGGTTCTGCTCACCACCGCGCACGTCGCCGACGACGACCGCGGAGGCCAGGTTCGGGGTGTGCCCGGCGAACCAGGCGTAGGCGGATCCGTCGGTGGTACCGGTCTTGCCCGCCGCGGGCCGCCCGATGTCCAGGCCCTTGGCCGTACCTCCGTCGAAGGTCTGTTGGAGCAGGTGGTTGACCCCGTCGGCGGCCTGTTGCTTCACCACCCGCTCACAGTCGGAGTCGGCGGTGACCCGCTCCTCCGTGCCGTCCTCGGTCAGAGAGCGCACCGGCCGCGGCTCACAACGGATGCCGCGGGCCGCGAAGGTCGCGTAGGAGTTGGCGACGGTCAGCGGGGACACCTCCTGATCCCCGAGGGTGAAGGAGCTCCACACTCCGAGATCCTCACCATCGGCGCGGTGCACGCCGGCCTTCACCGCCATCTCGGAGGTCTCGCACAGACCGACCTTCTCCTGCAACTGGGCGAAGTAGGTGTTCACCGAGCCCTTGGTCGCGCTGATCATGTTGTGTTCGCCGTCGTCGCTCTCGCCGGCGTTGCTCACGCTCCACGACGACATCCGGTCGCCGCCGCAGTCGGTCATCCCACCGACGGACATGCTCTTGGGCGAGTTGAACCTGGTCCCGTACCCCATCCCCTGTTCCAGGGCCGCCGCCAGGGTGAAGGTCTTGAAGGTCGATCCCGCCTGATAGCCGCCGGAGCCGCCCTCGTCCCGATCCACGGCGAGGTTGATCGAGGTGGTTCCGGAGGCGTCGTCGTCGAACCCGTAGCGCAGGTTCTGGACCAGGCCCCGGATCCGACCGGTTCCGGGTTCGACCAGCGCCTGGGCGGCGAACTTGGTGGAGTCCTCATGCGGGACCCGCTTGTCCACGGCGTCCTGGGCCGCGTCCTGGGCCGCGCGATCCATCGTGGTGCGCACGGTGAGACCGCCCTGGGCGATGCGCTGCTCCCGCTCGGCGGCGGTCTTCCCCAGCATCTCCGAGTCGGCCAGCCAGCGCATGACGTAGTCGCAGAAGAACGGGTAGTCGCTCTCCATGCAACTGCCGCCCCTGGGGGTGTGATCGATGCCCAGGTCCTCGGCCTTGTGGGCGGCGGCCTCCTCCGCTTCCAGGTGACCGGTGTCGACCATGCGGTCCAGAACCAGGTCGCGACGTTCCTTCGCCCCCTCGGGGTTGTTGAGGGGGTCGTAGAACGAGGGCCCCCGGACCAGGCCGACCAGCATCGCCGCCTGACCGGCGTCCAGATTCTCCGCCGAGATCGAGAAGTAGCGTTGGGCCGCGACCTCGATGCCGTGCGCGCCGGCCCCGAAGTAGGCCAGGTTGAGGTAGCCCTCCAGGATCTCGTCCTTGGTGTACCGGTCCTCGATGTCGATGGCGTAGCGCAGCTCGGTCAGTTTGCGGCCGAGGGTCCGTTCGCTGGCGCCGTCGACGTCCCCCTCCGAATCGGCGGTCTCGATGAGGAGGTTCTTGACGTACTGCTGGGTGATGGTGGAGCCGCCCTGCATGTCTCCCTGGGCCGTACGCAGCGCGGCCCGCAGGACGCCCTTCATGTCGAGCCCGTTGTGCTCATAGAAACGGTCGTCCTCGACCGCCATGAGGGCCGAGGGGACCCAGGGGCTGATCGCGTCGAGGGAGACCACGTCCCGTTCGCGTTCGGAGACCTCGGCGAAGGGCTCCCCGGCGTCGTCGGTGAGCAGGACGCCCGACGACAGGTTCGGGACCTCCAGGTGCCCGGGGAGGGCCATGAAGCCCGCGGCGGTGTCCCTGGCCACCAGGCCCGCGCTTCCCGCCCAGGGCAGCACGAGGACGGCACAGAGCAGACCCGCGACGGCGCCCAGACCCGACAGTCGCAGATACGCGTCGCGTCGTTCCCGAGTCGCGTCCTTCTCGAACTCCGCGATCCTCTCCTGGAACAGGGCGCGGGCCCGCTCGACCCTCTCCTGGAACAGAGCGCGGGCCCGCTCGATGAACCCACCGCCCCCGTCGACCTCCGTCACGTCGCCCCCTAGAGCCGTGTGCCGCCCCTCCGCCTCGCGACGGTGGGCATCGCGTCGACCACCCTCGCAGGAAGGGCCTCAAGGGAACTCCGTTAAATCGGGTGTGTCACTGAAAAGCTTCCTCAATACCTTGTAAACCACACAGAGCAACAGAAGATTACACAGAGTAGACACATTGGACATGATCGAGTGTCCGGAATAGACCCTCGACCACTCGGGGCGCATTAGATGAGCCCTACCCAGTTCACTCCCACCGGCAACCAGCGGGACAGATCTTCGGACTTTTCATGATGGAGAATCGAAAAGCAACCGGGGAGAACACAGAATCCACTGCGAATTTATGCCTTCTTCGCCGGTTTTCGAGCGATGAAAACCGACAAATACCCGACCTCGACCACGGGCAAGAATGTGGCGAGGATCACATGTGCGACTCGGCCTCGACACTCCGCCAAAGCCAGGGCCAGGGCGGACGATGGACATCGGAGACCACCGAAGCCGCAATCCGGACAGTTTCCATTCGGTTCTTCGTCGACTCCATCCTGCCTTTGATCGGAACCCGATCATTCTTCGCGCGTGCGTCGTCACGCGCCTCCTCATGACGCCCTGACAACGATGATTACGGTGTAGCCAGTGATCGGACGCCTGCCCATAATCGACATATCTCCGGACAACGACCTCGGGCCGGTGAAGGCCGTTCCGGGAGAACGCTTCACCGTCGGCGCGACCGTGATCCGCGAAGGGCACGATTCCCTCGCCGCGGGCGTCGTCGTCCATTCCCCCCGTGGTCGCCGCGAGGCTCTCGTCCCCATGCGCGAGAAGGCCCCCGGGACCGACCGGTACGAGGCCGAGATCAGCCTGCCCTCCGAGGGCGACTGGTCCTTCTCCATCGAATCCTGGACCGACCCCTTCGCCACATGGCTGCACGTCGCCCGCGTGAAACTTCCCCTCGGCGTCGACACCGACCTCGTCCTCGAGGAGGGCGCCCGCCTGCTCGCGCGCGCCGCCCGTCGCACCCCGCGAGACCCCGCCCTCTCCGAGGCGGCCACGCTCCTGCGCGACACCTCGACCGATCCGATGGAACGCTTCACGACGGCCGTCACCGACGAGGTCGTCGCCGCCATGGACCGCAAACCCCTGCGGGAACTCGTCACCAGGTCCAAGCGGACCAAGGTCGTCGTCCACCGCGAACGGGCCCTGTTCGGTTCCTGGTACGAGTTCTTCCCCCGCTCGGAGGGCGCCCGGGTCGACGTGGCCCCGGGCGAGGAGGCCTCCGGAACCCTCTCCGACGCGGCCAAGCGCCTGCCCGCCATCGCCGACATGGGGTTCGACGTGGTGTACCTGCCGCCGATCCACCCCGTCGGTACGGCCCATCGCAAAGGTCGCGACAACACGCTGACCGCGGGGCCGGGGGACCCCGGCTCGGTGTGGGCCATAGGTTCGCCCGAGGGAGGACACGACGCCGTCCACCCCGACCTGGGCACCCTGGAGGACTTCGACGCCTTCGTCGCCGTGGCCTCCGACCACGGACTGGAGATCGCCCTGGACCTGGCGCTCCAGTGCTCGCCCGACCACCCCTGGGTCTCCGAGCACCCGGAGTGGTTCACCACGCGCGCGGACGGCTCCATCGCCTACGCCGAGAACCCGCCGAAGAAGTACCAGGACATCTACCCGCTCTGCTTCGACAACGACTTCGAGGGTCTGTACGCCGAGGTCCTGCGGGTCGTGCGGCACTGGATCGACCACGGGGTGCGCATCTTCCGGGTGGACAACCCGCACACCAAACCGGTCGCCTTCTGGGAGCGCCTGCTCGCCGAGGTCGCCGAACGCGACCCCGACGTCCTCTTCCTCGCCGAGGCCTTCACCCGGCCGGCGATGATGCGCACCCTGGCCAAGATCGGCTTCCATCAGTCCTACACCTACTTCACCTGGCGCAACGACAAGGACGAGCTCACCGAGTACCTCACCGAGCTCAGCCGGGAGACCGCGCACTACCTTCGACCCAACCTGTTCGCCAACACCCCGGACATCCTGCACGCCTACCTCCAACGAGGCGGTCGACCGGCCTTCGAGGCGCGCGCGGTCCTGGCGGCCCTGCTCTCCCCGACCTGGGGGATCTACTCGGGCTTCGAGCTGTGCGAGAACACCCCGGCCCACCCCGGCAGCGAGGAGTACCTGCACTCGGAGAAGTACGAGTACCGCCCCAGGGACTGGGCCGGGGCCGACGCCTCCGGAACGACCATCGCTCCGCTCATCACCAGGCTCAACGAGCTGCGACGAGCCCATCCCGCCCTGCGCGAGCTGCGCAACCTGCGGTTCCACCACGTGGACCGGCCGGAGTTGATCTGCTTCTCCAAGCATCGCCCCGGCGCCCCCGGTGAGCCCGACGACGTCGTTCTCGTCGTCGTCAACCTCGACCCGCACCACGCCCGCGAGGCCACGGTGCATCTGGACCTGCCGTCGATCGGCCGCACGTGGGAGGAGGACCTCAAGGTGACCGACGAGCTGACCGGACGCTCCTACACGTGGCGGGCGAGCAACTACGTCCGGCTCGACCCGGCGACCGGACCGGCGCACGTGTTCACCGTCAACGGCAGATGACGCCCGGGACCCGGCGGCGGGACGGAACCGCCGCCCGGGCCCGGACGCCCGTTGATCCGATGTCGAACATTCTTGGTGGGGAGCAGTAGATGAGCAAAGACGAGTCCGGACCCGGCGCACACGAGCACGCCGAACACGGTCCGCTCGCCCCGGCCACGGGGGCCGCCACCGGCCCCCTCATGTCCTCCGGTGGAGCCCGGGACCCCCATTGGTACAAACACGCCGTCTTCTACGAGGTGCTCGCCCGCGGGTTCTTCGACTCCAACGGCGACGGCACCGGCGACCTCACCGGCCTGGTCCGGAAACTGGACTACCTCCAGTGGCTCGGCATCGACTGCCTCTGGCTGCTGCCGATGTACGAGTCCCCGCTCCGCGACGGCGGGTACGACATCTCGGACTACTTCAAGATCCTCCCGGAGTTCGGTGACACCGCCGACTTCGTGGAGCTCCTCGACGAGGCGCACCGGCGCGGGATCCGCGTCATCACCGACCTGGTCATGAACCACACCAGCGACCAGCACCCCTGGTTCAAGGCCTCCCGTGAGGACCCCGACGGACCCTACGGCGACTTCTACGTGTGGTCGGACACCGACGACCGCTACGACGAGGCCCGCATCATCTTCGTCGACACCGAGACCTCCAACTGGACCTACGACGAGGTGCGCGGCCAGTACTACTGGCACCGCTTCTTCTCGCACCAGCCGGACCTGAACTTCGAGAACCCGGCGGTGCAGGAGGCGATCCTGGAGGTCCTGCGGTACTGGCTGGACCTGGGGATCGACGGCTTCCGCCTGGACGCCGTGCCCTACCTGTACGAGCGTGAGGGCACCAACTGCGAGAACCTCAAGGAGACGCACGAGTTCCTCAAGCGGGTCCGTGCCGAGGTCGACCGCCTCTACCCGGACCGGGTGCTGTTGAGCGAGGCCAACCAGTGGCCCTCGGACGTGGTCGACTACTTCGGCGACTTCGAGTCCGGCGGCGACGAGTGCCACATGAACTTCCACTTCCCGCTGATGCCGCGCATGTTCATGGCGGTACGACAGGAACAGCGCTTCCCGATCTCGGAGATCCTCGCCCAGACCCCGCCGATCCCCCGCAACTGCCAGTGGGCGATCTTCCTGCGCAACCACGACGAGCTGACCCTGGAGATGGTCACCGACGAGGAGCGCGACTACATGTACTCCGAGTACGCCAAGGAACCCCGCATGCGCGCGAACGTGGGGATCCGTCGGCGACTCGCGCCCCTGTTGGACAACGACCGCGACCAGATCGAACTGTTCACCGCGCTGTTGCTCTCGCTCCCGGGCTCTCCCGTGCTGTACTACGGCGACGAGATCGGCATGGGCGACAACATCTGGCTGGGCGACCGCGACGCCGTACGGACCCCCATGCAGTGGAGCGCCGACCGCAACGCCGGTTTCTCCAAGGGCGACCCCGCGCGCCTGTACCTGCCGCTGATCATGGACCCGGTCTACGGCTACCAGGCGCTCAACGTGGAGTCCCAGCGGGAGAACCCCGGTTCCCTGCTGAACTGGACCCGCCGCATGATCCAGATCCGCAAGCGGCACCCCGTGTTCGGCACCGGCGAGTTCACCGAGCTGAACGCCACCAACCCGAGCGTGTTGGCGTTCATCCGGGAGCACGGCGACGACCGCATGCTCTGCGTCAACAACCTGTCCCGGTTCCCGCAACCCGTGGAGCTGGACCTGTCCCGCTACGCGGGCGTGCGACCGGTGGAGTGCGTGGGAGGGGTCCGTTTCCCGGAGATCGGCGACTCCGCCTACCCGCTCACCCTGCCCGGTCACGGCTTCTACTGGTTCCAGCTGCCGGTGGAACGGACCACGGAGGGGACCGGAGCCGACCGCGGGGAACTGCCCTCGTACGGGCTGCCGGCCGCGGGCCTGAACAGCCCCGACGATCTGGAGGTCCACCGGCCCGTCACCGCATCGTGCCGTTCCGGATCCTCGGAGCCGGACGACGGTGAGCTGGGAAGCGGGCCCGCCTGACATGTCTCAGCTCGAAGAACTCCTCGCGGTCTGGCTTCCTCGACAACGCTGGTTCTCCGGTAAGGGGATCCCGATCCGCCGGGTCCGGATCGAGAGCAGGTACACCCTGGTCTCGGCCGGCCCCGGCGGGCCCGACCTGAACGTGCTCGTCGTGCAGGCGGGGCAGCGCGGGCTCAGTTCCCGCTACCAGGTGATGCTGGGTTCCCGGCCGCCCCGGTCCCTGCCTCCGCGTCTGGCCCGCGCCGCCATAGGCGTCTGCCCGGTCGCCGGCGGCCGTCCCAGGGTGGTGTACGACGCCGCGCACGATCCCGTGCTCACGGAGATGCTGTTGGAACGCTTCGCCGCGGAGGAGGACCCCGAGCGGCGGGGCAGGGTGCGGTTCCGCACCCTGCCCGGCACCGAGGTCCGCCCCTGCGGGGCCGGGCGGCTCCTGACCGGCGAACAGTCCAACACGTCGTTGGTCTACGGGCGCGACTACGTCCTGAAGACCTTTCGCAGGCTCTGGCCCGGCCGCAATCCGGACCTGGAGCTGAACATGGCGTTGTCCGGTTCGCCCTACGTGGCGCGCCCCTGCGGATGGATCGAGGCCGATCTGTCCGGGCACACCTCGCCGACGACGTTGGCCCTGCTCCAGACCTTCGTCCCGGACGCCACCGACGGCTGGGTATTGGCCACCGAGAACGTGCGCACCCTGGTGGAGGGCATGGACGCGGACTTCGGCGAGGAGGCCGCGAGCCTGGGGCGCACCACCGCCCAGGTGCACAGCTCCCTGGCCCGGACTCTGCCCACGGACGTGCTCTCGCCGTCCGCGGCCGCCGAGTTGGCCGACGCCATGGTGGAGCGACTGGCGATGGCCGGAGGCGAGGTCCCCGAGCTGGCCGAGCACGCTCCCCGGGTGATGGAGGCCTACTCCGACCTCGCCCGATTGGACGAGCCGCTGCCGATCCAGCGGATCCACGGCGACTATCACCTGGGGCAGGTCATCCGAACATCGGAGGGGTGGGTACTGCTCGACTTCGAGGGCGAGCCGACCGTTCCGGTGCGCGAGCGGCAACGCCTGTCCAGCCCGTTGCGGGACGTCGCCGGGATGCTGCGCTCCTTCGACTACGCGGCCGGCTACCTGATGGTCGGCCATCCGGGCCGGCCCGAACTGGCCTGGGCCGCGCGTGATTGGGCCCGCCGCAACCGGGAGGCGTTCTGCCGGGGCTACGCCGACGGCGGCGGAGCCGACCCGGACAAGCACCTGACGGTGCTGCGCGCCTTCGAGTTCGACAAGGCCGTCTACGAGGTCCTGTACGAGGCCCGCAACCGGCCCGACTGGCTGCGTGTCCCGCTGGACTCCATCGCCACGGCGGCCGGAGCCCCACCGGTTCCCCGCTGATCCTTCGGCGGCCCTTCTCCGGGAGGGCCGCCCCACAGACCGTCCTCATGTCACCCGTTCATCACGAGTCACACGGAGTCGCATTGCCACCGCGCTCGACCCATACGTCAGCGTCCGAGAGCGCCGCGAAGAAGCCGACCGAGAGGAAGGCGGGCGCCGAGAAGACGGCCAAGACCACCCGGAGGAGGAGCGAGACCGGATCCAAGGGTTCGAAGGGCTCGGGTTCGAAGACCCCGGCCCGACGGCCTCGGGCGACGGCCCCTCTGGCCGACGCCCTGGTGGCCGAGCTCGACCGGATCGTCGACGGCCACCACCACGACCCGCACTCCGTCCTCGGCCTGCACGGCCGCGACCTGCGGGTCCTGCGTCCGGGGGCCTTGGAGGTCCACGCCGTCCTGCCCGACGACACCCGGGTCGCGCTCCCGCACCGCCACCGAGGGGTGTTCGCGGCGCGCCTGCCCCGGAAGATCGACGACTACCGTCTGGCCGTCCGCTACGAGGAGGGCCCGGAGCTCCTGGAGGCCGACTCCTACCGATACGCCCCGGCCCTGGGCGAACTCGACCTGCACCTGATCGGCGAGGGACGTCACGAGGAGTTGTGGCGGGCCCTGGGCGCCCACGTCATCGAGCGCGAGGGAACCCTGGGCGAGGTGTCGGGGACCCGATTCGCGGTCTGGGCCCCCGACGCGCGCGGGGTCCGGGTGATCGGCGACTTCAACTACTGGAGCGGGATCGCCCACCCGATGCGCAGCCTCGGTTCCAGCGGCGTCTGGGAACTGTTCGTTCCCGGCCTGGGCGACGGCGACCTGTACAAATTCCAGCTGCTGGGGTCCGACGGTCACTGGCGCGACAAGGCGGACCCGATGGCCCGGCGGACCCAGATGCCGCCGGCCACCGCCTCGGTCGTCACCGTCTCCGAGCACGTGTGGACCGACGAGCGGTGGATGGCCGACCGCAAGGGGGTGGAGATCCACAAGGCCCCGATGAGCGTCTACGAGGTGCATCTGGGCTCCTGGTGCCCCGGCCTTTCCTACACCGAGCTCGCCGAGCGTCTGGTCTCCTACGTCGTCGAGATGGGCTTCACCCACGTGGAGTTCCTGCCGGTGGCGGGGCACCCGTTCGACGGCTCCTGGGGCTACCAGGTCACCTCCTACTACGCGCCCACGCCGCGTTTCGGGTCGCCGGACGAGTTCCGTCACCTGGTGAACGCGCTGCACGAGGCCGGGATCGGGGTGCTCCTGGACTGGGTTCCGGCGCACTTCCCCAAGGACGAGTGGGCGCTGGCCCGGTTCGACGGGACCGCTCTGTACGAGCACCCGGACCCGCGCCGCGGCGAGCACCCGGACTGGGGCACGCTCATCTTCAACTACGGGCGGACCGAGGTGCGCAACTTCCTCGTCGCCAACGCCCTGTACTGGTTGGAGGAGTTCCACATCGACGGGCTGCGCGTGGACGCGGTCGCCTCGATGATCTACCTCGACTACTCGCGGGACTCCGGCGAATGGGAGCCGAACGTGTTCGGCGGGCGGGAGAACCTGGAGGCGATCGATTTCCTCAAGGAGCTCAACACCACGGTGTACCGCCGCAACCCCAGCGTGGCGATGATCGCGGAGGAGTCGACCGCGTACACGGGGGTGACGAGGCCGGTCGACCACGGCGGTCTCGGGTTCGGCCTCAAGTGGAACATGGGGTGGATGCACGACTCCCTGGAGTACGTGAAGAAGGAGCCGATCCACCGCAAGTACCACCACGACGACATCACGTTCTCGATGGTCTACGCCTACAGCGAGAACTACGTGCTGCCCCTCTCCCACGACGAGGTGGTGCACGGCAAGCGATCGCTGTTCAACAAGGCGCCCGGCGACGAGTGGCAGCGGGCGGCGACCCTGCGGGCACTGCTGTCGTTCATGTGGTCGCACCCGGGCAAGCAGCTGCTGTTCATGGGCGGGGAGATCGCCCAGGGCGACGAGTGGTCCCACCCCGAGGGCGTGCCGTGGTGGCTGCTGGAGTTCGAGCACCACGCGGGCGCTCAGCGTCTGGTGAAGGCGCTCAACGACGCCTACCGGCCCCGGCCCGCGCTGTGGTCGCTGGACACCGATCCGGCGGGGTTCCGCTGGTTGGACGGCGGTGACCGCGAGGGCAACACGCTCTCCTACCTGCGTCATGGGGAGGACGGATCCGTGCTGGCCTGCGCGGTGAACTTCTCGCCGGTCCCCCGCCCACAGCGGCGGATCGGCCTTCCCGAGGCCGGGACCTGGGACCTCGTGCTCAACTCCGACGACCCGAGGTTCGGCGGCTCCGGCCACGAGGCCCCCACCACGGTGGAGGCCGAGGAACGGGAGTGGAACGGACAGCCGTTCTCGGCGGAGATCACCCTTCCGCCGCTCGGCGCGGTCTGGTTCGAACCGCGCCGCTGAGGCCTACCGGCCGTCTTCGAGACCGGGCCCTGGACGTTCCCCCGGAACGCCCAGGGCCCTTCCGGTTCACCTTCCGCGTTATCGCGTCCTCGTGGTGATGAGGGCGACCGCCGCGTCCACGGCGGAATGGAGATGGTCCGGTGGGGCCCCTTCGGGCAGACGGGCGCAGGAGAGCCAGAGCCCGTCGATGACCACGAGGAGCAGTTCGGCCACGGCCGCGGGGTCCCGGTCCACGGCGAGCTCCCCTTGGTCGCGGGCGTAGCCGAGCGCGAGCGCCAGGTTCGCGCGGGCGCGGGCGTCCAGATCGGAGAGCACCTTCGCGAAGGTCGGGTCCACGGCCGCGCGGGCGTAGAAGGCCGCCCAGATCCGGGCCTGGGCGCGGCGGCGCTCGTCGGTGGGCAACAGGTCGGTGAGGACGGCGCGCAACCCCTCGGCGAAGGTCAGGGCATCGGGGCCGATCCGGATACGGGAGAAGCGGGCGGCGACCTCGTCCACGGAGGTCTCCAGGGCGAAGAGGAGCAGGTCGTCCTTGGTGGGGAATTCGCGTTGGACGGCACCGGCGGACAGGCCGGCCTCGGCGGCGACCACCCTGACACTGACCCCTTCGAGCCCCTCGCGGGCCGCGATCCGATGGATCGCCTCGGCCACGCTCCGACGACGGCTCTCTCTGTCCACGACCTTCGGCACCCGCTCATTCTGGCATACCGGACCCTTCTGATACGTTCGTATCGATACATACGTATCAGAAAGGACGTCGTCATGCCCGACACACCTCCTCCCCACCCCCGCCTCCGGCGCGCGGCCCTGATCTCGTCCGGGCTCCTCACCCTGCCCGGGGTCGCCGCCCTCGCCCTGGTCCTGGCTCCCCCGCTCTCCTGGGAGGGCTGGCAGTACGCCCTCCTCACCCTGGAGTTCTCCCTCTTCCTCACACTGCCCGCGCTGCTCGGTCTCCTCCTCGCGCTCTCGGCCGGACGGGGAGGGCGCACCCGTGTCACCACCGGGTTCGCCACGGTCAACGCCCTACTGCTGATTACGGCCCTGGTGCCCTCCGCCTCGCTGTGGAACACCGCGCGCGCCGAAGGAGCGCCGCTCTCCCTCGGCGAGTACACCGCGGGCCTGGCCACCTCGACCGACCGGGAGCCCACGACCCTGACCTACCACCGGGTGGACGGGGAGGAACTGCTCATGGACGTATGGGAACCCACCTCCCCCGGTACCGAACCCCTGCCCGTGGTCGTCAACGTCCACGGCGGCGCCGACGACCTCCCCCAGAGTCTGCTGCCGCGCTGGGACACCTGGCTGGCCGACGGAGACCGGGTGGTGTTCGACGTCGACTACCGCTTCTTCCCCGACGGTGCCTGGGAGGAATCGGTCGCGGACGTGCGCTGCGCCCTCGGCCGGGTTCGAGAACAGGCCGCGGAACACGGCGGGGATCCGGAACGGATCGCCGTCACCGGCCAGTCGGCCGGCGGCCTTCTGGCCCTGCTCGCGACCTACGACGACCGGATCCCGCCCTCCTGTGACACCGAGGTCCCCGAGGCGACCGCCGTCGTGGCCTGGTACTCGGCCACGGACGGCACCGCCGACGCCCCCGAGGTCCCCTGGCGCCAGCGCCGCTCCCCCCTCGGCGACGAGTTGCTGGAGTCAAGCGAACGAATGGTCGGCGGCCCGGTGACGGAGTTCCCCGAGGAGTACGAGGCCATGTCCCCGATCCTCGACGTCACCGGAGACTCCCCCGCGACCCTGGTCGTCACGGCCGGCCACGACCTGTTCGTCGACCCCGAGGACAACCGTCGGTTCGTCGCCCGCCTCGCCGAGGCCGGCGTGCCCCACCGGCATCTGGAGCTGCCGTGGACCGAGCACATGTTCGACCTCAACTGGGGCGGCCTCGCCTCCCAGATCACCCGGCACACGATCGACGACTTCCTCACCGAACACCTCTGAGAGGAGCGGCGGGACGGGCCGCCCCGCAGGGTTCAGCCCGCGTCGCGGTGCCAGCGCCTCAGCCGGGCGACGGCCTCGTCCAACACCTCGTCCTTCTTGCAGAAGGCGAAGCGCAGCAGGTGTCGCCCCTCGTCCTGGTGGTCGTAGAAGACCTTGGCCGGTACGGCGGCGACCCCGGCCGCGGCGGGCAGGGCCCGCGCGAGGTCCTCACCGTCCCGATAGCCCAGCGGCCGGATGTCGGCCATCAGGAAGTAGGTGCCCTCGCACACGTTCACATCGAACCCGGCGTCGCCCAGCCCCTCGGCCAACCGGTCGCGTTTGCCCTGGAGGGACAGACGTTGGGCCTCGATCCACTCCCCTTCGCCCTCGATCGCGTCCGCGATCGCGAGTTGGAGGGCGCCGTTCGCGGAGAAGGTGAGGAACTGGTTGACCGTGCGCACGGCCCGCACCAACGGCTCGGGGCCGGTCACCCACCCCGTCTTCCAGGCGGTGACGGCGAACATCTTGCCGACCGAGGAGATCGACAGGGTCCGTTCGCGCATACCGGGCAGGGACGCGAGGGGCACATGGCGACGGTCGTCGAAGGTGAGGAACTCGTACACCTCGTCGGTGACCGCGATCAGGTCGTGCTCACGGCACACGGCCGCGATCTCCTCCAACTCGGCGGAGGTGAAGACCGTTCCGGTCGGGTTGTGCGGGGTGTTGACCATGACGAGCCGGGTCCGCGGGGTGACGGCGGCCCGCAGTTCGGCCGGGTCGAAGGTGAAGCGTCCGCTCTCGGGATCCCGACGCAGCGCCACCGGCCGACGCTCCCCGCCGGCCAGGGAGATCATCGCCGCGTAGGAGTCGTACATGGGCTCGAAGACGATCACCTCGTCGCCGCGCTCCACCAGGGCCAGCAACGAGGCCGCGATACCGGCGGTCGCCCCGACGGTCACGTACACCTCGGAGTCCGGGTCGAAGTCCAACCCGTAGTGACGGGAGCGGTAACGACTCACGGCCCGACGCAGTTCGGGGCGCCCCGGCCCCGGAGGGTACTGGTTCACCCCCTCGAGGATGTGACGCGAGGCGTTCTCCAGCAGGCTTCGAGGCCCGTCGGTGTCGGGGAACCCCTGCCCCAGGTTGACGGATTCGGTCTCGACGGCCAGGCGCGTCATCTCGGCGAAGATGGTCTCGCCGTACGCGCGCATTCGTTCGATCAGCGGTTCTTCCACCCGTCGAGGGTAACCACCCGCTCCGGACCCCCGCCCGCGTGCCCCGGCCGATCCGTACGGAACGACGAGGGCCCCGGTCCGCGCGGCCCCGCCCTACGGGGGTCACGCGGGCCGAGGCCCTCGTCGTAAGGCCCTGTCCTAGAGCAGCAGGCTGAGCACGATCCAGACCACGGGACCCGCGATGAGCAGCGAGTCGATGCGGTCCATCAGACCGCCGTGGCCCGGCATGAAACGGCCCATGTCCTTGACGCCCAGATCACGCTTGAACAGGGATTCGATGAGATCGCCGACCGTGGCCGCCAGCACCACGGCCAGTCCCAGAATCACGCCGACCCACCAGGGGCCGTCCAACAGCAGGGTCACGCACAACGCGCCCGCCACCGCACAACCCACGACCGAGCCGCCGAAACCCTCCCAGGTCTTGTTCGGGCTGATCACCGGGGCCATCTTGTGCCGGCCCAGCAGGATCCCGGCGAAGTAACCACCGATATCGCTGGAGATCGTCACCACGATGAACACCACCAGTCGCTGCTGGCCGTCCTCCGGATGCGCGATCAGCAGCATCCACGTGGCCAACAGGAACGGCAGATAGACCAGGGTGAACAGGTTCGCCGCCGCGTCGGCGACGAACCCCTCGGCCCCGCCCCTCAACCGCCAGGCCAGACAGATGATCGCGGTCAGTGCCGTGATGCCGACCAGCCAGTCGGCCCCACCGAAGTAGGCTCCGGCCTGCATCGCCACACCGCCCACGGCCAACGGGATCACGGCGAGGGTCATGCCCTTGCCGCCGAAGGCGCGGTTGAGTTCACGCAGACCGATCAACACCCCGAGCGAGGTGATGATCGTGAACAGCTGTGGCTTGGGAAAGATCGAGAAGAAGACGAGCGCGCCGAGGACGCACCCGCTGGCGATGGCCACCGGGAGGTTGCGACCGGTCTTGACCGGCTCACCCCCCGGCTTGTGCAGCACGAAGCGCTGCCCGGCGGCCGTGTCCGTCTCGGAAGTAGGACTGTCGTCGGGTCTGTGCTCCGGCGAGGGGTCATCGCCTCCGGAGCCGTGGGAAGGGTGGGTCACCGGCTAAACCTCGAGAAGTTCCGCTTCCTTGTGCTTGAGCAGCTCGTCGATGGAGGCGACGTACTTCTGCGCGAGCTCGTCCAGTTCGGTCTGGGCACGGTGCGCCTCGTCCTCGCCCAGCTCACCGGCCTTGACCGCCTTTTCGAAGGCGTCCTTGGCCCGACGGCGGACGTTGCGGATGGAGACCTTGCCGTCCTCGCCCTTGGTCCGCGCGACCTTCACGTACTCCTTGCGCCGCTCCTCGGACAGCTCCGGGAAGATGACCCGGATGACCTGTCCGTCGTCGGACGGGTTGACGCCCAGGTCGCTGTTGCGGATCGCGTTGATGATCTCGGTACGCGAGTTGACGTCGAACGGCGAGATGACGACCATGCGCGGCTCGGGGACCGAGAAGGAGGCCAGCTGGTTGATCGGCGTACGGGCACCGTAGTAGTCGACGGTGATCTTGTTGAAGGTGGCCGGGGTGGGGCGGCCGGTACGGATCGTCGCGAAGTCCTCCTTCGCCACGGTCACGGCCTTCTCCATCTTCTCCTCGGCCTCAAGGAGGGTTTCTTCGATCATTGTGGGCGCTCCCGGATTCTCGACTGGGTGTTCGTGGCTTGGGTACGCGGTCCGAGGTGCCTCCGCGCGGGCGGAACGACCGCCTCAGGCCTCGGAGGCCGGACCGACGATGGTTCCGATCTTCTCACCACGGACGGCGCGCAGGATGTTCCCCTGGCTCATCAGGTCGAAGACGACGATCGGCAGGCCGTTGTCCATGCACAGGCTGACGGCGGTGGCGTCCATCACCTTGAGGCCGCGGGTGAGGACCTCGTTGTAGTTGAGCTTGTCGAACTTGACCGCGTCCGGGTTGCGCTGCGGGTCGGAGTCGTAGACACCGTCGACCTGGGTTCCCTTGAGGACCGCCTGGGCGCCGATCTCCAGCGCGCGCTGGGCGGCGGTGGTGTCCGTGGAGAAGAAGGGCGCGCCGAGACCGGCGCCGAAGATGACCACACGGCCCTTCTCCAGGTGGCGGACGGCCCGTCGCGGAATGTAGGCCTCGGCGACCTGGCTCATGTGGATCGCGGTCTGGACGCGGGTGTCCACGCCGAGGCGCTCGAGGAAGTCCTGGAGGGCGAGGCAGTTGATGACGGTGCCGAGCATGCCCATGTAGTCCGCGCGGCCGCGCTCGATGCCGCCCTCGGTGAGCTGCGCGCCGCGGAACATGTTGCCGCCGCCGACCACCACGGCGACCTGAATGCCCTCGGAGACCGCCTCGGCGATGGACTCCGCCACGTACTGGACGACCTCGGGTTCGATGCCCAGACCGCCGCCTCCGGCGAACGCCTCCCCGGAGAGCTTGAGCATGACACGTTTCCATCCGGAATCGTGCATGGCGGGTGCGGTGGTCATGGCTTCGTTCTCCGACACGGCCTGCGGCCTCCCTTGTTGTCCCCGAGCGGCACAGGGTCCCCCGAGTGCTCCTGCTGTGGAGGGTTCGGGGCGCACAGCACGCCGAACCCGCCCCTATCCACCGAAAGTGCCGGGGAGAATGGTCTCCCCGGCACTTCCATCATGTCAAAACCCCTAGGCCTGGCCGACCTTGAAGCGGACGAAGCGCTTGACGGTCACGCCGGCCTCGTCGACGACCTTCTGGACCGTCTTCTTGTTCTCCTTGACGAACGGCTGTCCGAGGAGGGTGACCTCCTTGAAGTAACCGTTGAGACGGCCTTCCACGATCTTGGGGATCGCCTGCTCGGGCTTGCCCTCCTCGCGGGTGGTCTCCTCGGCGATGCGACGCTCGTTGGCGACGACGTCCTCGGGGACGTCGTTCTTGTCGATGTACTTCGGAGCCAGAGCCGCGATCTGCTGGGCGAGGTCCTTGCCGGTGGCCTCGTCGACCTTGTCCAGCTCGACCAGGACGCCCATGGTCGGGGGCAGGTCCGGGTCGGACTTGTGCAGGTAGTCGGCGACGTAGACGCCGTCGAACTTGGCCAGACGACGGAACTCGAGCTTCTCGCCGATGATGGCGCTCTTGCCCTCGATGTAGGCCTGGAGGCTCTTGCCCGGCTCGATCTCGGCGGCGGCGACCGTGGCCAGGTCCTCGCTGTCCTGGGCGGCGACGAAGTCGGCGACCTGCTCGGCCAGCTCGATGAACTGGGCGTTCTTGGCGACGAAGTCGGTCTCGCAGTTGAGCTCGATCAGGGTGGCCTTGCCCTCGCTCTGACGGCGAAGGACGACGGTGCCCTGGGCGGCGGTGCGGTCCGCGCGCTTGTCGACGGACTTGGCGCCCTTGATGCGCAGAGCCTCGACGGCCTGGTCGAAGTCGCCGTCGGCCTCGGTCAGAGCCTTCTTGCAGTCCATCATGCCGGCGCCGGTCATGTCGCGCAGCTTCTTGACGTCCGCGGCGGTGAAGTTCGCCATGACTGTTCTCGGATTCCCTCGAAAGTGAAGTCTGTTCTGGAAGGTGGAGCGTCCCGGGCGAAGGCCGAGCGGGCCGCCCCGCCCATCAGGGGCGAGGCGGCGCTCGAACATCGAGTCACCGGGGAGCGGCGACGGGCCGCCTGCTACTCGGCGGCCTTCGGGGCCTGCTCGGGGGCGTCCGCGGGGGAGTCCTCCGAGGTGACCTCGGCCGGAGCCTCGGCGGCGACCTCGTCGGCCGGGGCCACGGTGGGGGTCTCGGCCGGGGCCTGCTCGGCGGCGGCCTCGGTGGCCTCGACACCCTCGGTCTTGCCCTCGAGGAGCTCGCGCTCCCACTCGGCCAGGGGCTCCTCGGCGGCCTTCTCCTCGGTCGCGCCGGAGGCACCGGAACGGACCATCAGACCGTCGGCGACGGCGTCGGCGACGACGCGGGTGAGCAGGCTGACGCTGCGGATGGCGTCGTCGTTACCCGGGATCGGGTAGTCGACCTCGTCCGGGTCACAGTTGGTGTCGAGGATGGCGACGACCGGGATGTTCAGCTTGCGAGCCTCGCTGATCGCGATGTGCTCCTTCTTGGTGTCCACGATCCACACGGCGCTGGGCACGCGGGACATGTCGCGGATACCACCGAGGGTGCGCTCCAGCTTGTCCTTCTCACGGCGAAGGTTCAGCAGTTCCTTCTTGGTGAGGGAGGAACCGGCGACGTCGTCGAAGTCGATCTCCTCCAGCTCCTTGAGGCGCTGGAGCCGCTTGTGAACGGTGGAGAAGTTGGTGAGCATGCCGCCCAGCCAGCGCTGGTTGACGAAGGGCATCCCGACACGGCGGGCCTGCTCGTCGATGGCCTCCTGCGCCTGCTTCTTCGTGCCGACGAACAGGATGGTGCCACCGTGGGCGACCGTCTGCTTGACGAACTCGTAGGCGCGGTCGATGTACGCCAGCGACTTCTGAAGGTCGATGATGTAGATGCCGTTGCGCTCGGTGAAGATGAAGCGCTTCATCTTCGGGTTCCAGCGACGGGTCTGGTGCCCGAAGTGGACGCCGCTCTCGAGGAGCTGGCGGATCGTCACGACTGTGGCCATGACCTGGTCCTCCTTGCGGTGGCGGGAGCGAGTCCCGCCTTCGGTTGTTCCTGACGCCCCGTCCATGCCGCCACACCACACGAGGTGGCGCGGACCGTAGGCACGGACCCTCCCGAGGGAGGCGGGTGGGCGCGCGTATTGTGGGTCGACCCGACAGGGCCGGAAAAGATTCTATCCTCCGCGGAGCACGACCGGGAACGTGCGCCTTCGCGGGGAGATCAAGCGGCGACCTGGGGCGCGAGGGGAGAGGCGCGGACGCTCCTCGGCGGTGGCCGTCGGGTTTTCCACAGGCGCCGGGAGGCTCTGGCGGAACCCGACCGGCGAACGCACTCTGGATGCATGAGCCACCCCCGCTTCTGGGCACTTCCGCTGTTCCTCTCGCTCCTGCTCTTCCCCTTTTTCCCCACTCGAACCGCCCTGGCCTCCCCGGTCGACGAGACGGGTCGGCGTTGGCCCTTGGAGGAGCCGGTGTCGGTACTGCGCGGCTTCGACCCGCCCGAACAACGTTGGCTGCCGGGGCATCTGGGGGTGGACCTGGCCGCCGAGCCCGGTCAGGAGGTGTACGCGGCCGCGCCCGGGAGGGTCCACTTCGCCGGCCCGGTGGCCGGGGTCGGCGTGGTCAGCGTCGCCCACGGCGACGTGCGCACCACCTATCTGCCGGTGGACGCGTCCGTGGCCCGTGGTGATCCGGTCGGCCCCGATCCGATCGGCACCCTGTCCGAAGAGCCGTTCCACTGCCACGACCGCCCCTGTCTGCACTGGGGCCTGCTCCGGGGCGACACCTACCTGGACCCGCTCTCCCTCTTGGGCCGCGGAGAGATCCGTCTCCTCCCGCTCGGTCCACCGGGTCGGGGCCCCGGGGCGCCCTCCGGGGAGGGCACCGCCCTCGGCCGTGGCCGGAGGACCGAGAACCGTGGGGGATCTCGTGGCCGGGTCCGTGAGCGGATCTCCGTGGCCCCCCGATCGCCGTGGGCTCGGCGATCCTCACCGTCGTCTTCCGGATCCGCCTCCGCTTCCTCTTTCCATTCCGAAGAAGAAGTCGGAAGTCGAAGAATCCCGAGATGCTCAAATGAGCAACCCACCCGAGCCCCGCTCACATGAGCAAGAAAGGCGCGAAAGCGAAATCGAAGGCGAACACCATTCGGTATCGAGAAGGTCCACGAGTTCCCGAAAGCCGTTCGGTCTCTCCCGCCGGATAAATGGGATCCATGTCACCCCATCGTTCGCCTAGGCGCGGGGGTGGGCCTGACTGTAGGCGTCGCGTAGACGGTCCACGGACACATGTGTGTAGATCTGGGTACTGCGCGGGCTGGCGTGCCCCAGGAACTCCTGCACACTGCGCAGATCTGCTCCCCCGTTCAACAGGTGGGTGGCCGCGCTGTGCCGCAGACCGTGCGGGGCACCGTCCAGACCGGCCTCACGCAGGTGCGTGTGCACGTCCTCACGCGCCTGACGGACGCCGAGCCTTCCGCCGCGGGCTCCGAGGAAGAGGGCGTTCGCGCTTCCGTGGCCGACGAGGTGCGGGCGCCCACGTCGGGTCCAGGCCTCGACCGCGTCCAGGGCCGGGCCGCCGACCGGCACGGTGCGCTCCTTGTCTCCCTTTCCCAGGACCCGGACGGTGTCGCGGGTGCGGTCCAGATCGGCCAGATCCAGGGCGCACAGCTCGGCCACCCGGATACCGGTGGCGTAGAGCAGCTCGACGATCGCGTGCCGACGCAGCTCCACCGGGGTCTCCGGGTCCACGGCCGCGAGGGCCTCGGCCGCCTGCTCCTCGTCCAGGACGGTCGGCAGGGATCGCCGTTGGGTCGGGGTGGCCAGACGGGGCCCGGGATCGACCGGCAGGATCCCCTCACGATGCAGGTAACGGGTGAGGGCACGGACGGCCGCCACCCGGCGGGCGATCGTGGACCGGCTCGCCCCCGAGGCGCGCGCTCGGGAGAGCCAGGCGCGGATCAGGGGGACGTCGAGGTCGGCGAGTTCGTGACCGTGCTCGTCCAGATGCGCGACGAGGGAGCGCAGGTCGGCGAGGTAGCCGCGGACCGTATGGGGAGATCGGCCCAGCTCACCGGACAAATGGGCGGCCAGGCGCTCCAGCGCTTCGGGACCCTTCACCCCCGGTCCCGAGGCAGAGAGGCGATGGCGTCGATCTCCACCAGGTAGGTGGGGTCGACCAGACCTCCGACCTCCACCAACGTGGCGGCGGGCAGATGGCCCTCCGGAAGGCATGCCAAGAGAGCCTCCCTGAACTCCTCCAGGTCGCTGATGTGCCTCAGGTAGTAGGTCATCTTGACGACATGGGAGAGGTCGACCCCGTGTTCGGCCAGGACGGCCTCCATGTTGCGGAACACCTGGCGGGTCTGCTCACCGATGCCCCCGGGAGCCTCGCCTCCGGGGCCGGCCGGGACCTGGCCCGAGACGAAGAGCAGGGGGCCGTCGGCCGTAAGGGCGTCGCTGTACGGTTTGGCCATAGCGGAACCGTACCCGAACGGTCCCGTCGGTATCCGCCCTGATCGGCATGCCCTCCCACGTCAGGACCGCCCCGAGGGGGGACGACGCCAGCCGGTGGGAGACCGTTCCACCAATCCGGCGGCGGCCAGCAGCCCCAGGGAACGCATCGTCTGTTCCAGCCCCTCCCCACTGGCCCGGGCGACACCCGCGGTCCCCGCTCCCCTGGTCCCGACCGCGGCCAGGACACGTGCGGTCTCGGCGGACAGATCGGTGTGAACAGGGAGCGGCCCGCCCATCGTCGAGAGCTCGTCCAGCGGCGCGATCTGTTCCACCACGTCGTCGACGCCGGTGACGCAGACTGCCCGGCCCTCCTTGAGGAGCCGGTGACAGCCCACCGAGGTCGCGGAGGTCACCGGCCCGGGCACCGCCATCAGTACCCGGTGCAGCTCGTCGGCGTGCGCGGCGGTGTTGAGGGCTCCGCTGCGCCGTCCCGCCTCCACCACCACGGTGCCCGAGGTGAGCGCGGCGATGAGCCGGTTGCGGATCAGGAAATCGGGGGCGCGCGGTGTCCGGCCGACCGGTCGTTCACTGACCAGGGCCCCGTGCCGGGCCACCTCGGTGAACAGGCCCGCGTGCCCGCGCGGATAGTCCACGTCGAGTCCGCAGGCCAGGACCGCGACGGTCCGTCCGGTGGTCATGGCCGCCCGGTGCGCCGCCCCGTCGATCCCGTAGGCGCCTCCGGAGACCACCGTGAAGGAGCGTTCCGCCAGTCCGTGGGCGAGTTCGGAGGCGACGTACTCGCCGTAGGGGCTGGCCGCGCGTGCGCCCACGATCCCCACCGAGCGCAGACACAGATTGCGCAGGTCACCGTGGCCGCGCACCCACAGGCCGTGGCAGTCGCGGCCACCGGGACGCTCGTCGAGCCGGCCCGGCCATTCGGGGTCTCCCGGAGCGACGAACCGCACCCCGGCCTCGGCCGACCGGGCCAGGAGGGCGTCGGCGTCCACGGCGAGGGACTTGTGCGCCCATCCTCGCCATCGTTGGAGAGCCCGTTCCTCGTCGGTCGGATCCTCCTCGGTCTCCAGGGGTGGTGGCGCCTCCCCCGCCCGTAGGGCCGCCCACACGCGGGCGGCCCCGTGTTCGGCCAGGAGCGCGCCCAACCAGGGGTCCCCGGGACGCACCACCGCGGTCAGACAGGCTCGGGCCCGGGCCTCCTCCTCGTGTCCTCCCATGTCCACCCTCCTCACCAGGCCCGGCCCGACCAGAGGGCGTAGGCGTAGGCGGTCTCCTCCGGCCCGGGGCGTTCCCTACCGGACAGATCGGCCAGCGTCCAGGCGACCCGGAGTGCCCGATCCACGCCTCGAGCGCTGATCTGGCCTCGGTCCATGGCCTGGCCGAGCACCCTGAGGGCCATGGGTTCCAGCGGGAAGTCGCGGCGCAGCCGTGCCCCGGGGATGGCGGCGTTGGTGCTCCACGGGGTGTCCGCCAACCGGGACCGGGCCCGTTCCCGGGCCTGGAGGACCCGTTCCGCGACCACCTCGGAGGATTCGGCGAAGGCCCGGTCGGCGAGGAGTTCGGAACGGGACACCGGTTGGAGTTCGACCTTGAGGTCGATCCGGTCCAGAAGCGGCCCGGACAGGCGGGAGAAGTAGCGTCGCCGCTCCCCCGCCGGACAGGTGCACAGATTGCCCGGCTTGGCGCAGGGGCAGGGGTTGGCCGCCATGACGAGCTGGAAGCGTGCGGGGAAGGTGACGGTGGCCGAGGCCCTGGCGATGACGACCTCGCCGCGTTCCAGGGGTTCGCGCAGGGAGTCGAGCACCCCGCGGCCGAACTGGGGCGCCTCGTCCACGAACAGGATCCCGTGGTGGGCCTTGGAGACCCAGCCCGGTCCGGGGTTGCCGACGCCTCCGCCGATGATCGAGGCCCGGCTGGAGGTGTGGTGCGGGGACGCGAAGGGCGGGAGGGTGACCAGGGGGCTACCGGGCGGGAGCAGTCCGGCCACCGAATGGATGGCGGTGGCCTCCAGGGCCTCGGCCCGGTTCAGCCGGGGCAGGACGGAGGGCAGGCGCTCGGCCAAGAGGCTCTTCCCCGTTCCCGGCGGTCCGAGCATCATCAGGTTGTGCCCTCCGGCGGCCGCGATCTCGACGGCCCTGCGAGCCACCGGTTGTCCGAGGACGTCGGCGAGGTCGGGGCCGTGCTCGCCCGGTTCCCGCGGCCGTTCGCCGTGTTCCTCCTCCGGGGCCGGGCAGGGTTCCCCTCGCAGCCAGAGGCACAGCCCGGACAGGTCCTCGACGACGGCGACGTCCACGTCCGGCACCAGACGGGCCTCCGCGGCGTTGCCCGTCGCGACCACGAACCTGGTGAACCCCTGTTCGGCCGCGGAGACCACGGCGGGCAGCACCCCGCGGACCGGTCGGGTCCGACCGTCGAGGCCGAGTTCGGCGATGAGCACGGTGTCGGCGAGACGTTCCAACGGCACCTCTCCGGCCGCGGCCAGGACGGCTCCGGCGATGGCCAGGTCGAAGAGGCTGCCGGACTTGGGCAGACTGGCCGGGGAGAGACTGATGGTGATCTGGCCGCTGGGCCAGTTCTCCCCGCTGTTGACGACGGCGGCGCGTATCCGGTCGCGGGCCTCGCGCAGGGCGGCGTCGGGCAGACCGACCAGGGTGATGCCGGGGTCGCCCCCGCCCAGGTGGACCTCGACCTCGACCATGTGGCCCTGGACGCCCAGCAGGGTGACACAGTGGGTGCGGGAGAGTGACATCAGCGCAGCCCCCGTTCGTGGAACAGCAGCACGCGCCCGTCGAGCAGCAGGACACCGACCCCGTCGACCCGTGACGGGTACGGAGGAAGACGGTGCTCTCGGGCCCAGGCCCGACCCAGGGCGCGCAGACGGCGCCGTTTGCGCGGGGTGACGGCCTCCGTCGGATGGCCGAAGCGCAGTGAGCCTCGTGTCTTGACCTCGACGACGACCAGGACTGACCCGTCCCTGGCCACCAGGTCGAGTTCACCGGCACCGTGCGGGGCCCGCCAGTTGCGGGCGAGCACCCGCATGCCGTTCCGTTCGAGGTAGCGCGCGGCGAGCTCCTCGCCGCGCCGTCCGAGGATGTTCCGATATCCCGGGCTCCGGTGTCGGGTCGACCGTTCCAAGGCGACCACCTCCCGTTACCACGTTCGGTGATCGCGCCCTCTCACACCAGAGGCTCCTTCCCGCCTGTGGACAACCCCGGATCCGGCGGGGTCGTCGGATCCGGGGCGGTGGGACGTCGACGGCGGTCGGTTCGGGGTCGGGACCGGATTACACGGAGCTCGCCGCGCAGAGGCCGTCGAGCCGATCGGCCTCGATCAGCAGGAGTCGGCCGTCGCCCCGCAGGATCGCCTCGTGGAGTCGTTGCAGCAGCCTGGTGGGTTCCACGCCCAGTTCCTGGGAGAGCCGGAGCCGGGTTCTTCGGAAGACCTCCAGCGCGTCGGCCTGGCGACCGGAACGGTAGAGGGCGAGCATGAGCAGGGCGAGCAGTCGTTCCCTGTAAGGGTGGCCGTCGGCGAGGTCGGTGAGTTCCGGCACCACTTGGGCGTGGCGGCCGCGATCCAGGGCGATCTCGAGTCGTTCCTGATCGGCCAGCAGCCTCAGCTCCTCCAGTCTTCGGATCTCTCCGGCGATGATGCCGGTGCCCGCGATGTCCGCGTAGGGGCGCCCCCGCCACAGGGCCGTGGCCTCGCCGAGCAGTCCACCGGCCTGCTCCAGTTCACCTCGGCCGCGGGCCGACCGGGCCCGGGCGATGGCGGCCTCGAAGCGCATCGCGTCGACGTCGGCCGCCTCCACGACGATCCGGTAGCCCGCCCCGTTGTGCACCACGCGACCGCTGTCGCCCAGCACCTTTCGGAGCCGGTGGACGTAGACCTGGAGGGTGCTGCGCGCCCCGTCCGGTGGGGAGTCCTCCCACAGCGCCTCGGCCAACTCGTCCAAGGAGAGCGGTCGTCCGCTTCGGCACAACAGGACGGCGAGCAGACGGCGAAGCATGGGGGCGCGAAGTGTGACCGGAACTCCGTCCCGATTTATCGTGAGCGGGCCCAGAGTCCCGAACTCGATAACGTCGCCTCCTGTCGGAAAAGGCCTCATGCGTCTCCATCCTTTTCGGAACGGGATCATCTTGTCACTAATAACCGTCTTATGACCAGATATCGCAGTCGGAGACGTTCAAGGTTCATCCGAAGGTGGATCCATCGAAAGATCTCGCGCAACCGAGAAGTAATCAGGATGTAAGTGGCACCCATCATGATCGGACGAGCGCCGGCACGCAGTGATGGGGAAGAGGGCGAGATGAACGCTACCGACCGGCCCACCGTTTCCACGGGGTCGGCGCCATCGCCGTTGTGGCTGCCGATGACCTCGATGGGCATGTTCGAACGGGGCGGGACCACCTTCGTCTCCGGTGACGGGGTCCGGGTGAGCGACTCGGAGGGGCGGAGCTATCTGTCCGCGACCGCCGGCCTGTGGAACGTCATCTGCGGCTGGAACCACCCGGTGATCATCGACGCCATCACCGACCAGTTGCGACGCCTGTCCTACGGGACCCTTTTCCGATTCGACCACGATGTCGCGCGCGAGCTCGCCGGACGGCTGCTGACGATCGCCCCCGGTCACTTCGAACGGGTGTACTTCTCCACCTCGGGGTCGGCCGCCAACGAGGCCGCGGTCAAAATCCTGCGCCGCTATCGGAGCATCATCGGAGAAACCGAACGGCGTTTGGTCGTGTCCTTCGACACCCATTCCTGGCATGGCACCGGAATCGGTTCCATGGCTCTCACCGGTGAGGACGTCGACCAAGAGGCCTACGGGGTCGATCGGCGGTGGCATCGGAAGCTGCCGTTCCCCGAGACCTTCGCCGCCGAACGGGGGCTGGGCCCCGACGAACGGACCTGTCGCGAGGCCCTCGCCGAGCTGGAACGTACCGAGGGCGACCGGGTCGCCGCGGTCATCGTCGAACCGATCCTCTGCTCCGGCGGGGTTCTCATGCCTCCGGAGGGGTTCCTGAAGGAGGTGGCCGAGGCCACCGCCCGCATGGGGGCCCATCTGATCGTCGACGAGGTCGCGACCGGCTTCGGGCGGACCGGTTCGATGTTCGCGATCGAACGCACCGGGATCCGTCCCGACGTGGTCACCATGTCGAAGGGGATCACCGGCGGCTACCTCCCGCTCGCCGCCACCCTCTTCCCGTCGGAGGTCTATCGGGCCTACGAGGAGGCGGGCGCCTACCTGTCGCACGGGGAGACCCAGTCCGGCAACCCGGCCGCCTGCGCCGCCGCCCTGGCCACGTTGGAGGTCATGGAACGGGAGAGGCTGGTGGAGCGGTCCGCCGAGGCCGGGGCCCGCTTGCGACGACACCTCGACTCCCTGCTCGACCTGGAGATCGTCGGGGAGGTCCGCGGCGAGGGTCTGGCGCTGGCCGTGGAGCTGGTGCGGGACTCGGAGAGCCGGGCGCCGCTCTCACCGATGGACGTCGGCATGATCGCCCACCTGTGTCAGCGGAACGGCCTCCTGGTGCATCCGAGCCGGCGTTCCCTTCTGTTGTTCCCACCTCTGACCGTCACCGACGACGAGGTGGACGAGATCGCGACCCGATTGGGCCAGGCGTTGAGGGCGGTGCGGACACGATGACCACGACCGACGGCGGAGCCGACCCCAACCCCCACTGGTGGGTCCCCACCCGTGTCGTCTTCGGCGCGGGCCGGGTGAACGACGTGCCCTTGGAGATCGAACGGATCGGCCGCCCCTTGGCGGTCGTCGTGGACGAGCACGCGCTGGAGGCCGTGCCCGCGCTCGCGGCACTGGTGGAGCGTCTCTCCCCCGAGGTGCTCGTCCGTCGCGCCGCCACCACACCGACCCGCGGGGAGGCCGAACTCCTCTCGGGCCGCCTGCGCGAGGCCGGCGTCCGCGCGGTCTGCGCCATCGGCGGCGGAACCGTGCTGGACCTGGCCAAGGCGGCGGCCGCGGCCGTCATGCTGCCGAGGCTGCTCACCGGTTGGGAGCCCGGCGGCGGGTTCGTCCTCCCCGAACCCGCGCCCCGCCCCGGTCTGCCGGTGGTGGCGGTGCCGACCACCGCGGCGACCGGCAGCGAGGTCAACGCCAAGGCCAGTCTGGCCGACGGCCCCGATCGCCGGTTCCTGGTCCACTGGTCGCTCTTCCCCCGGGTGGCGGTGGTCGACCCGACGCTGCACACCTCTCTGCCGCCCGCGTTGACCGCCGAAGGGGCGGTCGAGACCCTCGCTCGGCTCCTGGTGCCGATGGTCTCGGACCCGCCCGTCTCGCCCCTGACGGACGAGGTGGCGATCGGCCAGATCAGGGCCGTGCTCCCCGCGGCGGAGCGGGCCGTCGCGGACGGCGACGATCTGGAGGCGCGCGGAACGATCGCGTTGGCCGCCTCCGTCAGCACCTTCACGGTGCACCAGATCGGACGCCACATGCACTCGTTCTGGGTCTGGTATCCGATCAACACCCTGACGGCGCTGGGTCTGCGCAAGGGTCCGGCCCTGGGGGTCCTGTTGACCCGTTGGGCGCGACTGGTCGTGGACGGCGACAAGCTCGCCGGGGACGCGGGGAGGCTGGCCGACCTGGGCGGTCGTGCGCTGGGCCTCGTGGGGTCGCCGACCCCGACCGAGGTCGCCGACGCCCTGGTGGAACTGTTGCGCGGTTGGGGCTTCCCGACCGACATCGAGGAGCTCGACCTGGACCTCGACGCCGACGAACTGACCGAACGGACGTGGCGGGCCTGGTCGGAGCCGCTGCGGCCGCGCACCCGGGCACAGGTCGCCGCCCTCTTCCGGGGAGCCTGATACGACGAACGTCGAAGGCCCGGCCGGACCTCTCGTCCGGCCGGGCCTTCGCGATTCCTACAGCGGCACCTCCAGGCCCGCGCCGACGTGGGCGGCCACCCCGATCGGGGCCACGCACATCGTCGAGGAGGCCGGCAGGTCCAACGCCTCCTCTATACCCGGACCGTCGTAGGCGCAGAGCGGGAAGGTGCCCAGGCCCCGGTCGGCCGCGACCAGGGCGCCCGCCTGCAACGACGCGCCGATGGCGACCGCGCCGACCCGGAAGGCCGCGGCCCCGTGTTCCCGTACCAGCGCGGGCAGGTCCAGGACCGGCACCACCACCCCGGCCAACGACAGGTTGAGCCGGTGTCCGGGAGCCCCCACCCGGGTGGCCACCCTCGGATCCTTGGGCGGGGCCAACAGGCAGCGTCCTCCCAACGGCGCCAGCACCGCGTCGACCGCCTCGGCCACCGGTTCCAGCGTCTCCGGGGACGGGGCCGGGGCCACGAACCCGCCGACCGGGCTACGGCGGCGCAGCATCGCCCGCGCGGGGTCGCCGGGCATGGTGATCTCGCCGAAGGCCAGTTCCTCGCCCGGCTCGGTCCGTCGGACCGCGCACAGGACGTCCTGCGGGTAGCGGTCGGGGACCGTCGGCACCCGAACCGGGGCGGGTTCGCTCGCCGGCGCCACCTCCTGAGAGGGGCCGACGGTGACGACGGCGAAGGCGGTCTCGGTCTCCTCCCCCAGCTCCAGGAGGTGCTCGATCTCGTCGTCGACGAACGCCAGACGCGGGGAGCACTCCCATCCGAGGGTCCGACCGGCGACCAGGAGCTGGGCCAGGGTGTGGCCGGTGTCGAGCAGGTGGAGCCGATGAGCGAACCTGCCGTAGCGTCCGGTGGTGCGTTCCAGGCGGGTCGTCAGCACGATCGTCAGGTCGGTGACCGGGCCGCCCAGGGCGCGGGCCAGACGCGGTCTCGGGTCCTCGGAGGTGACCTGGGTGAGGGCGTGGTGGACGGGGTTGTAGCGATGGGCCCCGGTCGGCAGCCCCGACCCTCCTCCCGAGAGCAGCCACAGGTCGACCGGGTAGGCCGCTCCCCCGCTGGCGACCAGCCGGAGCAGGGTGGTCATCACGTGCTGCTCGTCGAACCCCCATCCGGGCGCCCCGGTGGGAAGGAACGCCCGGGCCCCCGAGACGGTCAGGAAACGGTGTCGGGCCAGACCGTTGCCGGTGGCGAGCATGCGGGAGATCCGGTCGACCGGACCTTCGGGGTCCCGGACGGGCCGGGGCAGCGGATGTTCGGCGATCCCTGGACGGCCCGCCCGCGTCGGGTAGAGCTGGTAGGCCCCCGACACCTTCGGCAGTTCCCGGTCGGCCAGGTAGGCCGCCACGATCTCCCGATTCGTGTCGGTCGCGATCATGTCCTCGGCCGTGCTCATGACTGCCCTCCCACTAGATCCGTCGCGCCGGCGGCCACCATCGCCACGGCGTCGACCCCTCGGGCCTGTTCCACCGCGTCGGCGACCACGTGGCAGTACAGGAATCGGTCCACCGGGCGGACGCCGATCCGCGCCAGGTGCAGGTACAACAGGTTCAGCGCCACCCGATAGCGGAGGAACCACGAAGCCTCGCGAAGCGTGCGCTCGAAGTCTCCGGAGTCGCGCAGAGTCCGGTGGAAGGCGCTGTGCCGGGTCTGTTCCCCGGTGACGCCCTCGCCCGGACCGGCCGGGACGTCGAGGTCCAGACGGCCGTCGGCGAGCAGGGGGCCGGCCTCCTCGGCGGAGCGCACCAGTTCGCGACCGACGAGCTCGGTCACCTCGTCCAGCCGCGGCGGCGAGGTCTCGTCCGCGTGCGCCTCCACCCGACGCACCAGCGGCGCACGCAGACGCTCGGAGCGTTCGTCGAACAGGGCGCGGACCGCGGCCGGGTCCGGAGCGCCCATGATGTGGGCCTCGGCGTGCGAGCGGTAGGAGACGAAACCGCGCTCGATGTAGCCCCCCACCCGTCCGGCGATCACCAGCATCAGGTCCACGACGTGGGAGCTGAGCGCGGGCCCCTCTCCGACGGAGACGGTCAGCGCCGCCTCCGCGGTCCTCTGGGAGAACCCCTCGAACAGGGCCACCGCGTCGGGGGTGCCGAGGACGTGCAGTCGGGGGTCGTGCGCCTCCTCCTCGACGGTGTTGTCCGGCTGGAGCGGCTCCAAGGGTCCGTGCTCCCGCTCTCGGGCGGCCAGGAGGCGGTGGGGTTCGCGCAGCGCGTCGGGGTCAAGGATCGTGGTCGACGGGTGGGCCGCCAGGGCCGGCCTCAGATGACGGTCGGCGGCCGGTCGCACGATCCGTTCCCAGGTGGGTTCGTCGGCCTCCACCACGATCCGCAGGTGCGGTCCTCGTCGCCAGTGGCGTGCCCAGAACGCGGGCAGACCGGCCTCGGCGAGCTCGGCCAGCAGTGGCCGGACCCCGGCCCGCAGCAGGGGGGCGGGGTCCGGATCGTGATAGGCGACCCGGAGTCGTCGGGCGGCCGTCATGGCGACACCGATACGGGGTCGGCCAGGGCCAGCCTGAGGAGTTCCATCAAGAGTGCCTCTCGTTCCATGTGGACGCCGAGTCGGTTGTTGTGCATGTGCAACGCGGAGAGCGTCACCATCCCCCGATCGAGCCGTTCGATGTCGTAGGGCACGATGTCCTCGGGCGGGTGGAGCCCTCCCCGTTCCTCGAGGTCGGCGAGCCGCTCTTGGAGGTGTCGGCAGGCGGTCGACCACCGATCCTCTCCACCGGTCTCCGACGTGGCCATCGCGTGGTGGACGAGCCGTCGGACCTGGTCGCCCGACCGCTGCCAGGCCTGCTCGACGAGGGCCTGCCAATGGGGTCCGATCCGCTCCCCCATCCACCGACGGACCATGTGATCGACGAACCGTCCCGCCCACTCGGCGTCGCCGAGCGTGGCCAGCCCCCGCGCCATGCACCACACCGCGCGGGCGGTGGGGTCGGTCGGGGTCCCCACGTAGTCCAGGGCGTCCAGGCTCGACGCGGTGAAGAAGTCCTCCACATGCTCCATCGCCTCGGGACCGCCGTACATGCCGGTCTCCGGACGGTACGTCTCCCAGGTCAGGGTGTTGTCCGGGAGCAGTTCACCACCGCCCTCGTCCCCCGAG
Organism: Nocardiopsis alba; assembly: GCF_000710955.1. Lineage (NCBI taxonomy): Bacteria > Bacillati > Actinomycetota > Actinomycetes > Streptosporangiales > Nocardiopsidaceae > Nocardiopsis > Nocardiopsis alba. Next base: position 171,684 of record NZ_BAZE01000004.1, read on the forward strand.
GTGCCGATCAGTTCGGCCAGCCTGGCGTAGTCGGCCGGGTCCGCGGCCACCTGTGAGGGGTTCCGTTCGACCAGCGTCGCGAAGCGGTTCCGGACCTCCTCGCGGGCCCGGGCGTGGTCGTCGGGGTCGGGCAGCCACAGACGGAGACGGACGTGCGGCCCACCGGTCCAGTAGCGGAGGAAGAACCAGCGCGGCGACCGATCCCCCAACGCCTCCACGGTGGGGGCGACCACCTCGGTGACCACCACGGACGGGTCCCGGTGGTAGTAGCAGTACGCGGTCAGCCAGCTCATGGGCGGTCCCCCGGCAGCTCGACGGCGTACTCCGCCACCCGGTCGGGACCGAACACGGCGGGCGCCGCCTCTTGGAACACCAACGTCTCCCGCCCCTTGGACATCCGTGACAGCTCCTCCACGCCCCACCACGAGCACAGGTCCAACGGGCGCGGCTTACGGTCCTTGGCCTTGGCCATGACCTGCTCCTCCGCCGACCCGCCCGGGTCGGCGGCCCGGGCGAAGACCACCTCCGGCAGTCCGAGTTCCTCGGCCCGTTCCCGTACCTCGAAGAACCGGTCGAAATCGTCGCCTCCGGCTCCGTCGAACTCCCGACACGGCACGATCCAGGTCCGACGCTCCAAGAGGACCCGACCCACCCGCAGTCGAGGCAGGATCGAGATCTCGGAGGGCTTCGGGTCCACGTACAGCTCCCTGGACCGTCCGACCAGGGCCCAGGCCTCCGACAGCGGCGTCGTCAGGTCCAACAGGAACCGCAGCGCCGGCGGAAGCCAGCAGCGGGCCATGGTGCCCCGGTGGATCAGCCGTACCGGCCGGTCCTCGACCCGCCACCACAGTGTCGGGAGCCCGCTGTCCGGGTTCACGCGGATCTCGAGGTCGGCGGGGCGCACCCGCCGTTCCGGAGGCAGTGTGGGGACGCAGCCCGGCCACTCCAGCTCGTGTGAGGCCAAGGGGGCCACCCGGTTGAGGGAGGAGCGGAACAGCCCCATCACCTCGACCCGCAGCGGACCCTCCCACGTCTCCTCCCGCGCCGGACGACCCACCCTGCGGCTCACCCGGGCCGCCGAGGCCCCGTGCCCCGGGGCGGCCGCGTTGAAGACCACGGTGCCGTCGGGCAGGGGTTGGAGGAAGAGCGTGGTGGGGTGGTCGTGGGGCAGCCACGGGGGCAGGTCGGAGAGCGACCGGTCGAGGGCCTCGGTGTCGGCGTGGACGGTGTCGCCGTCGTGGTCCTCGGGGAAGAGCACGTCGAGCAGGCCGGCCTGGATTCGACGCAGTTCCTCCACGCGAGGCAGCCCGGTCTCCCCCAGGTGGAAGGGGTTCTCACGCAACTCTCGAAGCTCTCCGCCGCCCCCGCCCGCGGCCATGGTGCCGCCCGGGGAGGCGACCGCCTCGCCCCAGGCCATCCAGGCCTCCACCGGTCCGACCGGGGTGCCCGCGCCGAACCGGCGTTCGATCAGGTCGGCCATGGCCAGCCGGCCCGGAAGGGCGCCGTCGAACACCGCCACCAACCGGCGGACGCGGTGCAGGTCCTCCTCCATCCCCTTCAGGTCCGGCGCCCGGGGCGGGGTGTTCCAGTCCGGAACGGCGTCCTCGTAGCAGAGGTACTTGCCGGGGATCAGTGTCGCGTCCCCGCCCGCCGCCGACAGAGCCCGTTCCGTGGCCGAACGCAGGAGCCCCAGGGACATCCACCGGCCCGTGGGTTCGTCGGCCTTCTCGACGTCGCGCACCGCCTCGGCGAGTCTCCGAACCGGGTCTCCGGCGGGCGACTCCAACCGGTCGGCGATGGCGGACGGACGATCCGAGATCTGGTCGGGCACGTCGAGGTCGGCTTGGAGCACACCGGCCGTGACCAACCGGTCCAGAGACGTCGAGGCCTCCTCCTCGCCCGCTCCGAACTCCCCGGTGAGCAGCTCGACGAGTTCGGTCGGTGCGGCGCCTCGGCCCGCCCTCTCGACGAGACGGAGCACCCAGGGCAGGGCGGGGACCCCGAGGAAGCGACCGTCCGGGTGCACGACGAGGAGCCGTTCTCCGGAGACGGTCAGCGTCGGGTTGGCGCGCAGGATCCTCGGCCCGTGCGCGGCCACCAGCAGACGTTCCAGCCGGGACTCGATCTCGGCGTTGAGTTCCAGATGCCGTGACAACCGGTCCGGCGCGGGGAGCCCGGATCCGAGGGACGACACCTCCGCGCTTTCTCCATCGACGGTCCCGCCGATGAGGCCCGCCGTGGTCAGGGTGGAGAAGGGGCTGGTCTTCAGCGCGGTGCGCAGGACGTACGAGAGGACCCGCCGCCGGGTATTGAGGTGCTCGGCGGCGTCCGGAGGTCCGGCGAGCCACGCCTCCACGTCCGGGAACAGCGCGTCGCTGGCCATCGCCAGGGCTCGTAGGAAGTCCTCGTCCCGCACCAGCGCGGCGAGACGGTGCGAGGCCTCCGTCCTCTCGGTCCGGAACGCCTCCTTCGCCCGCGTCAGGTCGCGTTCCCACCTCTCGTGGTCGGAGCGCAGCCGATCGAGGAGCTCTCGCCCCTCCTCCGTCAGTCGGGCGAGCGCGCCCTCCGACAACGGCAGGGGCGCCCGACCGTTGTGCACCGCCCGACGGCAGGCCAGGAGAGCCCGTCGGACATCACGGTCCTCACAGCCGCCGATCGCCGGATAGAGCAGGTCCGCCGCCCGATCGCCGCGGTCGCGCATCCCGCGCCGCAGCTCCCGAAGGTCGCGGAGGCGGCGCACGGTCTCGGGCAGCCGCCCGACCCGGGCGCTCTCACCGGGCAGCCCCGCGACACGTACCACCGTCATGGTCTCAACCTCGTCGCCAGATGCCAGGGCGCGTTGGGGCGCCCCAGCACCAGTAGGAACACCGGGATCTCCCGTTCACCGTCGAGCCCCAACAAGGAGGCGAACTCCTCGGCGTCGTAGCTGTTGGTGACACGGGCGGACAGTCCATGGGCCGCCGCGGCCAACGAGATCCGCTGCGTGACCACACCGGTCGACAACTGCGTGGCGCGGAACGCTCGTCCGGGGTGGTGCTCCAGCAGCCCTTCCGTGTACGCGGTGACCGCGACCAGCAACGGGGAGGTACGCGCGTTGATCTCCGTCCGCCAGACGTTCATCGCCTGTAGACGGGACCGCAGGTCATCCCTCCCCACCGGCCGCAGCGCCCCGTCCACGAGCCGGTAGTGCCCCCGCGGCAGATCGTCCACGGCGCCGACGAGGGCGTGGACCCCGACCTCGGGCGGCGCGGTCTCGTGCCACAGGTCGTCTCCGAGCGGCCGGACCGCGTCGAGCAGGAGGTCGGAGACGGTCCCCAACGGCAGCGGCTCCGCCGTCGGAAGGAAGACGTCGGGCCCGGAGTCACGACGGACCACGGCCGTGGCCGTGTCCATGGCGCTCTCACCGCGTACGGGCGCCAACGGCACGTCGAACGCGGTCGCCTCCGCGGGCTCCGGCTTCCCCGGCCGGACGCGCGCGTCCGGCCGGACCGGGGCCAGCTCCTCCGGGTCCCGCAGCCACGAGGCGCGTTCGACCGCCAGCATCCGCGCGCTCAGCACCGGGTCGATCCCGGAACCGCCCGCGACCGGGACCACGATCCGCTCCGGCGGCGGTGACGGGACCGGAGCCGGACGGTACCCGGGCTCCTTCGGGGCCTCGAAGGCGTCCCACAGCGGAAGTACCGCCAGGACCGACTCGGAGTCGTCGTCGGGAAGGGCCAGCAGTCGGGCGACCTCCTCGTCGAGGAAACGCGTCCGCATCTGACCGCGCATTCCCAGGGCCGAGGCGACGACCAGCAGGTTGCCGGCGACCAGACCGGCCTCCTGGGCCGCCAGACGGTAGGAGTAGTTCCGGTAGCGAAAGGCCGTCTTCCCGAGTCGCGCGGTGACGACGAGGACGTTCCTCGCGCCGTCGAAGTCCGCGGCGGCGGCCGCCGCCAACTCCTTCGCCCCGACGTCGTCGCGCAGTTCGGAGAGCTCGTGATGGGCCGGATCGTAACGGTGGACCCCCTCGGGGGCGTCCGCCGACCACAAGGCGAGTTCGACCGGGTAGAAGCAGCGCGCGGAGGCCACCGTCCGGTGCCACGGCCACTCCACCTGAGGTCCGGCGTCCATGCGGGAGAAGCCGTACCCGTAGAACAGCAGGGCGCTCAGCCGTTCCGGGTCCGGCCCGCCCGGGGCGCCCGACGCGGGTCGGGTCGCCCCGGAGGGCTCGTATTCGTCGCGCAGCGCGGCCCCGAGCGGCCCCAGTCGGTGACGCGGCCTGGCGGGAAGCGCGTACCTGCGTCGCGGCACGGCCGGGCGGGTGAACAGCGGGGGGCGGTCCGGATCGTCGAGCCCGCCCTGCCCCTCCGCGTGGATCTCCTGCCATCGGTAGTGCACGTCGTACAGGTACTTCCGCACCAGAGCCGCGTCCTCGGCCGCCGACCCGGGTGTCGCCGTGTTCGGGTCGGTATCGGTCATGGGAACGGGTGCGGGTCGGGGTTGACGTCGTCGTAGCCGGCCGCGGCCGCCGCCTTGTAGGCGCGGTCGAGCCCGCGGACCCGCCGGAACCTGTGCCCGAAGGTCATCGGCAGCATCCCCGGCACGATCACCTTCACGCAGGACAGTCCGCCCGCCCTGTGCTCGGGCGTCGTCTGGTCGACGACGATCACTTCGAGCCCGTGCTCCGCCAACAGGTCGACCGTGCTCTGGAGGAGCGCCCTCAGGTCGGTCGGTTCACCCGTGGTCAGCGCCGGGTGCGGTTCGGACAGTCCCCGCTCGGAGCCCTCATAGAGGAAGGCGAGCCGGTCCTGCGCCTCCGGGCGGCCGTACAGCTGGCTGTGGTGCAGCATCGACGTGCACAGCTCGCTGTCCTCGACCATCCGTCGGGCGTACTCCTGTGTCTCCTCGTCCTCGTCCTCGTGCTGGGCGATGATCGGGGCGAGTTCGAGCAGACCCGCGCTCACGGCCGACTCCATGTCGAAGTGGGAGGCGGAGGCGCACAGGAACCGGGCCCGCCCCTCGCGCTCGCCCTCGTCGACGACACCGATCCAGACGCTGGGGATGCCGTGTTCGGTGGTGGTGTCCCAGGCGTGCACGGTGTAGCCGGTCTGCCTCTCGATCCGCTCCAGCAGGAGCGGCATCGTGGAGGTCTTCGCGGTGCTCAGGTCGAGTTTGGCCGGGGATCTGCGCGAGTACCAGGTCATCAGGAACGCGTCCCGTTCGATGACCTCCATCAGCCCGTGCAGGATCGCCTCCGGCATCGAGCCGCCGACCGCGCAGCCGTTCGACACCTCATAGAGGTAGCGGGGCAGGTTCGGGCGCACCAGCCTGGTGCGGTAGTAGGCGTAGGTCTCCGGGACCAGGACCGGGGCGTCCTTGGTGAGGGACCTCGCCCACACCCAGTCGACCTCGGACTCCTCGGTCCACCTCCGGCACGGGAAGCCGGGCTCGTCGTAACGGTGCTCGTCGTGGAGCCCCAGACGCCGCAGGTCGATCGCCTCGGGAAGGTCCGCGAAGGTCCCCTTCACCACGCTGCGGTGCCCGGAGGCGCTCATCCCGCCCCAGCGTTCGACCGCCTCGGCGACCGCGGCGGTCCCCGACTCCCGGTAGGACGGGGTGCGTCCGATGCCCTGTTCGACGTCGGTCGAGTTGCGCAGGCCGAGCGGGGCGGACATGTTCGGGAACACCCCGCGCCCGTACTTGAACAGGGTGCGTACCAGACCCATGTCGCGGTCGACGTAGGTGGGCAGGAACGAGTCGTCGTCGACCAGGGACCTGGTCCGCAGCGAGCCCGGAGAGTGCGCCACGGACTCGGTCGGCCGCAGTGTCTCGGTGTCCTCGGGGTTGTCGTCGGTGAGGGAACCGCACGTCGCGCACATCGGGTCCGGGAGGAGCCGGGCCCGGCGGGCCCCGATACCGATCAGCCGCACCACCATCACCGGCAGCACGTCCTCGGCCGACCGGTCCAGTTCGACCAACTTGACGGCGAGGTCGGCGGCGACGCCGGCGTGCGCGGAGGTCAGCGCCGGCGGCCGCCAGGTCCGGAGAAGATCCGGGTACCGTTCGTCGATCTCCGCCATGGGCTCGGGGAACTCCCGGGCCAGGACCAGCCGCGACTCGAGGCAGTCCGGGCAGCCCGGACGTCCCGGACGGATCACCGGGCCGATGAACAGTCGGTCGCGGCGTGCGAGCACCGGCAGTACCGGCCCGTCGGTCTCGGGGATCTCCGGCAGTTCGCCGGCCTCCCCGACCACCACGGTGTACTCCGGCGGCACGGTCGCGCGCATCGCCTCGGCCAGGATTCCGGCGCCGATCACGGTCGGCCCTTCGAGCTGTGTTCCGGTCACAGTTCCACCACCCTGATCAGGTACGGCGTGGCCGTGCGCAGGATCGGCTCGCCGTCGAGCTCGACGACCCCGAGTCGCGTTCCTCGGGAGGCCAGCAGCTTCACCGCGTCCTCGGTCGTGAGCACGGGTCCGGTCGACGTGTCCGTCGAGCCCTCCGGTTCGGGGACGGTCTCCGGCATCGGGGGCATCGTGATCGGGTCATGGCCGCACTGCGCGACGAGGGTGGCCCGTTCCAGGGCCGTGGCCAGCGCACCCGCCGTGTCGAGGCCGCAGGCACGGGCCAGCGGTTCCTCTCCGGCGACGACCAGCACCGTGGGAAGTTCGGCGTCGAGCCGGAACGCCCGCACCGTCTCCCGCGTGAGCGATTCCAGTCGACGCACCTGCTCGCCGAGCGCCTCGGGGACGCCCTCCAGGTCGATCGTCGGCGCGCTCGACGGCTCGGGGACCGCCCGCTCCGCGGCGAGGTCCAGTACCGCGGCGGTCAGAGCGCTCTCCCGGTCCAGGGCGGCCCCGATCCCGGGGACGCGAGGGGCTTTGATCCCCACCGGTTCGACGTTCGATCCCGTCTCACCGCCGAGGATGTCCAGGGCCGGTCCCCGGGAGGGGTGGGAGGCGGCCAGGCGGCCGAGGGCGGCCAACGTGGCGTCGTGCCGCGCGTCGATGAGGGAGTCGGCGACACCGAGCGCCTGGGAGACCTCACCGTCCCGCGCCAGGCTCGCGACCGCCACGCGCAACGGAAGCTGGGTATGGTGCTCCTCGATCTCCAACAGCGGGCCGGTGAACCGGTCGAACAGGGGGGCCGCGGCCAGGGAGAAGGCCTCGCTCTCGATCGAGGCGGGCCACTCCATCGGATCCGTCTTCGCGACGCGGCCGACCGGCAGCACACGCGAGGTCTCCGACTCCAGGGTCTCCAGGTCGATGCGTTCGAGCTCGTCGGCCACGGGCTCCGGGTAGGCCCCGGTCACCAGGCGGAACGCCGCGAAAAGGGCCGTGTTGGCGGGGACACCCGTGGCGGGGCCGATCATCCAGGCCGAGGGGCCGACCGGCAGGACACCGGTGTCGGTCCAGCGGGCCTTCGCGTCGGCCCAGGTCGACGAACCGCCCGGGTTCGGACCCACCCACGCCACGTCCTCGGAGACGAGGACGGGGAGCAGAGGCGCCGTGCAGGCCTCGGCCACCGTGTCGATCAGCTCCGGATCCTCGGTCAACGCGACCACGAAGTCGGCGGCGGCGACGGCGGAGGAGAGTTCGGAGGCGGGGGTCTCCACCAGTTCTCGCTCGGAGTCCTCCTCACGCAACGCCCGCACGTCGTCGGCCCGGCCGGAGCGGGCCTCGGCGTCGTCGGACGGGTCGACGACCTCGACCCGGCGGCAGCCCAGCTCCCAGGCGGCGCGCGCGGCGGCGTCGGCGAGCGGCGCGCTTCCGACGATCACCAGGCGGGTACCGCGCCAGCGTTCGAAGCGGGCCGGCCCCGAGTCGCAACGGAAGTCGACATAGGCGATCTCCGCCTGGTAGCGCTCCAGCTCCTCGTCGGTCAGACCGTGCGGCCGGTCGTCACCGACGTCGCGCACGAAACCGTTGCTCTCCAGCAACGAGACCAGGTCCCCGACCATCTTCCGGTGGGCCGGCCGCAACCCCGAGGTCAGTTCGTCGAGCGTCGCGGTCCCGTCCAGGCTCGGAGCGAGCCGTTCCACCCAGTCGTAGATCGACCCTCCGCGCAGCGTCACCGACCGCGCGCTGTCGATGATGAAGGCCCCGTCTCGCGTTGGTACGTAGTAGACATCCGGCCGAAGCTTCGGTCGCATCCGAGCCCTCTCCCTCACTCTTGTCAGATGGGCTCCGGAACGTGTCCGCCGCTCCGGAGCCCTCACGCCGGGTCAGCTGCAGCAGCAGCACGGGCAGCAGCTACAGCAGCTGCAGCAACCTCCCCCGCCCGAGGCGCCGATCTCCATCATGGCCAGCGTGGAACCGAGCGACTCGATACCACCGGGCTGGTTGGCGCCGAACCCGAGGACACCCTCGTCGGTGGTGCTGAACTCCTCGACCGGCAGATCTCCGAGACTGTTGGACAGGTGGGTCTCGATCGACATGAGAACCTCTTCCCTCCCACGTGCGTTGCACGTCGGAACCGGGGAAACATGGGTGTCGCCATCATCGCCGGAGTCACTTACACCCCACCTACAGGGCACTTGCACCTTGTGAGCGCCTTCTTCGAATTCCTCCCGACCTCGCGGACAACGTTCCGAGGAGGGGGTCGAAAGACGACGTCGGCGGGCCGACCGGGCTCACACCCGACCGACCCGCCGACCGCACCGCCGAGACCCGCGAGAGGCCTCGAAGGCGCCGTTCTAGCTGCAGCAGCAGCACGGGCAGCAGCTACAGCAGCTACAGCACTCGCCGCCGCCCGAGGCGCCGATCTCCATCATGGCCAGCGTGGAACCGAGCGACTCGATACCACCGGGCTGGTTGACACCGAAGCCGACGACGCCCTCGCTACTGGTGCTGAACTCCTCCACCGGCAGATCTCCGAGACTGCCGGAGAGGGGGCCGGTCTCGATCGACATGAGAACCTCTTCCCTCCCACGTGGACGACACGTGGGGATCGGGGAACATGGGCGTGGCCATCATCGCCGGAGCCGGTTACACACCGCCTACCATCCGGTTGCTCTCCTGGCGGAGCCGGGGGTGACGACCCGAACGCGAACGGTGATCGCGTTTCGGAGGGCGCGGGCGACGACGAACGACGGCGGCCGAGGAGACCCGGCTCCCCTGTCGATCGGATCACCGGGTCAGGAGCAGCAGCAGCACGGGCAGCAGCTGCAGCAGCTGCAGCAGCCACCGCCGCTACCGGAGGCGCCGATCTCCATCATGGCCAGCGTGGAACCGAGCGACTCGATACCACCGGGCTGGTTGGCACCGAAGCCGAGGACACCCTCGTCGGTGGTGCTGAACTCCTCGACCGGCAGATCTCCGAGACTGTTGGACAGGTGGGTCTCGATCGACATGAGAACCTCTTCCCTCCCTCGTGCGAACACGTAGGGGTCGGGGGAATATGGGCGTCGCCATCATCGCCGGATCGACTTACACGGCACCTACACCGTGGTTGCGCGGGAGGAAGACGGGGCCGGAGGACCCCTGCCCAAGGGGAACGCCCCGCGCGGAGGACCGCTCGGGGCGTTCACGACCGGAGGAAGGTCGGTCGCGGATCCGGGTTCACCGACCCGGGGCGGACCCGTCCGTGGGGGGCATCTCCAGATCCGACTTGGTGATCTCCTCGACGTTGACGTCCTTGAACGTCACCACGCGCACGTTGCGGACGAAGCGGGCCGGGCGGTACATGTCCCAGACCCAGGCGTCCTCCATCACGACCTCGAAGTACATCTCGCCGTTCTCGGTGGAACGGGGCTGGAGGTCGACGTGGTTGGTGAGGTAGAAGCGCCTCTCGGTCTCCACCACGTAACCGAAGAGGCCGACCACGTCGCGGTACTCGCGATAGAGCTGAAGCTCCATCTCGGCCTCGTACTTCTCCAGGTCCTCAGAACTCATCTGCGCGCTCGCTTTCGTCAGCACTCTCCGGTCGTGATGTGCCGGTTCCCCTCACGTGGAGACACCGCGATCACCCGACTTGTTCCCGCCGGGGACACGGGCCACTCGTTCGAAGAACGCCGATACGATCCAAGATCCATCATGCGTCACGAAACGCGTCTTCGGGCCCCGACGAGAGGATTTCTCCTCGACGCATCGGACGTCCTCTCCGAACGGAGACCTCGAAGCCTCCCGACGGGGCCGCGGATCACTCGGATTCGAGCTCTTCGAAGGCGGGGGGAACGCTCAGACCTCCGGCCTGGCCGAACGGCCAGATGATGACGAACGCCCGACCCACCACGTGGTCGATCGGAACGGTACCGCCGCCGGGGTTGTTCTGGTTGGAACGGGAGTCGCTGGAGATGGCCCGATGGTCGCCCATCAGCCACAGCTCGCCCTCGCCCACCTCGATCGGCCCGAACTCGGTGTGGCTCTCCACGCTGCCCGGGTAGAGGTAGGACTCCTCGTTCAGGGGCTGCCCGTTGACCAGGATCCGGTTCTGCTCGTCACAGCACTCGACCGTGTCGCCGGGCAGGCCGATGACCCGCTTGATGTACTCCTTGCCGGTGGGCGCGGCGCCCAGCTGCTGCTGCACCCAGGTGAAGGCACCGCTGACCGGGTTGGTGGGCTCGGGCACCTGGACGGTGTTGGGGTCGTCCCACGACCCGTCGCCGTCGAAGACGATGACCTCACCGCGCTCGATGTCGCGGATCTGGTAGACGACCTTGTTGACCAGCACCCGGTCCCCGACGAGCAGCGTGTTCTCCATCGACGTGGAGGGGATGTAGAACGCCTGCATCAGCCAGGTCCTGATCACGAACGCCAACACCAGGGCGATCACGATCAGGATCGGGAGTTCCTTCCAGAAGGACCCCTTCTTGGTACTGCTCTGCGAATCGCTCATCGTGGCGTCCGTCCTCTCCTCCGACTCCTCGCCACCGGCATCGGAGACACCACTGGCTCCCAGGCGCTCATGCGCCTGGGAGCCAGTGTCGGAGCCATGCTCCTCCGGGCCGGACCGGACGGAATCCTCGTCCTGGACCCCGTCCGCGCCGAGGCCCTTCTCGTCTTTGCTCATCGGCCGAAAGCCTATCCTGCCTCCTCGCCGAACGGCGTGGTTCCGGCCGGATACGGCTACGGGAGCGAAGACTACTTGGCGGCGGGCTCGCGACGCTCGCGGATGCGGGCGGCCTTGCCGCGCAGGTCACGCAGGTAGTACAGCTTGGCGCGACGCACGCGACCGCGGGCGGCGACCTCGTACTTCTCGATGGCGGGGGTGTGGATCGGGAAGGTACGCTCCACGCCCACGCCGTAGCTGACCTTGCGGATGGTGAAGGTCTCACGGTTGCCGGCGCCCTGACGGCGGATGACAACACCCTTGAAGACCTGGACACGGGTACGGCTGCCCTCGGTCACGCGGACGTGAACGTTGAGGGTGTCACCCGGGCGGAACTCGGGGACGTCGGTGCGAAGCTGAGCCTTCTCAAGCTCCTGAATGGCGGTGTGCATCTCGCGAATCCTCATCGGTAGCGCGCCGCGTCCTGCCCCCCGGCCGCTCCGGGGAGGGGTTTCACGGGCGGGACCCCTTCGGGTCCGAACAGTGGAACCACCCGGTGACCGACACAGAGGCCGACGTCGTACCGCCGGCATGCGGATGCCTCAGGGTCACCGAGGGGGAACCCACCCAGTCTGCCACATCCGGCGGGACCGCTCGAACGGCCCGCCACGTGCTCTTGCGAACACCGCTCAGCCCTGACGGGCGCCTTCGTTCGGCTCGGAGGAGGGCCGCTCGGCCTCCTCCGCGAGCACCTCGCGGTCACGACGGTCCAGCCCTTCGTCCGGGGTCGCCGCGATCAGGTCGGGACGGTTGCGCGCGGTCTTGCGCAATGCCTGGTCCCGACGCCAGCGATCCACGGCGCCGTGGTTGCCGGACAGCAGCACCGGCGGGACCTCCAGTCCGCGCCAGGCCACGGGCTTGGTGTAGACCGGCCCCTCCACCAGGTGCTCCATGCCCCCGGAGGCGAAGGAGTCCTGCACGTGGGACTCGCGGTTGCCGAGCACCCCGGGCAGCAGCCGGGTGATCGCCTCCACCATGACCAGCGTGGCGGACTCTCCCCCGTTGAGGACGTAGTCGCCGATGCTGATCTCCTCGACCGGCATGCGCTCGGCCGCGTCCGCCGCGACCCGGGAGTCGATCCCCTCGTAGCGACCGCATCCGAAGACCAGGTGTTCCTCACCGGCCAGACGTTCGGCGTCGGCCTGGGTGAAGGGACGGCCGCTGGGGGTGGGGAGGATCAGCCGCGCGGGCCGGTCCGCGACGACCTCGTCGAGCGCCTCGCCCCACGGCTCGGGCTTCATCACCATGCCGGGACCGCCGCCGTACGGGGTGTCGTCGACGGTGTTGTGCCGGTCGTGGGTCCAGGAGCGCAGGTCGTGGACGCGCACGTCGAGCAGGCCCGCCGTACAGGCCTTGCCGATCAGGGACAGGTCCAAGGGGGCGAAGTAGTCGGGGAAGATGCTGATGATGTCGATGCGCACGGCGTACTCGTTCGGTCAGTCGGTGCTCTGGAGGTCGAGCAGTCCGGGCGGCGGGTCCAGGGTGAGGCGTCCCGCGGCGACGTCCACCTCGGGGACCAGCGCGGCGACGAAGGGCACCAGGACCTCGTGTCCGGCCTCGGCGGTGATCACCAGCACGTCCTGGGCGTGGTGGAGGACGTCGTCGATCCGACCCACCGTCTCTCCGTCGGTGGTGACCGCGGTCAGGCCGATGAGCTCGTGGTCGTGGAACTCGTCCGGATCGTCCAGGGGGGCGATGTCCTCGGAGTCCACCAGGAGCGTGGTGCCGCGCAGCGCCTCCGCGGCGTCGCGGTCGGCCATGCCCTTGAAGCGGACGAGCAGCCTGCCGCTGTGCCGCCGGATCGAGGCGATGGTCAGCGGTCCGACGGAGGCCGGGTCGGTGTGGAGGACGGCGCCCTCGGAGAACCGGGCGTCGGGGTCGTCGGTGCGCACGTCGACGGCGACGTCGCCGCGGATACCGTGCGCTCGGCCGATCCGGCCCACCACGAGTCGCATGAATGTCTTCCTTAGATCGTTCCGGCCCCGGGCCGGTCCCGGGGAACGTCGTGCCCGGGCACCGACGGGTGCCCGGGCACGACTGCGGGGCGCCGACCATCCCGGTCGGCGCCCCTAGAGGCGGGTCAGCGCACTTCGTGCAGGTCCAGCAGGTCCACGCGAACGTAGCGACCACCTGCGAGCGAACCGACGACGGTCCGCAGCGCCTTGGCGGTGCGGCCGTTACGGCCGATCACCTTGCCGAGATCGTCCGGGTGGACCCGGACCTCGAGGACCTTGCCCTTGCGGAGCCGCTTGGCTCTCACCTGGACGTCCTCGGAGTTCGCGACGATCCCCTTCACGAGGTGCTCAAGCGCCTCTTCCAGCACGATCAGGCCTCGCCCTCGGACTTCTTCTCGGCCTCGGCGTTCTCAGCGGGCTTGTCGTCCGCCTTCTCCGCCTTCTTCTCGGCCTTCTTGGTCTTCTTCTCCTGGCCGGGGAGCACGAGCTCCTTCAGCGCGGCCTGGAAGGCGGCGTCGGCGGCCTCGGGGTCCTTCGCCTCGGCGACCTGAAGCGGGGCCGGCGCGGCCAGACCCTTGAACTTCTGCCAGTCACCGGTCTTGCGCAGGAGGACCTTCACCGCGTCGGAGGGCTGGGCGCCCACGGACAGCCAGTACTGGACCCGCTCGGAGTCGACCTCGATGAGGCTCGGGTGCTCCTTGGGGTGGTACTTGCCGATCTCCTCGATCGCCTTGCCGTCACGCTTGTTGCGGGCGTCGGCGACGATGACACGGTACTGGGGCGTACGGATCTTGCCCATACGCTTGAGCTTCAGTTTGACAGCCACTGGAGTGGTCTTCTCCCGATTAACGGTGTTAGGCGCCTGACGGCGGACCACGTGGGGTTGTGGAACCCGTCGAGGCATGACGTGGGCGACGGGCTAGTTAGAGGGCTGGACCGCCACCGTTAGTCGACTTCTCATTGTGCCAGACGCCGACGTGTTACTTGGACAGGACACCGGCACGAGTCCCGCCGCGTCCACCGGTCGTCCTCACGAACACGGCCCGCCCCGGGATCCGGGGCGGGCCATGACACTCGTCACCGACCGTTCGGTCGCGTTCGTCCTACTTGTCCTTGCCGAACTTGAAGTTCGACAGGTCCGGCATGTTGGGGCCGCCGAAACCGGGCGGAAGGGTGGGCTGCTGACCGCCGCCCAGGCCCGGAGGGAGCTGCGGGGTCTCCTGGGGCCCCTCCTCCTGACGCCGCCGGCGCTCGGCCTCGCGTTCGGCCTCCTGCTGACGGGCCTTCATCGGGTTGCCGCTGCGCTGCTTGCCCTTCTTGACCTTCTTCGCCTTCTTGGCCTTCTTACCGCCGCCCATGCCCGGCATCCCGGGCATCCCCGGCATGCCGCCGCCGTTCTTCATCTTGCGCATCATCTTCTGCGCCTCGAAGAAACGGGTGACCAGACCGTTGACGTCGCCGACCTGGGTACCGGAACCGTTCGCGATACGCAGTCGACGCGAACCGTTGATCATCTTGGGGTTGGCGCGTTCGGCCGGGGTCATCGACTGGATGATCGCCTGGATGCGGTCCAGGGACTTGTCGTCGATGTTGTCGATCTGGTCGCGCATCTGGCCCATGCCCGGCATCATGCCGAGCAGGTTGCCGATGGGCCCGAGCTTGCGGACCATCATCATCTGCTGGAGGAAGTCGTCCAGCGTGAAGTCCTCGTCCGAGGCCATGGTCGAGGCCATCTTCTCGACCTCGGCCTCGTCGAACGTGCGCTGCGCCTGTTCGATGAGGGTGAGGACGTCGCCCATGTCCAGGATGCGCGAGGCCATCCGGTCCGGGTGGAAGAGGTCGAAGTCCTCGAGCTTCTCGCCGGTGGAGGCGAACATGATCGGGCGACCGGTGAGGTGCCTGATCGACAGGGCCGCGCCGCCTCGGGCGTCGCCGTCGAGCTTGGTGAGCGCCACCGCGTCGTAGCCGACGCCGTCGAGGAAGGCCTGGGCGGTGTTGACCGCGTCCTGACCGATCATCGCGTCGACGACGAAGACGATCTCGTCCGGCCGCACCGCGTCACGGATGTCCGCGGCCTGTCGCATCATCTCGGTGTCCACACCGAGACGACCGGCGGTGTCGATGATGACGACGTTGTGGTTGTTGCGACGGGCGTGCTCGATCGACTCGCGGGCCACCTCGACCGGGTCGCCGACACCGTTGCCCGGCTCGGGGGCGAACACCGGGGTGCCCGCGCGCTCACCGACCACCTGGAGCTGGGTGACCGCGTTGGGCCGCTGGAGGTCGGCGGCGACCAGCAACGGTGTGTTGCGGTCCGCCGAGAGCCACTTGGCCAGCTTGCCGGCCAGGGTCGTCTTACCCGCGCCCTGGAGACCCGCGAGCATGATCACGGTGGGCGGGTTCTTCGCGAACCGGATCTGGCGGGTCTCGCCACCGAGGACCTCGACGAGTTCCTCGTTGACGATCTTGATGACCTGCTGGGCGGGGTTGAGGGCCTTGGAGACCTCCTCACCGCGGGCGCGCTCCTTGATCCGCGCGATGAAGTCGCGGACCACCGGCAGCGCGACGTCCGCCTCCAGCAGCGCGAGACGGATCTCGCGCGCGGTCGCGTTGATGTCCTCCTCGGACAGGCGACCCTTGCCGCGCAGCGAGGAGAAGACCGATGTCAGCCGGTCGGAAAGCGTCTCGAACACGAGTCAGGCCAGTCCTTCGTCTCGGGATTGCTCATCTAGACTACCCGCCCGCTCCTCCCCGGCGTCACCTCCGTCGTCGTCCGCGTCCTCGAACGACGACGCGGGGCGCGCGAGGCCCTCGGCTCCGCACGCCCCGCGTTCCGGGACACCCTGGGATCACTCTCCCCCGTCGGCCCCCTCGGCACCGTCCTCGGTGCCCTCGGTCTGCTCGGTGGTCGCGCCGTCCTCGGCGCCCTCACCGTCCTCGGTGGCCTCCGCGTCACCGGACAGCGTGGCCTCCTTCTGCTCCACCAGGGCGGCGAGCATCTCCTCCTGCTGGGAGGAGGTCAGGCCGCGGGTGGACAGGACCGCGTCGGCGTCGATGTTGTAGTCCTCGGGGTCGGAGCTGGTGACGTTGTAGTCGATGCCGCACGACAGGTCGAGGGTGCCACCGGCCTCCAGGGAACCGGACTCGGAGCACTCCTGGGTACCGAGCTCGTCGTTGCTGAAGGTCACGTCCATCCGGATCAGGACGGTGCCGCTGCTGTTGGACCCGGCGTCGTAGACGGTGCCGGACCAGGTGCAGCTCGGACCCTCGTCACAGTTCAGGCTGCCCGTGTCCGCCTGCCAGGCGGCCTCCACGCGCGCGTCCCGGGAGTTCGTCAGCTCCTCCTCGGCCGCGGTGGTCAGACCGGAGTAGAGCTCCTCGACGGCGGCCTCGTCGGCCTCGGCGAGGTCCAGCCGGACCTGGGGACCGTTCTCGGCGCCCTCGGGGACCAGTTCCTCGATGGCGATGCGCACGAGCCGGTTGGTCTCGGCGTCGACCCAGACCTGGTTGCGCTCGCCCGCCAGATCGATCCGGTAGACGCGGGTGCCGTCGAGGTCCTCCTCCACCGCGTTGTCGTCGTCCAGCTCCATACCGCCGAGGATCTCGGCGAGCGCCGGCGGCGCGAGGGTGCTGGAGGGGTTGATGCCCGCCTGCCCGGTGGTGGCCCGGACCCAGTTGCCCTCGAAGTCGTCGCTGTCGGGGCCGAAGACGTTCCGGTCGAGCCAGAACTCCTCGTCGGCGCGCAGGAACAGCTTGCCGTCGGCGACCGCCACCTCGGCGTTCGCGCCGTTGACCTGGAAGGTCCCCTGTGCCGCGCCGCCGTCGGCGACGGTGAGGGTGGTCTCCTGGACGTCGGCGCCGACACTGCCGGCGATCTGCCCGGTGGCGACCAGGGCCGGGTAGCCGGCGAGGTCCGCCAGGGCCTCCTCCAGCAAGGGGGCCGCGTCGACCGGAGCGGCGGTCTCGGAGGCGGGCTCCTCCGTCTCCTCGCCGTCCCCGAGGGAGCATCCGGCCAGGCCCAGCACGGCGATCGTGCCCATCGCGGCGAAGGCGAACCGTCCGCCTCTTCGCCCCCTGGTGTGAGTAACCGGCGCCATCTTGCCTCCTGCCCCCTACGAACGCGGGGTGCTGATACGAATCGGCGTGAAGTGGGTCGTCGGAGAGGGATCGGCTCCTGACGGCCGCCCTCCGCTCTCCGGTACGGGGTGCGGGTGCGTGTCCCCTCCGGTTCGCACCGGACGGGGAGGGTGGACTCGAGGTCACCCGTCGATGGTCCGCCGCCCTCACGGGGTCGGACCGCCGCACCGCTCCGAAAGGGTACCGAACCGCGACATGGGCCACCGCCGAGAACGCTCGGCGATCATGTGCGCATATCCGACGCCCAGGATGAGAACTGTACTTCCAGCGGAAGAGTGACCTGTCCATCACGCCCGAGGACGCCCGCGCTCCCGCGGACGCCCGATTCCACACCCCGGTGAAAGCGGAAGGGGCCGACGGGTGTCCCCCGCCGGCCCCTTCTCACCTCAGCGCGTCGATGGTCCGGAGGCGTCGACCTCGACGTTGAGATCGCTCCCTCCGCCCCGCGATGAGGCCTTCTCCCCGCCCGGAGGCATCGACGGGGAGAGGGTCCGGTCCTTCGTCGCCTCGAACTCGTCGAAGGAGTAGGCCGACTCGGAGTGCAGCTCGTGGTCGAGGCCGTTGGTCTCGATCTCCTCGGGGAGACGGAACCCGATGATGAGGTCGATCACCTTCGCGATCAGCCAGGTGACGGCGAAGGAGTAGAGGAGGACACCGACGATGGAGACGGCCTGCGCGGCCAGAAGGCCGGGACCCCCGCCGTCGAGGATCCCGCCGCCCTCGCCGCCGGGCACCGCGGAGGAGGCGACCAGCCCCAGGGCGAGGCAACCGACGATGCCGCCCACCAGGTGGATACCGACCACGTCGAGGGCGTCGTCGTATCCGAACCTGAACTTCCAGCCGATCGCGTAGGCGCACAGGGAGCCGGCCAGGGCTCCGACGACGATCGCGCCGACCGGGGTGACGTCGGCCGCGGCCGGGGTGATGGCGACCAGGCCGGAGATCGCGCCGGAGGCCAGACCCAGGGCGCTGATCCTCCCCGAGCGGAGGCGTTCGACCAACATCCAGGCGACCATGGCCGCGGCCGTGGCGACCTGGGTGTTGACCAGGGCCAGTGCGGCCTGCTCGTCGGCCGCGTAGGCGGAACCGCCGTTGAACCCGAACCAGCCGAACCACAGGAGGGCGACGCCCAGCAGGACGAAGGGCATGTTGTGGGGTCGGGTCCCCTCGGAGCCGAAGCCCTTGCGCCGGCCGAGGACGATGACCAGGGCCAGCGCGGCCGCCCCGGCGTTGATGTGGACGGCGGTGCCGCCTGCGAAGTCGATGACCTCGGGCAGCCCCGTGTACTCGTGCAGCGAGGAGATCCAGCCGCCGCCCCAGACCCAGTGGGCGACGGGGAAGTAGACCGCCAGGGCCCAGACCGGAACGAAGAGGAGCCAGGCCCCGAACTTGGCGCGGTCGGCGATGGCCCCACTGATCAGGGCCACGGTGATGACCGCGAACATCAGCTGGAAGCCGGCGTCCACCAGGAGGGGGTATCCGCCCTCCGGGTCGACGCCGGTGACGAGGTCGGCGAGGCCGACGTGGTCGAGTCCGCCGATGAACAGGTCGAGGGCTCCCCTGCCGGGGGCGTAGGTCAGGGAGTGACCGACCAGCACCCACAGGACGCTGACGAGGGCGATGCTGCTGAAGCTCATGAGCATCATGTTGAGGACGCTCTTGGCCCGCGCCATGCCTCCGTAGAAGAAGGCCAGCCCCGGGGTCATGAGCATCACCAGCGCGGCGCTCATCAACAGCCACGCGGTGTTTCCCGTGTCGATCATCTGTCGCCTCCAAAGGACGTCTCGCGAAGGCGGTGTTCGACGAGCGCACCGTCGAGCCCGGTCGTGTCCACCACGGCGACCACTGTCCGACCCCGGTGTTTCCCGACCGAGCCGGCCGTGTTGCGCGAACGTGAAAGAGCCGGGCGTGGTGTTACGAAGACGTGAACGCCCGGACCGCACACGCGAAGACGGCCGGGCGCCCCGTTCGGGGTGCCCGGCCGTCGTGCCCGGTGGCGGCCTCGGCTCAGCCGAGGATGGCGTCCACGAAGACCTCCGGGTCGAAGGGCGCCAGGTCGTCCGGGCCCTCGCCGAGACCGACGAGCTTGACCGGGACGCCCAGCTCCCGCTGGACCTGGACGATGATGCCGCCCTTGGCGGTGCCGTCGAGCTTGGTCAACGCGATGCCGGTGACGTTGACGACCTCGGCGAAGACCCTCGCCTGGCGCAGGCCGTTCTGGCCGGTGGTGGCGTCAAGGACGAGGAGGACCTCGTCGACCTGGGACTTCTTCTCCACCACACGCTTGACCTTGCCGAGCTCGTCCATGAGCCCGGTCTTGGTGTGCAGACGGCCCGCCGTGTCGATGATGACGGTGTCGGCACCGTCCTCCACACCGCGCGCCACGGCGTCGAAGGCCACGCTGGCGGGGTCGGCCCCCTCCTCCTTGCGCACGACCGGAGCGCCCACCCGGGAGCCCCAGGTCTGGAGCTGTTCGCTCGCGGCGGCACGGAAGGTGTCGGCCGCGCCGAGGACCACGCTGTGGCCGTCGCCGACCAGGACGCGGGCGAGCTTGCCGGAGGTCGTGGTCTTGCCGGTGCCGTTGACGCCGACGACCATGATCACGGCGGGACGGTCGCCGAGCGGTCCGGTGCGCACGGCGCGGTCGGTGTCGGATCCGATCTGCGCGAGGAGCTCCTCGCGCAGCAGGGCGCGCACGTCGTCGGTGTCCCGGGTGCCGAGCACCTTGACCCTGGTGCGCAGGTTCTCGACGATCTGGGTGGCCGAGGTGACACCGATGTCCGCGGTGATCAGCGTGTCCTCGATCTCCTCCCAGGCGTCCTCGTCGAGGTTCTTGGCGGAGAGCAGGTTGAGCAGCCCCTGACCGAGGGAGCTCTGGGAACGGGCCAGACGCGCCCGTAGGCGGACCATGCGTCCGGCGGACGGCGGCGGGGTCTCGATCTCGGGTTCGGCCGGTTCGACCGGGGACGCGGGAAGGGGCTCCTCCACGGGAGGGGCCTGGGCCGGAGGCGTGACGACGGTCCCCGGATCCCGTTCCCGGTCCTCCTCCGGCGCGGCCGTCCCGGTCTTCTCGACGACCTCCGGCTTGGCCTCCTCCTTGCCCGGCGTGACCGAGCGTCGGGCCTTGACCAGGAAGAACCCGCCGACCACCAGAAGGGCGACGACGACGATGATGCTTACGAGCAAGGTGTAGTCCATAGCGGGACCAGTCTCCCAGAGTGTTCGACGCCTTCGCATCACACGGTGGTGACGCGCGGGCCGCGATCGGCCTCGTCAGAGCCCGCTCAGGTGCCTCTATGACGTGTGGTGCGCAGGATGAGCACGAAGAAGGGCGCGCCGAGAAAGGCGGTCACCACGCCGATCGGCAGCTCCGCGGGGGCGACCACGGTACGGGCGACGATGTCGACGGTGACCATGAAGGCGGCGCCGATCAGGATGGTGACGGGAAGGATCGCCCGGTAGTTCGACCCCACCAGGCGACGCACGATGTGCGGCACGACGATGCCCACGAACCCGATCAGTCCGCTCACCGAGACCGCCGCCGCGGTGGCCAGAGAGGCCGCCGCGATGACCGCGCCGCGCACGAGGGCCGGGTTGAGGCCGAGGCTGACCGCCTTGTCGTCCCCCAGCGCGAGCATGTCGAGCAGGTAGCCCGAGAGCAGGAGGACGCCCAGTCCCACCAGCGCGTAGGGGAGGATCAGGCGCACGTCGTCCCAGCCGCCGCGGCCCAGACCGCCCAACAGCCAGGCGTAGATGCGCTGAAGCTGATCCACGCCCATCTGTTGGACGAGGGTCTGCGCCGCGGACAGGAAGGAGGAGACCGCCACACCGGAGAGCACCAACGCGGCGGTGCCCCCTCCTCCGGCCGTGGCTCCGAGCAGATAGGCGGAGGCCACGCCCGCGAGGGCGCCGACGAAGGCCGCGACGGGGACGAGCGCTCGAGGGTCACCGAAGAGGTCCTGACCGAACACCATGACCATGGTGGCGCCGAGACCCGCGCCGGCCGCCGCTCCGAGCAGGAACGGATCGGCCAGGGGATTGCGGAAGACGCCCTGGTAGGCGCCTCCCGCGGTGGCCAGGAGGGCACCGACGATCGCTCCCGCCACCACTCGGGGCAGACGCAGCTCCATGAGCAGCGCCTCCTGCCGTTCGGTGAGGGGGGTCTCCACCCCGCCGAACGGCAGGAGGGAGAGCAGGTGACGGAAGACGTCGGCGGCCGTGATGGACGCCGCGCCGGCGGAGATGCCGAAGAGACCGGCCACGAACAGCGCCGCGGCGCCGCCCAGCAACCAGCCGAACGGGATTCCGAACCCCTTCACTCCTCCGCCTCTCGCCCGCCGTTCCGTTCGGTCCTACCGACCGGCGCTCTCCTTGACGGCCTCGCCGACCTCGTCGGCGAAGTCGACGACGCGCGGTCCCCAACGGGAGGAGGTGTCGGGGTCGAGCAGATGGACGGCGTCGTTCTCGACGGCGGCGACGGTGTCGAAGGCCGGGCGGTCGGCGACGGCCTCCACCGCGGCCTCGTCCCCGTAGGAGAGGAAGATCAGGTCCGGGTTCTCCTCGACCACGAACTCCGCGGAGAGCTGCGGGTAGTCGCCGCTCTCCTCGTCCGCGGCCCGATCGGCGATGTTCACCAGACCGAAGGCGGAGTAGACCTGCCCAACGAAGGTGGC
The DNA here is from genome assembly GCF_000710955.1 of Nocardiopsis alba. Taxonomy (NCBI): domain Bacteria; kingdom Bacillati; phylum Actinomycetota; class Actinomycetes; order Streptosporangiales; family Nocardiopsidaceae; genus Nocardiopsis; species Nocardiopsis alba. Next base: position 193,480 of record NZ_BAZE01000004.1, read on the forward strand.
GGAGGTCGCGGAGAAGAGGGTGTCGTCGAGCTCCTGGTAGAAGGTGAGCTCGGTGTCGCCCAGCTCGGCGCAGACGGACTCGACGATGCCGTTGAACTCGCTCTCGACCCGGTCGGCCTCGGCGTCGGCCTCCTCGGTGTTACCGGTGACCTCGCCGAGTACGCGGATCTGGGCGTAGACGTCCTCCATGTCGGTGGCGCCGCCCAGTACGAGGGAGGGGATGCCGACCGCGTCGAGCTGGTCCACCGAGTCCACGGCGCTGTCGGCGAGGACGACCAGGTCGGGGTCGTACTCGCTGATGGCCTCGACGCTGGGGGTGAAACCGCTGAGTTCGGTGGTGGGGGCCTCCGGCGGGAAGTCGGAGTACTCGTCGGCGGCCTCGACCAGGTCGCCCGCGCCGATGGCGAAGAGCGTCTCGGTGTTGCTCGGTGAGAGCGAGACGATGCGCTCGGGGGCCTCTTCCAGGGTGACCTCGCCGACGGCGTCGGTGACGGTCACGGGGAAGGTCCCGTCGCCGATGGGGGCGCGGTCGGCGGAGGCCTCGGGGACGCCGCACTCCGCGGACGCGGTGTCGGTCGTGGTCTCCTCCGCGCCCTCGGGCTCGGAGTCGCCGGTGCCGCAGGCGGTCAGGGCGAGCGTGACGCCCAGGAAGGCGGCGGGCAGGGCGAGGCGGGACGCGTGTCTGTGACGGGGACGGTGGTCCCGGTCACCCCACACGGCGGCGAGGGCGGGATGGGACGGGCGGGAGATCCGCACGGTGCTCCTTCGATGGACCGGGGAGGAGCACGGCCCAGGCGGGGACGGCCGGTCCTTCCCACGAGGACTGGAACGTCGGCGTCGAAGAGGCGACCTGGCTCGTCCCCGCCTGGGCGGGGCTTCACAGTTGCGGGACAGCGCCGGGTTGGCGGCCGGATGCGGCCGTGTACCGGACTTCGCTCGTTCGACACCGGTCGTGCCGTTCGGAGCGGCACAACCCCTCTACTGTACTCGGCGGTCGTTCGCGGCGAACATGGCGATCACACCCGCTTTGACCTGCGTGTCCTTCGACCTCGGCCGGGGTTTCCAATGAAACGGTCGTCCTTCCGGCCTACTTTTCGGTCGAGCACGTTCTTATTACTTGTCCAAGAAAGAGCGATCAGTCCGTTTTATTAATAGTTGTTGCAGCAGGGGAAACATAGTCCACTTCGACCCGCCATGTAGCCATATTGAGTCTTAATGAACATTGACACCCCACATCGCACACGGCAATGATCACGTTGCCATGCGCGCCGACCATCCGATTCCCCGGACACCCCTCGGCGTATCCCCCCGTGTGTGCGTCTCCATGCCCGGCGGGCCGCCGTTCCCCCACTGTCCTGAGGCGCGCACGAGAAGGGATGTGTTGACAAGGTGGTACCCCACCGCTCACGCCTGGCCTCCCTCGCCGGGTTGACACTCATGGCCGGACTGGTCGTGGCCACGCCCGCGAGCGCCGACGAGGAGGCCGGGCTCGCCCCCCTGTACCCGGCCCCCACCGCGGAGAACGGCGAACTCGCCCACCAGGTCCAGGACCTGTGGTTCATCGAACTGGAGAGCCCGCCCACCTCCGAGGGCACCTCTGCGGCCCGCGTCGAGAACGAGCACACCGAATTCCGCGCCGAGGCGGAGGAACAAGGACTCGAATACACCGAGCGCCTCTCCTTCGACGAACTGTGGAACGGTCTCTCCGTCGAAATGGACGACACCCAGGTGAGCGCCGCCCGGGAGATCTCCGGTGTGGCCGCCATCCACCCCGTGGTGCGCTACGAGATCCCCGACCTGGACGACAGCGCTCCCGAGATGGACACCGCGCTGGGCATGACCGGCGCCGACATCGTCCAGAGCGAACTCGGCATCACCGGCGAAGGCCTGCGCGTGGCCATCATGGACACCGGGGTCGACTACACTCACCCGGACCTCGGCGGCCCCGGTGAGTTCCCCACCGAGCGCGTGGTGGCCGGCCACGACTTCGTCGGCGACGACTACAACGCCGGGAACCCGAACGCCGACACCCCCGCCCCCGACGACGACCCGCAGGACTGCAACGGCCACGGCACCCACGTCGCCGGCATCGTCGGCGCCGAGGGGAAGGTCACCGGTGTGGCCCCCGACGTCGTCTTCGGCGCCTACAAGGTCTTCGGCTGCACCGGCTCCACCTCCGCCGACATCATGATCGCCGCCATGGAACAGGCTCTGGCCGACGACATGGACGTGCTCAACATGAGCGTCGGCTCGGCGCACTCCTGGCCGCAGTACCCGACCGCCATCGCCTCCGACAACCTCGTCGACGAGGGCATGGTCGTGGTCGCCTCCATCGGCAACGAGGGGGCCAGTGGCCTGTACTCGGCCGGAGCCCCCGGGCTGGGCGCCGACGTCATCGGGGTCGCCGCATACGACAACACCCACATCCGCGCCTCCGCCGCCGAGGTCACCCAGAGCGGTGAGACCGTCGCCTACATGGAGATGGGGGACGCGCCCCTGCCGCCCACCTCGGGCGAGAGCGACGAACTCGTCCACATCGGCCGAGGCTGTCTGGCCGCGGGCGACGAACTCGAAGGCGACCCCGCCGGCAAGACCGCGCTGATGGTGCGGGGCGAATGCACCTTCACCGAGAAGTACGACGCCGCCGTCGACGCCGGCGCCACCGGTGTCGTGGTCTACAACAACCTGCCCGGCATGTTCGCCGGCGGCGGCATCGTCGACCGGGGCGCCTTCTCCATCGGCGTCACCGACGAGATCGGCGCGCACCTCCTCGAACTCCTGGAGGCCGGCGACCCCGTCACCCTCACCTGGACCGGCGAAGAGGCGACCATCCCCAACCCGACCGGCGGCCTCATCAGCAGCTTCAGCTCCTACGGCCTGGCCGCCGACCTGGACCTGAAGCCGGACATCGGCGCCCCGGGCGGTCTGATCAACTCCACCTACCCGATGAACCGGGGCGGGTACGCCACCGTCAGCGGCACCTCGATGTCCGCTCCGCACGTCGCCGGCGGCGTCGCCCTCCTCCTGGAGGCGCGCCCCGACCTGGAGGCGCACCAGGTGCGCGACGTCCTCCAGAACTCGGCCGACCCGAAACGCTGGTGGGGGAACCCCGACCTCGACGCCCTGGACAACGTGCACCGTCAGGGCGCGGGCATGCTCGACGTCCCCGGGGCCGTCCTGGCCACCACATCGCTCTCCCCCGGCAAGCTCGCCCTGGGCGCCACCGAGGGGCCGGTGACCGAGACCGTCACCATCACCAACGACGGCGACGCCGAGACCACCTACGAGATCTCGCACGCGCCCGCCCTGGGCACCCACGGCGACACCTTCGAGCCGCGGTTCAACGACTCCTACGCCGAGGCCTCCTTCGACTCGACCGAGGTCACCGTGGCGGCCGGCGCCTCCGCCTCCGTCGAGGTGACCTTCACCCCGCCGGCCGACGAACTCCACCAGATGATCTACGGCGGCTACGTCGAGGTCACCGAGGTCGACGGTGAGAAGGAGACCTACCGCGTCCCCTACGCCGCCTACAACGGCGACTACCAGGCGATCGAGGCGATGACCCCGATCACCGACGGGGACGGCGTCACCCACGACCTGCCGTGGCTGACCAGGATGACCGACTGCGCGGTCCTCTCCGGGCTGGACTGCTCCGGTGACGGAGGCTCCTACGAGAACCGTGCCGACGGCGAGACCTACACCCTGGGCGTGGTCGACGGTCTGCCCGACGTCCCGTACGTGATCGCGCACTTCGACCACCACGTCACCAAGCTGGAGATGACCGTCGTCGACGAACGCACCGGCCGTCCGGTCCACCCGGACCGCAACGTGGCGGTGTCGGTCGACTACGTCAACCGCAGCGCGAACGGCACGGCCTTCTTCGCCTACCCCTGGGACGGCACCGTGACGGACCGGCATGGTCGCGTGACCGACGTCCGTGACGGCTCCTACCGGCTGGAGGCCCGGGCCCTGAAGGCGCTCGGCGACCCGGAGAACCCGGACCACTGGGAGACCTGGACCTCCCCGGTCATCACCATCGACCGAGGCTGATCCACCCACGCACGACGCGGGGCCGGCCCCCTCTGCGGAGGCCGGCCCCCTTCGTTCGTCGTGGGGGTGGGACGAGGCGGGCGTACACTGCGAGACCTGGACGCGACCACCGTCTCCCCACCTCGAAGGGACACATCGACCCATGGCCGGATTCCTCAGCCGACTCTTCGGCCCCGAACCCGAACCCGTCCGGGCGGAGCTCGACCGCGCAGGGTACGAGGAGGTCCTGGGTCTCCTGCGGAGCGGCCACAAGATCCACGCCATCAAGCGGATCCGAGAGCTCACCGGGCTGGGACTGGCCGAGGCCAAGAACCTCTCCGAGGCCATCGAGGCGGGACGATGGGCGCCCGCCCCCGCGCCGGGACGGAGCCTCGCCGACCGGGTCCGGGAACTGCTGTCCCAGGACCGTGTCGCCGGCTCGGTCGCGCTGGTCGCGAAGGAGACCGGGATGACCGAGGACGAGGCCTCCCGCTTCATCGGCTCCCTCGACCGCTAGGGACCGGCTAGGGCTCGTCGCCCCGGGTGGAGCGCAGACGCGCCGCCCCGTACCCAAGCAGGGCGGTCGAGGGCAGGGCGATCGCCATGGACAGGCCCGCGCGACGGACCTTGCGTTCGGCGCAGGAGGCGTCCACCCATTCCTGCCGGAGCAGCTGTTCGAGATCCTCGCCCCGATCCCGGTGGTCGTCCCACAGGGACGGGCCCACCCACACGATCGGGGTGCAACGCACCCTGCCCTCCTCACCGGGCGGGGGTTGGGCCCCGTACGAGGTACCGAGCAGGACGCACACCGTGAACACACCGGACCCACCGGTGGCCAGGCAGGCACGCACCGCGCCGGGATAGTGGCGCATGCGTCGTCTGGCCCACAGGGCCAGGGGGATGAAGAACACGGCTGCCGTTTCATGAAGGGGATCGGGGCATCCGCAAGGCTAGAGCCCCCCGCCCGTCAGGATCCGCCTCCGAGCGCCCCGCCCTCGGTGAGTTCGGCCACGCGCCCTTCCCCACCGCCCCGCGGCGACCTACGAAGCGGGGCGTTCTGTGGACGCGGTGATGGCCGCGAGCAGGCGCAGACGTGTCAAGGCCACCAGGCAGAGCGTGGCACCGATCGCGCACAAGAGCGCCAGCCCGAGACGGGCGTCGGCCAACGGAGCGCAGGTGGACTCATCGAGAGCGTAAGTGGTCTGAAGCCACAGACTCCGACCGACCACGGGCGGACAGCCGAACCCCTCCGATGACGATGAGACCCCCGTCAGTACCTCCGGCCACGCGACGTCGGTCATCAACAACGCGAACACGGCCGTGTACCCGCCCCAGACCCCGATCCGGAGCAGGAACCGCGGTGGCTCCTTTCCGGACTTGGGCCAGTAGAAGAAGCCCACGAAGAGCATCGCGAAGATGATCAGCGCGAGCAGGTTCCAGACGGCCTCGGTGTCCAACGTCCACCCCTCGTGATACTCCGTTACGGCCCGGGCAGGCTACCGCCCGGCCGTGACGGTCTACGAAGCGGGGCGTTCGAGCTTCTGGCTGATCACCTGGGAGATGCCGTCACCCTGCATCGTCACGCCGTACAGGGCGTCCGCCGCCTCCATCGTGCGCTTCTGGTGGGTGATCACGATGAGCTGGGACGAAGCCCGCAACTCCTCGAAGATCACCAGCAGGCGCTGGAGGTTGGTGTCGTCCAGGGCCGCCTCGACCTCGTCCATGACGTAGAACGGCGAGGGCCGCGCCTTGAAGATCGCCGCGAGGAAGGCCACCGCCGTCAACGAGCGCTCGCCACCGGACAGCAGTGACAGCCGCTTGACCTTCTTGCCCGGGGGCCGGGCCTCGACCTCGATACCGGTGGTCAGCATGTCCTCGGGGGTGGTCAGCACCAGCTTCCCCTCGCCACCGGGGAACAGACGGCCGAAGATCGCCGCGAACTCGCGTTCCACGTCCAGGTAGGCGGAGGAGAAGACCTCCTGCACCCGGGCGTCGACCTCGGCGACGATGTCCATCAGGTCGCGTCGGGTCTTCTTCAGGTCCTCCAACTGGGCGTTGAGGAAGGCGTGCCGTTCCTCCAGAGCGGCGAACTCCTCCAACGCCAGGGGGTTGATCTTGCCCAACTGGTTGAGCTGACGTTCAGCGGTCTTGAGCCGCTTGGCCTGCACCTCGCGCACGTACGGTAGCGGGACCGCGTCCTCGCCCGCGTCCACCGGCGGCGGCACCGGGACGCGGGGGCCGTACTCGGCGATGAGGGTGGGCACGTCCACGCCCAGCTCCTCCAAGGCCTTGGTCTCCAGTTGTTCCAGGCGCAGCCTGCGCTCCGCCCGGGCCATCTCGCCACTGTGCGCGGAACTGGTGAGCTTCTCCAGTTCGACGGAGAGTTCGCGTACTCGGGCGCGCACGGTCTTCAGCTCGCCGTCCCGGGCCTCGCGTTCGGCCTCGGCGGCGGAGCGCTCGGTCTCGGCGGCGGCCAGGGAGAGCGCGATCCGCTCCAAGGCGAGACCGGCGCTCTCCGCGACGGCCCGGGCGACGGTGGCCTGGGCCGCGCGCCGACGACGACGTTCGGCCTCACGCTCCACGGCCCGACGTTCCTCGGCAGCCTGGGCCCGCAGCGCCTCGGCCCGGCCCGCCATCGAACGCGTGCGCTCCTCGGCGGTGCGCACCGCCAGCCGACGTTCCATCTCGGTGGCGCGGGCCTGTTCCGCCAGAGCCGACAGTTCCTCACGGTGGTCGGCGTCGGGAGCCTCCTCCTCGACGGCCGCGGCGATCTCCTCCGCCTCGGCCAGCTCCTCCTCCAACCGCCCCAGCCGCTCGCCATCCTCGCCGCGCGCGGCGGCGGCCTTGACGGCGGCGGCCGCGTAGCGCTCGGACTCGGCCTCCGCCGAGCGGGCCTGACCGGCGAGCTTGCCCAGGCGCTGGGCCGCCTGATTGCGCGCGCGGTCGCTCTGACGGCGTCGGGCGGTGAGCTCCTCGGCGGCGGTGGCGACCTCGGCCCGTTCCCGGCGGGCGGTCTCCAGCTCGGCCGCCACCCGCTTGGCGTTCTCGGTGGCGGCCTCCAGCCGTTCGGCGGCCTCGTCCACCGCGGCCTGGACCTCCAGGAGGCTGGGCGCGGCGGCGGTTCCGCCGTGGACCATCTCGGTGGCGAACACGTCGCCCTCGGGGGTGACGGCTCGTACGCCCGGCAGGGCCTCGACCAGTTCGAGCGCGCTCCGGGTGTCCGGGACCAGGGCCACCCGGTCCAACAGGGCGGCGACGGCGTCGGCCAGGTGCTCGGGGGCCTGGACCGCGTCGGCGGCGTAGCGCACTCCCGAGGGCACCTCAGGCCAGGAGGCACGGTCGAGCGAGGGGACCGCCCGGGCCACCACGATGCCGGCCCGGCCCGCGTCCTCGGACTTGAGGAGTTCCAGGGCGGCCATGGCGCTGTCGTGGTCTCGGACGGCCACGGCTCCGGCGGCCACCCCGAAGGCGGCCGCGACGGCGGTCTCGTGTCCGGAGTCGACCTGGACGAGGGCGGCCAGACCGCCGAGCATGCCGGGCAGCCCCGCTTCCAGGAGCGTGCCGGCACCGTCCTTGTGCGCCAGCCCCAGTTCCAGGGCCTCCTTACGGGCCGCCAGGGCGGCGCGCTCGCCCTCGGCGGCGCGTTCCTCTCCGCGGAGACGGTCGAGTTCGACGTCGGCGGCGGACAGACGTCGTGCGTACAGCTCCTGGGTCTGGTCGAGTTCGGCGTCGCCCTCATCGAGACCGGCGGCCTCCTCGGCGGCCATCTCGTACTCGGTCTGGGCGGTGGTCGCGCGTTCGGCGGCCTGGCGGGCCGACTCCTCCAGCCGGGTGATCTCGGTCTCGTGGGAGGCCACGCGTCCGCGCAGACTCTCCACCCTCGCGGCGAGCCGGACGATGCCCTCTCGGCGTTCGGCGGCGGCCCTCGAGGCCGCCTCCAGGCGCCGCTCCTCACGGCGCAGGGCGTCCTCGGCGGCGGCACGCTCGGTGACACCGGTCTCCAGGATCTCGCGGGCCTCCTCCAGCCCCGCCTGGAGCTCCTCCTCCTGGGCGGCGACCTCCTCGGCCTCCATCTCCAGTTCCTCGGGATCCCGGCGGCGGATGATCTCGCCCTGCACGGCGACGAGGTTCTGGTGCCGTTCGGTGGCCAGGCCGCGTACGGCGTCCAGGCGTTCGGTGAGGCGGGAGAGCGCGTGGTAGGTGTCGCCGGCCCTGGCCAGCGCGGGCGCGGCCGCGGTGGCCTGCGCCTCCAGCTCGGCCTCGCGCCCTTGGGCCTGCTCGAGGGCGGCCTCGGCGGCCCCGCGCCGCTGGAGGACCTCCTTCTCGTCGGCCTCCTCCTTGGCGAGCTGTTCGGTGAGGGTGACGATGTCGTCGGCGAGCAGCCGCAGGCGGGCGTCGCGCAGGTCGGCCTGGATGACGGCGGCCTTACGGGCCAGTTCGGCCTGGCGGCCCAGGGGTTTGAGCTGACGACGCAGCTCGGCGGTCAGGTCGGTGACCCGGTCGAGGTTGCCCTGCATAGCGTTGAGCTTGCGGATCGCCCGCTCTTTGCGCTTGCGGTGCTTGAGGATGCCCGCGGCCTCCTCGATGAGGGCGCGACGCTCTTCGGGACCCGCGTGCAGGACGGTGTCCAACTGGCCCTGACCGACGATGACGTGCATCTCCCGGCCGATGCCGGAGTCGCTGAGCAGGTCCTGGATGTCCAACAGACGGCAGGTATCGCCGTTGATCGCGTACTCGGAGCCGCCGTTGCGGAACATCGTCCGCTTGATGGTGACCTCGGTGTAGTCGATCGGCAGGGCGCCATCGGTGTTGTCGATGGTGAGACTGACCTCGGCGCGGCCCAACGCCTGGCGGGTGGAGGTGCCCGCGAAGATCACGTCCTCCATCTTGCCGCCGCGCAGGGACTTGGCGCCCTGTTCGCCCATCACCCAGGACAGGGCGTCGACGACGTTGGACTTGCCCGAGCCGTTGGGCCCCACCACACAGGTGATGCCGGGCTCGAAACGAAGGGTGGTGGCCGACGCGAACGACTTGAAGCCGCGCAACGTCAGATTCTTCAGGTACACCAGCACCTCCCACGACGGTCACCGTTGTCGCCACGGGTGGTCACCACGAGGCCGACAACAAGGGTGCCACGAAGCGGGGCCCGAAGAGGGAGGTTGGGCACTTCACCCTGGATGAACTGCGCCACCGTCGTCGCGCGAAGGGCGGGTGAACGGGGGACCGATGACAGGGAGAGGATCCGGCGGACACGGAGGGTTGTCCTCAAGTCCGCCGGGTACAACGGTAAAAGAAGCCGCAAAGAAAGGGAAAGGGCGGCGAATGAACGGATGATCGACGGCACCACCGCGGGTGGAGGCCGTTATAAGACCGACCGATGCCGGTCGACGATCCGGCCAGGGACGCCTGTGCTGCGGTAGGCGTCCCCGTCAGTGGATCGGTGCGTCTCGTTCGGACCGTCGATCTCGTGGACGGTGAACGGAGCGACGCGGGTCAGGCGAGCGCGGGCTCGCGGTCGGTCGCACTGGTGGCGACGTCGGTGACGGCCATGCTGAGCTGGTCGTTCTGTGCCTGAAGACGGCTGATCTCGTCCTCGAGGTCGCGTACCCGCTTCTGAAGCCGTCGCATCTCCGAGACCATTCGAGGGTCGGAGCCGCCGACGTGGCCGAACAGAGCCTTCGCCATGATGTGGGTCCTCCACACTGAGTGACCAGTGGTGATGCGCACGTAGGACGTTCCCGTGGCCTACTCGGTCGATCGCCGATCTCACGGGTGGAAGGTGCGCGGTATGCCTTCCAGAGTCTCACCCTGCGCGCCGCTGGTCAAGATTGGATTACAACGGTCCGTAACTTCCACACCCCGCACAGAGATGATCAGGGCATGTGGCCGGGCACGGTCCGAATGTGATCCACCCCGGTTCTACGGGCCCCTCCGACGGAACCGCTCCCCCTCGCCGGCCGCGTACTCGCGTGCCGATCGGAGAACGGGGTCGGGTGGTCGGCCCTCGGGTGGTCCGTGGGCCATCGCGACCTCCCGGTCGCGCCGCTCCACGGCGCTTACTCGAACCGCGTTACCCTTCCAGCATACTCACCGTTCGACGAAACCGTCGAAGGAACCCCCCGCCTCACCCCAACGTTCGACCACGGAATCCACACGACCGGGTGTTCCGTCGCCCTTGAGCCGGTCCAGAAGCCGTTCGCAGGCGCTCTTCGGCCCCTCCGCGACGACCTCGACCCGACCGTCGTCCAGGTTCGTGGCGGCCCCCGTCAGACCCAGTTCGAGCGCGCGAGACCGCGTCCACCAGCGAAAACCCACTCCCTGAACGCGTCCGCGCACCCACGCGTTCATGCGGACCGGACGGTCCTCTTCCCCCATGACCCGGGCACTCCCTTACTTCGTGGGGACACTTTCCTCACTGACACGCCCGATTCTCTCGGCACGCTCCCACGGACCTCATGGACATGGCCCGAGCGCCTTCCGACAGATCGGATGACCGAGTCTCCCACGCCTCCCGGCCGTGACGGGTCGTGGCGGGCTCCGCATCGAAGGCCGGACGGTCATACGCCGCCGGCGTTCTTCGCGCCGTCTCAGTGCAGAGCCGCGTCCGCCGGGGTGGTCCGCCAGGCATGGAAGGGGACGGTGAGCCCCGCACGGGTCGGAGCGCAGATCAGCGGACCGGCGTACGCGACCAGGTCGGGCGCGAAGGGGATGAGCCGGACGAGCCGCGGCGCGCCTCCGTCGACGGAGGCGCGGACGGTGAGCGCGTCCCCGGATCGGCTGACCCGGATCAGGACCCGGCGGTCGAGCCAGTCCGGGACCGGGGCGACCGACCAGTCCGACATGCCATCGGTGACGACCGCCCCGAGTTGGGGCTCGCCGTCCGCGAACTCGACCCCGGCCTTGATCCAGTGGGCCTCGCCGACCTTGATGAACACACCGGCCTGATCGAACTGCTCGGAGAAGGCGGCGGTGAACTCGACCTCGACGGCGCTGTCCCGGGCGAACGGAGAGAGGAGTGCGTGCTCACTCGCGTGGACGAACCCGTAGGAGGTGGTGCGCCAGGCGTCGCTGCCCTCGGCGGCCGTCACGAGCAGCTCCGAGCCGCGTTCCACGGCCGCGACGGGCGGGTGCGTCCAGCGGCCACTCGACCAGGCCAGGACCTTCGTGGACGCGGTCATGAAGGGCGGACCCCTCGGGGCGCCTTCTGGCAGCTCGGGCAGCTGAACGACGAGCGGTTCATGAACGCCTCGCGCACGATGGGGGTCCCACAACGGCCGCACGGCCGGTCACGGCGCCCGTACGCGTTCAGCCCGCGCTCGAAGTAGCCGCTCTCCCCGTTGACGTTGACATAGAGACCGTCGAAGGTGGTGCCGCCCACCTCCAGAGCCTCGGACATCACGTCGGTCACGTGTCCCAGCAATTCCAACGCCGCCGCGGTGTCCAGCCCCCGCGTGGACCGGGCCCAGTGCAGACGCGAACGCCATAGCGCCTCGTCCGCGTAGATGTTGCCCACACCACTGATCAGCGACTGGTCCAACAGGGCGCGCTTGACCTCGGTCCGCTTGGCCTGCAGGGCCCGGACGAACACCTTCGGGACGAACTCCGGATCCAGGGGGTCCAGGGCGATGTGGTCCACCGAGGCGGGCACCTCGACCCGTTCGCCCGGTTCGTCCACCAACAGGTGACCGAAGGTGCGCTGGTCGACGAAGCGCAGCTCGTTGCCGTCGGCCAACGGAAGCCGCACCCGCAGGTGCTTCTCGTCCGGTTTGCCCTGCGGCTGCACCAGCATCTGGCCGCTCATGCCCAGATGGGTCAGGAGCATCTCGCCGCTGTCCAGCACCAACCACATGTACTTGCCGCGGCGACGCACGGCCGTGGGGGTACGCCCCTCCAGACGTCCGGCGAAATCCGCGGGACCGGCCACGTGCCGGCGGATCGAACGCGGGTGCAGCACCTCGACGTCACCGATCCGACGGCCCACCGCGTGGTCGACGAGACCACGACGTACGACCTCGACCTCGGGCAGTTCCGGCATCGCTCAGCCCTGCCCGCCGCCGGAGCGGCCCTTGGAACGGCCGCTCTGCGTCTTGCCGGAGCCCTGGCCCTTCTGGGGCCGGTCTCCGCCCTGCGCGGCGCTCTGCTCGGAGCGGGCGCGGATGGCCTTCCATGCGGACTCGGCGGCCTGCTGCTCGGCCTCCTTCTTACTGCGCCCCTCCCCCAGGCCATAGCTCTCCCCCGCGACCCGGACGGTGGCACGGAAGGTCTTCTGGTGGTCGGGGCCGCTCTCGTCCACGTGGTATTCGGGCACACCGAGCATCTCGGCGGCGGTGAGCTCCTGGAGGGAGGTCTTCCAGTCCAGCCCCGCGCCCAGCCCGGAGGCGGTGGCGATCAGCGGGTCGAAGAGGCGGTGCACGAACTCCGAGGCCACGTCCAGGCCGCGGTCCAGGTAGACCGCGCCGATGATGGCCTCCAGGGTGTCGGCGAGGATCGAGGACTTGTCGCGTCCCCCGGTGCCCTCCTCGCCCCGCCCCAGACGGATGTAGGCGCCGATGCCCAGACCGCGCGCGACGTCGGCGAGCGCGCGCATGTTCACCACGGCGGCGCGCAGCTTGGCCAACTGCCCCTCGGGCAGGTCGGGGTGCTTGCGGAAGAGCGTGTCGGTGACCACCAGGCCGAGCACCGAGTCCCCCAGGAACTCCAGACGCTCGTTGGTCGGCAGCCCGCCCTTCTCGTAGGCGTAGGAGCGGTGGGTCAGGGCACGGAGCAGGATCTTGGGGTCCACCTCGACCCCGATCGCCTCGTGGAACGACCGGGCCTCGGAGACGGAGAGTTGGCTTGCCACGCGAGTTCGCTTCCTGTCGGGCGCGCCGGGCGCGCGCGGAACGGAGCGGCTTCCCCGGACCGACAGGACGCTCGAAAACGAGGTGATCGTCGCGGGAGCCTGCGCTCCCCCGGCGGCCACCACGAACTCGGGAGTCCCGACGGAACCGGAATCACCGGTGTCGAGGTGTTACGGAAGGGTGTCTTCCCCGACTCTGACAGATCACTCTACAAAGCCCGGGCGACGAAAGGACGTTCGGCGCGGTCACACCCTGAACAGCACGGCGGGGCGGCACCCTCATGGGTTCCGCCCCGTCGTGCGTTCGTCGAAGACCGGGATCGGGCGACAGGGCCCGGAGCCGGACAACCCGACGACCTTAAGCCGGGTTCGTGACCTGGCGGTTGTTGTAGGTGCCGCAGGTCGGGCACGCGATGTGGGGCTGCTTCGGGTCACGGCAGCGCGGGCAGTTGACCAGCACCGGGCGCGACGCCTTCCACTGGGAACGGCGGGTCCGGGTGTTGCTCCGCGACATCTTCCGCTTCGGGACGGCCACTTCAATCCTCCTGGGTCACCCCCGCGCGGTCGCGGGAGGTCGCTTATCTGGTCACCCCGCGCGCTGTGGCGGGGAGGGTGTGCTCCGGTCGGTCGGGCCCTGAGGCACCGCGGGCGACCGGTTCACGAGCTCATTTCCGGCCGGGGTCGTCCGCGATGGAGCGGAGCGCCTCCCAGCGCGGGTCGACGCCGTCGCCGTGCCCGTGGTCGGGGCCGGCCTCGGCGAGTTTGACACCACACTCGGAACACAGGCCGGGACAGTCCGGTTCGCACAGGGGCGAGAGCGGGAGCGCGAGCACGACGGCGTCTCGGACCACCGGTTCGAGGTCGAGCAGATCGCCCTCTAGATAGTAGTCCTCATCCTCGTCGTCCGCGTCCTCGTCACCGGCCGAGGCGGTACCGTCCTCGTCGTCGGCGTAGCGGTACAGCTCCTGGAAGCCCGCCTCCAGCTCCTCGGACAGGGGTTCGAGACAGCGAGAGCACTCGGCCGTGAGGCGTCCGGTGACGGTCCCGGTGACCAGGACCCCCTCCATGACGGCCTCCAGTCGCAGGTCGAGCTCGATCTCCTGGCCTTCGGGCACGCTCGCCATCGCCGTCGTGAACGCCTCGGGGATGGTCACGATACGACTGACGGTCCGCATCGACCCCGGCTGGCGACCCAGCTGGCGGGTGTCGACCACGTACGGGTCGCGGGCATCTAGACGAGACAGGGTGATCGCGCTTTCAGGAGAGGTTCCGGGGGCCGGGCACGAGCTCGCCGACGCCGAGGCGTCGGTCGGTCACGGTGGTGCTGACCGGCCTGAGCGCACGCCGAAGACCGGCGACGCCCATGATCGAACCACGATTCTACCTACCATGTCCCGACCACCCAAATCGTGCTGTGCTCGCCTTGGTCCACGGGCGGCTCGACTCGTTCTGTAGAACACTCCCGGCCCCCGAACCGTGCTCGTTCCGGTCCTCCGCTGCGCTTCGGACCGTGCTCGGGCGGTTCAGGCGTACTTCTCGCGAAGGCGCTCCTGGACGTAGGGGGTGACCAGGCTGGAGACGTCGCCCCGGTGCAGGGCCAGCTCTCGGACGAGGCTGGAGGAGAGGAACGAGTACTGCGGGTTCGCGGTCATGAACATGGTCTCGACCCCGGACAGGCGGTAGTTCATCTGGGCGATCTGGAGTTCGTAGTCGAAGTCGCTCACGGACCGCAGGCTGCGCACGATGGTCTCGATGCCGTTCTCACGACAGAAGTCGACGAGGAGCCCGTCGAACTCGCTGACGCTCACGTTGTCGAACTCCGAGGTGCTCTCACGGAGCATGTCGAGCTTCTCGGGGACGGTGAACAGGCCCCGCTTGTTGACGTTGTTGAGTACGGCGGTGACGACCTCGTCGTACTGCTTGGCGGCTCGACCGATGATGTCGATGTGACCGTAGGTCACCGGGTCGAAGGAACCCGGACAGACGGCTCGGCGCACGATGGATCGCCCCTCTCCAGAACTGCTGACGACTCTCACGGTCGTCGGGGTTCCTCACCCGACCCCGATTCGGACAACACTCACATCATGCCCGCAATCACCCAGGGTGGGTTCGAAGAACGTCATCCCCACGACCTTCCATGGATCGTGTGAACCTTCCCGTGCGATAAGCCGGAAAACGTGACGTGTGCCCGCTTTCTACCCGGTTGCCCTCGCGTACCAGAGGATCGCCTCGCCGTACTTCCGGCTGCGATCGAGCTCGATCCCCTTCGGCCAGGCGGGTTCCGGACCGCGTTTGGAACGCTCGACCACGACCACCGTGTCCGTCGTGGTCCAGCCGTGGGAGACCAGGTCCGACAGGATCGAGCCGACCTCCTCGTCGGTGACCGCGTAGGGCGGGTCGGCGACGACCAGGTCGTAGGGGTCATCGGTGTTGTCCCGGGCCAGGACCCGCTCCACCCGATCGGCGACCAGGCGCGCTCCGGGCAGGCGCAGGGCGGCGATGTTGTCGCGGACCACTTGGGCGGCCCTGCGGTCGGCCTCCACCAACAGAGCGTGCGCGGCGCCGCGGGAGAGGGCCTCCAGACCGATCGCCCCCGACCCCGCGTACAGGTCCATCACCCGGACCCCGTCGAGGGAGCCCAGATCGGATTGGACCGAGGAGAACAACGCCTCCCGGGCGCGGTCACTGGTGGGCCTGGTGGTGCGGCCGTCGGGGGCGGTGATCCGTCGGCCACCCGCCGCCCCTGCGATGATGCGGGTCATGGCCACCACGGTAGTGGGGTCTTCGGCCGCCCCTCCCCCGCGCCGCCCGGTGGATCGACGACGCGGGGCGACCGATCAGGTCTTGTCGAGGTACTCGGCCCGTTCCTCGGGGAGCAGGGCCGCCAGCGCCTCCGCCAAGGGCGGATACGCCTTCAGGTCGGGGTCCTCCGCCACGTGGCGGGTGGCCTCCTCCCGGGCCTGGCCGATGAGTTCCTCGTCATAGGCCAGGGTGAGCATCCGCAGGCTGGAGCGGTTCCCGGACTGGGCGTCGCCGAGCACGTCGCCCTCGCGCCGCATCTCCAGGTCGGCGCGGGAGAGCTCGAAGCCGTCCGTGGTGGAGGCCACCGCGGCCAGGCGTTCCCGGGCCGGGGTGCCCTCCTCGGAGTCGGTGACCAGCAGGCACAGCCCCGGAAGCCGACCACGGCCCACCCGTCCGCGGAGCTGGTGGAGCTGGGAGATCCCGAAGCGGTCGGCGTCCATGATCGCCATGACGGTGGCGTTGGGGACGTCCACGCCCACCTCGATGACGGTGGTGGAGACGACGACGTCGGTCTCCCCCGCGTTGAGGCGGCGCATGACCGCGTCCTTGTCGTCGGGCGCCATCCGGCCGTGCAGGGCCTCCAGGCGCACATCGGCCAACGGCCCCTCCTTCAGCCGGGCCAGGACGTCGAGGACGGCCAACGGCGGCCGGGCCCCCTGGACTTCCTCCTCCTTCGGGGCGTCCACCTCGTCTCCGGCCTCTCCCCCGCCGGAGCCGTCGGGTCCGTCGCCGATCCGGGGACAGACCACGAACGCCTGGTGTCCTCGACCGACCTCCTCGCGGATCCGTTCCCAGGCCCGGGCCAGGTAGTGGGGTTTCTCACCGGCGGGGACCACGTGCGTGGACACCGGGGACCGTCCCTGGGGCAGCTGGGTCAGCGCCACCACGTCCAGATCTCCGTAGACGGTCATCGCGACCGTGCGCGGGATGGGTGTGGCGGTCATGACCAGGACGTGGGGTCGACCGTCGGTGGCCTTCTCCCGCAGGGCGTCACGCTGTTCCACCCCGAAGCGGTGCTGTTCGTCGACCACGACCAGGCCCAGATCGGCGAAGGAGACGTGCTCCTGGAGGAGGGCGTGAGTGCCCACCACGATCCCCGCGGCCCCCGACGCTGCGTCCAGCAGGGCCTCCCTGCGGGAGGCGGCGTTCATCGAACCGGTCAGCAGGGCCACGCGTGTGGCGTTCTCCGCTCCGTCGATCTGCCCGGCCCTGGCCAGGTCCCCGAGCATGGCGCCGATCGAGCGGTGGTGCTGCTGGGCGAGGACCTCGGTGGGGGCGAGCATGACGGCCTGGCCACCGGAGTCGACCACCCGCAGCATGGCGCGCAGGGCCACGAGGGTCTTGCCCGCGCCCACGTCCCCTTGGAGGAGGCAGTGCATGGGGTGGGCGGCGTCCAGCCGTTCGGCCAATCGATCGCCGACCTCGCGCTGACCGTCGGTGAGTGTGAAGGGCAGCCGTGCGTCGAAGGCGTCGAGGATGCCGCCCTCCGCTCCCGGTCGGGGTCGGGCGGGCAGGTCCTCGGATTCACGGCGGCGTCGGGCCAGCGCCAGTTGGAGGACGAACGCCTCGTCCCACTTCAACCTGCGCCGGGCCGGGCGCAGTTGATCCATGTCCCGGGGCCGATGGATACGGGTCAGGGCCTCGTGCACGCCCAGAAGTCCCCGGTCCTCGCGCAGCCGGGGCGGGAGCGGGTCGGGTATGTCCACCGCGTAGTCGAGGGCGACCCCGATGGAGCGGGCGATGGTGGCCGAGTCCAGCCCCTTCACCGCGGGGTAGACCGGGATGACCTCGTCGGCGTAGGCGCGGGCGGCCTCCCCTTCCGAGCCGTCCTCGTCGAGCAGGACGTACTCGGGATGGTCGAGCTGTCGGCGTCCCTTGAAGGTCGAGACCCGACCGGAGAACATCGCCAGTCGTCCCGGAACCAGGGCGTTCTGGTGGTAGGAGCCGCGGTTGAAGAAGGTCAGGTGCAGGCGGCCGGTGCCGTCGGTGACGGTGGCCTCCATCATGTCCATGCGGCGGCGTCCCTGCCGGGCCGGAACGGTCTTCCTGCGGGCGTCGAGGACCTTGGCCTGCACGGTGACGTCCTCGCCCTCGCGTAGCAGCGCGAGGTCGGTGAGGTCGCCACGGCGGTCGTAGCGGCGCGGGTAGTAGCGCAGCAGGTCCCCGAGGGTGCGCAGGTCGAGTTTGTCGGCCAGGGCCTTGGCCGTCCTGCCGCCGAGCGGTCCCTTGCGCAGCGGCTCGTCCCAGGTGCTCACTGTCGTCCCCGTCCTGGACTGGTACGTCGATCCAACGCCACGTTAGACCTCCGGTGAGACGCGCCGGTCCCGCCGCACGAAGGCGGATCGGAGCGCCGTCGGCCCCGGATCGATCGGGGTGCTCTCCGGCGAGCCACACGTCCACTGCTCAGGAACGGTATACTCGGCAGAGTTCATCGCGTTTTCGCCATGCCCGTGTGGCTGATCTCGATGCTTCGGTGAGGTGCGCAAGGCTTCGGCCGCACCATGCCCCACCGTTGCGCGAACGGATACCGTCCAGTGGTCCGATTCCACCTTCGGACATGTCCGTCGTGTACTCTTCCGAGGTTGGCGTTCTCGCCGACCTGTCCGCCCGACCTCTCCCGGTCGGATGAACCTTCGCGTGCGGCGACGTGCGCGATCCCGAGCGCTTGAATGGAGTTACCGTGGCTTCCGTCTGCGACGTCTGCGGCAAGGGACCAGGGTTCGGTAACAGTGTTTCCCACTCGCACCGTCGCACCCGCCGCCGCTGGAACCCCAACATCCAGACCGTTCGCACCCGCGTGGGCGGCACGCCCAAGCGTGTGAACGCGTGCACCTCGTGCATCAAGGCCGGCAAGGTGACCCGCTAGGTCTCCCGCCCCTTTTCGAGATTGTGGGAAAGGCCCTCCGACTTCGGTCGGGGGGCCTTTTCCGTGTGCGCGTCCGGTGGCCGGCGCCTCCGGGCCTCTCGGAGCGGTTCAGAGTCGGCACACGTGGCCGTTGAGCGAACAGCGGGTCGGGCTCTGGGCGGAACCGATGGCCTCGAAGGTGAGCGAGACCGAGTCTCCCGGGGCCAATCCGGCGTCGGGTCCGGAGCGGCGGGCCAGGATCCCGTCCTCCATCGGTTCCCAGTCCGCGCCGTCGACGTGGGTGATCTGGACACTGTCGAAGGCCAGGGCCAGTTCCCAGCCGTCGAGGGAGCTCCTGGAGGTGTTGGTGACGATGACGTGTCCGGTGAAACCGAGTTCCGAGGACTCCAGTACCTGGTAGACGACCGTGGTCGGTTCGGTCCCGGCCTGGGTCCGGGGCCCCTCCCGGTCCTGTCGCCCGGCGGGGTCGCTCTCCTCGGGCCCGGGTGAGACCTCGTCGTGGTCGCTCCCGTCGCGGGGCCCGGTCTCCTCGGTCGCGCCGGGGGCCCCGCCGAACTGAAGGTAGATCTGAGTGGTGCTGTAGCCGAAGAGGAGCAGGCCCAGGATCACGCCGGAGACGATGAGGACGTTGAGGAGTCGGGGAGGTTCGACCCGTTTGGGGACCGTGCTCTCGAGGAAGCCGCCGATCCGCCGCAGGGCACCGGCGTTCTCCGGTTCGCTGCGGTGGGCTCCGCGGCGGGGGCCGTACCGCTTAGCCATGCCGCCTCATAGACCGCCTCTCGACGCTGCTCCGTCTTCCTACCTCGACCGTGATCGGAATGGTCCCGGTGGATCGGCCCGGTGCCGCTCGATGGGCCGATCGGCCGCCCTTGGGGCGACGCCGGCCGCGATGGCAAAGCCTAGCGCGATCGGTAAACGGGACAAATCCAAAAGGGATCACCCTCGACGGAAATGATCCCACCCTCCACCGTCCATCACGGTTCCGTCCACGGTGACACGTACGTCACCGCTTCGCGCCCCTTCCGGGAGAGAACGTGTGGCCCCCACCCTGCGCCAGTGATCGGGGAGTTCGACCTCGGAGGGGAAGACCGCGGCCAGCGCGTGATCCTCTCCTCCCGAGAGCATGAGACGGCGGGCGGCGTCCAGAGCCTTCCCTTCGGGGGCACCGAGTACACGGACGGCTTCGAGGAGCGCCGGCTCGGGGGAGAACGCCTCCGATTCCAGGTCGATGGCCACCCCGCTCGAAGCGGCGATGTGCCCCAGGTCCTGGAGGAGCCCGTCGCTGACGTCGAGCATGGCCGTGGCTCCGAGTCGGGCCGCCTCCGGGCCGGCGGTGTAGGGGGGCGAGGGCCTACGGTGCTCGTCCAGGCACTCACCGGGCCCCTCCAGCCCTTGATCGAGCAGGGCCAGTCCGGCGGCGGAGAGCCCCAGATGCCCGGTGTAGGCGACGATCTCTCCCGGTCCCGCGCCGTCCCTCCGCACCGGGGAACGCCCCTCCAGGTCACCCAGCGCGGTGACGGCGATGGTCAGCACGTCCGACCCCACCATGTCCCCGCCGACGACGGCCCCGCCGGCGAGCGCGCACTCGTCCCGGGCGCCGGCGGTGAACTCCTCGGCCCACACCACGGGAAGGTCGGGCGGGGCGGCGAAACCGATGAGCATCCCGGTCGGGCGCGCGCCCATCGCCATGATGTCGGCGTAGTTCTGCGCCACGGCACGGTGTCCGACGTCACGCGCGGTCGACCATTCCCGTTTGAAGTGGCGCCCCTCGACCAGCAGGTCCGTACTGGCGACGGTGCGCCCGTCGGGAG
The DNA here is from genome assembly GCF_000710955.1 of Nocardiopsis alba. Lineage (NCBI taxonomy): Bacteria > Bacillati > Actinomycetota > Actinomycetes > Streptosporangiales > Nocardiopsidaceae > Nocardiopsis > Nocardiopsis alba. The sequence continues at coordinate 213,827 of NZ_BAZE01000004.1, forward strand.
AGGCCACGACGGCGGCATCGTCACCCGGTCCGAGGATTACATCGGCCGTCCTGGGGAATTGGCTCGTCACGCGTGTGATCAGAGCGAACTCACCAAGGCCCTCAATGGTGGTCATCACGCAGATCAGGGTACGGTGACGCTCCGGCACGGTGGTCCGGACCCCGCGATCGGGTACCGAGTCCGGACCCCGCGTTCGTCCTCCGTCGTCCTCTGCTGTGCCCGACCCGGACGGCGTCCGCTCTCGGCTCACACACGGCACAGCGCGAAGGAGTAGAACATGGTGCAGGCGTACATTCTGGTCCAGACCGAGGTCGAGCGGTCCGGAGAGGTCACCGAGCGTATCCGCGGGATCGAAGGGGTCGAGAAGGCGAGTGACGTCACGGGTCCCTACGATGTGATCGTTCAGGCCGAGGCCGAGGACATCGACGCCCTGGGCGCTCTCGTGGTGGCCCGAATCCAGCGGCTCGACGGTATCGCGCGTACTCTGACCTGTCCCATCATCAACATCTGAGTGTCGATCGCGTCGACGGAGCGAGGTTGCTTGTGCTGAAACGGTACTTCGGGGTGGCATGTGTCGTCGCCCTGCTGACGGCGGGCTGTGGCCAGACCGTGCAGATGCAGCCCTTCGAAGCCGAACCGAACACGGCCGAGCCCTGCGCCGCCCTGGTCGCCGACCTTCCCGACACCCTTCTCGGCGCCGACCGCGCCACCCTCCAGCCCGAGTCCGAGGTCATGGCGGCCTGGGGGGACCCGCCCATCGGTCTGCGTTGCGGCGTTCCCCGCCCCTCCGGTCTGGAGATGGACTCGGTCCTCATGGAGGTGGGCGACGTGGCCTGGCTGCCGCAGCCGGAGGACGCCCCCACGGTGTTCACCGCCGTCCAGCGGGAGGCCTACGTGGAGCTGAGCGTCCCGAGCTCCTACGGCGCGCCCGCGGCCGCGCTGTCCGAGGTGAGCGAGCTGATCGCCGAGCATCTGGACGAGCGCGCCGACAGCGGGGTCTGACCCCGGACACGCGCACGGGGGCGGGGAACGACGGATCGTTCCCCGCCCCCGTTCCGTCCGGCGGGTTCGGGGCCGGTATCGCTACTCGTCCTCCGCGGACCCGTCGTCCTCGGTCGCCTCGTCCTCCTTGGCGGCCTCGCCGTCGGTGTCCTCGTTGTCGGGGTCGGAACCCTGGTCGTCGTTCTCCGCGCCTTCGAGGGCCTCGGGGTTCTCGGCCTGTTCGGCGAGCTGGGCCTCGAAGTCGGCCTGGGTCTCCTGGACCGATCCGGAGCAGGCCGCGCCCGGTTCGGGGACGTCGGTACCGCGCTCGTAGAGCTGCACGAAGCGGAGGAGGTTCTCGTCGTCGGGGGCGTCGACGGAGATCTGTCTGCCCCAACTGGAGGCGACGATCGGGGCGTCCATGTCACCCTCGTAGGGGGTCACCAGAAGGTAGTCGCCCGGGTTGTAGAAGCCTTCCAGAGCCGTCACCTTCTCCTCGGGCAGCTCCGGGTCGTAATTGATCCATACGGCGCCGTGTTCCAGGGAGTGGACGCCGAACTCGGGCGTGATCGGGTCGGTGTAGACGCCACAGTTCTGCCAGTAGGGCCAGTGCTGTCCGCCCACCGGAGGGGACTGTTCGTAGTCCACCTTCTCGCCGACGTCCACATGGCTGAAGTCACCGACCTCGTACTCGGCGACGCCTTCGATGTTGCGGCTCTTCAACTCCATGAAGATCGCGGTACCCAGGAGGCCCAGTACAGCGGCCCCCGCTACGCTGGCACCAGCGATCTTGAGGGCTTTGTTACGGCGGTCCTTCTTCCGCTGCGCCTCACGCAGCGCGGCCGCTCGGGCGCGACGCTCCTCCGCCTTCGATTTCTTGGCCACTGAGTCTCCTGGGATACATGTGGTCGAACAGGACTTTACCTATCCTCTACTTTGTCACCAGAGTGGGGCGATTTGACCGGGGTGAATCGAATGGACCGAGTAACCGGATCGGCGTCCGGGGATACCCGCGACGACGACAACGCCGTACACGATGACGAATCGGACCTGCCCGAGGGTTTCTCCCCGAAGCGGGAGTCGCCCGCCGGGCCACGTTCCGTTCCGCTCTGGACGGCCGTGGTCCTCGTGGTTCTGGCGCTGGCCGGCGGTTTTCTGGTGGGACGTCCCTCACACCCGCTGGACACCGGCCCCGACGCCGGCTTCCTGCGGGACATGAGCGCCCACCACGCTCAGGCGGTGGACATGTCGATGATCATCCTCGGCAAGACCGACGATCCCGAGCTGCACACCGTGGCGATGGACATGGCCCGGACCCAGCAGGCCCAGATCGGGATGATGCAGGGATGGCTGGCCGCGTGGGGACTCAACTCCCGGGCGTCGGAGCCTCCGATGACCTGGATGGAGGGCCACGACCACGGCGGCGGTGAGGGCGAGGTGCCCGACACCATGCCGGGCCTGGCCACCAGCGAACAACTCGTCGCCCTCCAGGAGTCGGAGGGCGAGGAGGCCGAGGTGATGTTCCTCGACCTGATGATCGCCCACCACCTGGGCGGGATCGAGATGGCCGAGGCCGAGGTGGACCTGGGCAACGAGGATCTGGTCGTGAACCTCGCCCAGGGCATGGTCGACGCCCAGACCTCCGAGATGGAGAACATGGAACGGATGCTGGAGACGCGCGGCTGACGGATGTGGTCGAGACCACCGACGGTCGATCCCGGTCTCGCCGCTTCTCTCCCCGCACCCCTCCTCACCTGCGACGACGCCTCGCCGACGCAGGACGGACACACGGCGGCGCACCCCCGGACCCCGGGGGCGCGCCGCCGTTCTCGTGCCCTCGACACCGACGCGGAGCCGGGTGAGCCCTGTTTCACAGGGGGGTCCCTCGATTACGACAACTCGTAGCACTACAGTTTGTAGTACTACCGGCAGTCGGTACTTGAGAGGCGTACATGGAAGCTCTAGACCTGGCGCGATGGCAGTTCGGGGTCACCACGATCTACCACTTCCTGTTCGTGCCCCTGACCATCGGACTGTCGTTCATCGTGGCCATCCTCCAGACCTTCTGGTACCGCACGGGACGCCACGAGTACCTTCAGGCCACCCAGTTCTTCGGCAAGTTGTTCCTGATCAACTTCGCCATGGGCGTGGTCACCGGCATCGTGCAGGAGTTCCAGTTCGGCATGAACTGGAGCGAGTACTCCCGCTTCGTCGGCGACGTCTTCGGAGCACCCCTGGCCATGGAGGCCCTGCTCGCCTTCTTCCTGGAGTCCACCTTCATCGGCCTGTGGATCTTCGGCTGGCACCGCCTCCCCCGAGGCGTTCACCTGGCCTGCATCTGGCTGGTCGCGATCGGCACCAACCTGTCGGCCTACTTCATCCTGGCCGCCAACGCCTGGATGCGGAACCCGGTCGGCTACGAGATCAACGAGGAGACCGGCCGCGCCGAGCTCAACGACATCTGGGCCGTGCTCACCAACGACCAGGCCTGGTCCACCTACATCCACACCGTCGGCGCCGCCTTCATCACCGCCGGACTCTTCGTCGTCGCGGTCTGCGCCTTCAAGCTCTGGCGCGACATCAAGCACGGTGACACCGGTGAGACCGGGGTGGCCCCCTCCACGAGCGAACGCGCCCTGTTCCGCGGCGCCATGAAGGTCGGCCTCGTCGTCGTCCTCGTCGCCGGCGCGTTCACCGTCCTCTCCGGAGACAACCAGGCCAAGCTCGCCGCCGAGTTCGAACCCATGAAGCTCGCCGCCGCCGAGGCCCTGTGGGACACCGAGGAGGGCGCGCCCTTCTCCACGTTCGCGGTCGGGGACACCGAGGCCCGCCACAACCCCATCGACGTCACGATCCCCAACGTCCTCAGCTTCCTGGCCACCGGGCACTTCGACGGCGAGGTGCACGGCATGAACGACCTCCAGGAGGCCTACGAGGAGTACTACGGCCCCGGGAACTACATCCCGAACGTGTTCGTCGTCTACTGGTCCTTCCGCCTCATGATGGGGCTGGGCATGTTCGGTGTCGCCGTCGCCGCCGTCGGCCTCCTGCTCATGCGCGGCCGCGAGCGGCTGCCCCGTCACCGGTGGTTCTACTACGCGGCGATGGCCGCCCTCCCCGCGGCGCTGCTGGCCAACATCTTCGGCTGGGTCCTCACCGAGATGGGCCGCCAGCCCTGGACCGTGCACGGTGAACTCCTCACCGCGGAGAGCGTCTCCCCCGGCGTCGACCTCGCCACCGTGGCCACGAGCCTGGCCGTCTTCACCGCCGTGTACGGAGTGCTCTTCGTGGTGGAGGTCGGACTGCTCTGGAAGTACGTCAAGAAGGGCCCCACACACCTCGTCCCCGATCTGAAGGACGACAAGGACGAATCCGCCCTCCCCCACTTCAGCTACTAGGAGCATCGGATGGATCTCGCACTGATCTGGTTCGTGGCCATCGCGGTCCTGTGGACCGGCTACTTCTTCCTGGAGGGGTTCGACTTCGGGGTCGGGGTGCTCCTGCCCTTCACCGGCCGGCGGAACTCCATCGAACGCAGGGTCGCCATCAACTCCATCGGTCCCGTCTGGAGCGCGAACGAGGTGTGGCTGCTCACCGCGGTCGGCGCGACCTTCGCGGCGTTCCCGCCCTGGTACGCGTCGATGCTCAGCGGGTTCTACCTCCCGGTCCTGGCGATCCTCATCGCGCTCATCGCCCGCGGCGTGGCCTTCAAGTACCGCAGCAGCCACGACAGCGACCGCTGGCGCGACGTCTGGGACCGGGCGATCTTCCTCGGCAGCGTGGTGCCCTCCTTCCTGTGGGGGGTGCTCTTCGCCAACCTCGTCCAAGGCGTGGCCATGGACGCCGACCACATCGTCACCGCCGGCCCGCTCGACCTGTTCTCGCCCTACGCGCTGTTGGGCGGGCTCACGACCCTGGCCCTGTTCACCCTGCACGGCGCCGTCTTCCTGGCGCTGAAGACCGACGGTCCGGTCCGGGTGCGCTCCCGTAAGGCCGCGCTGGGCAGCGCCGTGGTGGCGCTGCCCGCGAGCGCCGCGTTCCTGGGGTGGACCCAGAGCGCCCACGGCCAAGGCTGGACCGCCGTCACCGCGGTGGCCGCGGTGGCCGCGCTGGTCCTCGGGGTCCTCTTGACCTGGCAGGGACGCGAGGGATGGTCGTTCACGGCCATGGCGGTGGCCGTGCTCACCCTGACCGTGACGGTGTTCGGCGCGCTGTATCCGAACGTGCTGCCGTCGACCACGGACCCGGCGTACTCGCTCACCATCGAGAACGCCGCCTCGGCCGACTACACCCTCACCGTCATGACCTGGCTGACGCTGGTGGCCCTCCCCGTGATCCTGGGCTACCAGGCCTGGAGCTACTGGGTGTTCCGCAAGCGGGTCACCGGCGAGCAGATCACCGGCGCCACCGTGGACGGAGGGGCCGAGCCGGAACCCGAGAAGGTCGCCTGACCACCGCCGTGACCGGACCGCGTGCCCTCCGCTCCCCCGTATCGCCCCGGGGGGCGGAGGGCACGGCGTTCCGCGCCCCGAAGGGGATACTGGGTGCGGCGTACCCCGTGCCCGACCGAGCCGCCTCCCCCGAGAGACCGGCCCCGACGACCATATGAGGTCCTCCGCGCATGAAACCGCTCGATCCGCGTCTGGTCCGCACCGCGAGCGCGGTCCGCTCCCATCTGGCCGTCACCGTCGTCAGCGGTGTACTGATCACCGGGCTGATCCTCGCCCAGGCCTGGCTGCTGTCCCGTGTCATCACCGGGGTCTGGGCCGGGGACGGGATGGACGTCGTCGGCTGGATGATCGCCGCGGTCGCCGGTGTCGCCGTGGCGCGCGCCCTGCTGTCCTATCTCTCCGAGACCTCGGCCCTGCACAGCGCGGCCCGCACCAAGTCGCAGCTGCGCCGCGAGCTCGTCGCCCACGTGACCGGTCCCGGCCGGGTGTGGGCGGCCGAGGACGACGACGGTGATGGCGGCTCTCCCCAGGCCGGGGAGCTCGCCACCCTCGCCACCCGGGGCCTGGACGCCCTCGACGAGTACTTCTCCCGGTACCTGCCCCAGCTGGTCCTGTCCGCGATCGTGCCCGTGGCGGTGCTGGCCGTGGTGTTCTGGGCGGACTGGATCTCCGGGATCGTCATCCTGGTGACCCTGCCGCTCATCCCGATCTTCATGGCCCTGATCGGGATGCACACCCAGCAGCGCACCGAACGTCAGTGGAGGCTGTTGAGCCGGTTGGGCGGGCACTTCCTCGACGTCGTGGAGGGGCTGCCCACCCTGGCCGTGTTCCGGCGGGCCAAGGCGCAGGCCGCCATCATCCGGCAGGTGGGCGAGGACCACCGCAAGGCCACCATGGGAACCCTGCGGATCGCCTTCCTGTCCGCCTTCGCCCTGGAACTGCTCGCCACTCTCGCGGTGGCGCTGGTCGCGGTCGAGGTGGGCCTGCGCCTGTTGGGCGGCCACATGGACTACCAGACCGCCCTGCTCGTGCTGATCCTGGCCCCCGAGGCCTACCTTCCGCTGCGCGAGGTCGGAGCCCGGTTCCACGCGAGCATGGAGGGCGTCGCCGCCGCCGACCAGGTCTTCACCGAATTGGAGCGCCGACGTGACGGCGGCGGTGACCGCCCCCGACCGGCCCCGACCGGACGCCCCTCACCCGCCGCCTCCGGCGACATCCGCTTCGAGGGGGTGGGGCTGCGCTACCCGGGACGGGACGTGCCCGCCCTGTCCGGGGTGGACCTGACTCTGCGCGCGGGGGAACATCTGTTGCTCACCGGCCCCAGTGGTTCGGGCAAGACCTCCCTGTTGTCCCTGATGCTCCGGCTCGCCGAACCCACGGAGGGACGGATCACCGTCCGCCCTCCGGACGGCGAACCGGTGGCGTTGGACTCCGTGGCCGCCGACGACTGGCGCCTGGGCATCGCCTGGGTGCCCCAGCACCCCTACCTCTTCGACGTGTCGGTGGCCGACAACATCCGTTTGGGCGCTCCCGACGCCGACATGGAACGGGTACGCCGGGCCGCCCGAATGGCCGAGGCCCACGACTTCGTCTCCGCGCTGCCCCAGGGCTACGACACCCTGCTCGGCGAACGCGGTGCGCGTCTGTCCGCCGGACAACGGCAGAGGATCGCTTTGGCCCGCGCCCTGTGCCGCGACGCCCCCTTGGTACTTCTGGACGAACCCACCGCGCATCTGGACCCCGAGAACGCCGCCGCCGTGCGCACGGCCGTGGCCCGCCTGCTGGAGGGGCGCACCGCGGTGATCGTCGCCCACGACACGGGGTGGGCCGAGTCCGTGTCCGGAGCACACCTGCGCACCGCCCATCTGCCGCTGCCGACCGAGGGGATCGTCCGATGACCGGCCCGTCCACCCCCACCGACCCGCTGTTCGTCGACGAACGCGAACGACGCCGGGACCCCCTACGACGGATGATCGCCCTGGCCCGCCCGCGAAGCGCCCGCTTCGCGCTGGGGGTCCTGCTCGGCGCCGCCGCCACCGGCTCCGGGGTGGCCCTGCTGGGAGTGGCCGCGTGGATGTTGGCCACCGCCGCCGACCACCCCTCGATCACCGCTCTGAGCGTGGCCGTCGTCGCCACCCGGGCCCTCGGTGTCTCCAAGGGGGTGAGCCGCTACATGGAGCGGCTGGTCACCCACGACGCCGCCTTCCGCACTCTGGCCGAGGTACGGGTCAGGGTGTACGAGCGCCTGGCCCGCACCGAACCGTTCGGCCGTTTCCGGTCGGGCGACCTGGTCTCCCGCCTGGTCAACGACACCGAGTCCACTCTGGACCTACTGGTGCGCGGGCTCACCCCGCCGCTGGTGGCGGTGGTCACCGGTGGGGCCACCGTGCTCTTCCTGACCGTCGTGTACGTGCCCGGCGGGATGCTGCTGGCCGGGGGCCTGCTGCTCGCCGGGCTCGCGGTCCCGCTGATGGCGGCGGCCCTGAGCCGGGGGCCGGGGCGGCGGGAGGCGCGGGCCCGGGGGACACTGTCCACCACCCTGGTGGACACCCTCCAGGGCGCTCCGGACCTGATCGCCTACGGCGCCATGGACCGCCAGGTCGCGAAGGTCGAGGAGGCCGACGCCGAACTCACCCGGGTGGCCCGGCGCGACGCCGCGACGCTCGGGCTGAGCGCCGGGGCCCATGCCCTGATCACCGGTCTGACGGTGTGGGGCGCCCTGTTCCTGGGGGTGCTCGCGGTCGAGGACGGGAGCATCGACGCCACCGCTCTGGCCGTGCTGGTGCTGACCACGCTCGCCGCCTTCGAGATCGTCGCCCCGCTGCCCGCCGTCGCGGCCAGGCTGGGGGCGATCCGGGAGAGCGGCGCACGGCTCTTCGGTGTCCTGGACACCCCTCCCGCCATCACCGTCGACGAGGAACGCGAACGGGACGGCGGAACGCCGGTCATCGACCCCGGTGCCGAGGCCTCGGTCCGGGTCGAGGGGCTGCGGGTCCGCTACGGCCCCGACGAGCCCTGGGCCCTGGACGGGATCGATCTGGAGATCCCCGCCGGGGCGACCGTGGCCGTGATCGGACCGAGCGGGGCGGGCAAGAGCACGCTCGCCTCGATCCTGCTGCGTTTCCGGGACCCGGACGGCGGCCGGGTGGAGGTCGGCGGAACCGACATCACCGATCGTCCCGCCGACGAGGTGCGCGGGGTCGTCTCCGGCGTGCCCCAGGATCCGCACGTGTTCGCCTCCACCCTCCGGGAGAACCTGCGTCTGGCCCGTCCGGGGGCCGACGACGAGGAGCTGTGGGAGGCCCTGCGCCGGGCCCGGCTGGCCCACGACGTCGAGGCGATGCCCCGGGGGCTGGACACCCGGGTGGGGTCGCACGGCCTGGGGTTGAGCGGGGGGATGCGTCAGCGTCTGGCCCTGGCCCGTGCCGTCCTGGCGGCGCCCCGGGTACTGGTGTTGGACGAGCCGACCGCGCATCTGGACCCGGACACCCGTGACGCGGTGGTGGAGGATCTGTTGTCGGCCGCCCGGGGCTTCTCGACGCTGCTCATCACCCATGACCTCACCGGCCTGGACCGGGTGGACCGGATCTACGTGATCCGCGATGGACGCGTGGTCCAGTCCGGTACCCACGAAGAGCTCCTCGCCGTAGAAGGGTGGTACCGCGCCGTAGGCGTCCGTTGAGGGTGGTGGCGGGCGACGGGCGGGAACAGATCCGTAGGAGTCCGTTGAGGGCGGTGGCGGGCGACGGGCGGGAGGTACCGCGCCGTAAGCGCCCGTCGAGGGCACCGGGGCGGAGATCCTCATGACGGGGTTCGTGTGGGTAGGGTTCTTCCGGTGAACTCCGTACACGAGCTCCTCGCCGGTCTCGGCACACTGCTGCGCGGCTTCGGCCTCCTTCTGCGCAGACCACGCCTGTTCCTGCTCGGGGCCCTTCCCGCGCTCATCACCTCACTGCTGTTCCTCGCGGTGCTGATCACACTGATCGCCAACCTGGGCGGCCTGATCACCTGGGCCACCCCGTTCGCCGATGGTTGGGACACCCCCTGGCAGGGGCTGGTACGCGGCGCCCTGTCCCTGGCGCTCCTGGCCGGGGCGGTCCTGATCATGGTGGTGGCCTTCACCACCGTGACCCTGACCCTCGGCGCGCCGATCTACGACAAGATCGCCGAGATGGTGGAGGAGGACCTCGGCGGTGCGCCCGAGGCCCCCGAGGAATCCCTGGCCGCCTCGGTGGCGCGGGCGATCCGCCAGTCGATCGGCATGGTGCTGGTCTCCCTGACGGTGACGGTGTGCGCCTTCCTCATCGGGCTGGTCCCTCTGGTGGGGTGGCTGATCGGCCCGGTCCTGACCGCGGTGATGGGCGGCTGGCTGTTGGGGATCGAGCTCACCGCGAGCGCCTTCGACCGTCGAGGGCTGCTCCTGGTCCGTGACCGTCGTCGTTTCATGGGGCTCCGGCGGATGCGCGTCCTGGGCTTCGCCATCCCCACGTACTTCCTGCTGGCGATCCCGTTCGTGGCCGTGGTGGTCTTCCCAGCGGCGACCGCAGGCGGCACCATCCTCGCCCGCGAGCTCCTGCCCGCCGAACCGCCGAGGAACACCGGGCTCACCTCCGGTCCGCCCCCACCGGCACCCTAGACACACGTGAGGGGCGGGTCCGACATGGTCGGACCCGCCCCTTCGACGTTCACGGTCGCGTTCAGCGCAGCCCGGGAGAGCGACGCAGCGCGGTGGTGATCATCCGCTCGACCAGGGTCGCGTAGTCCACGCCGGTGGCCTCCCACATCTGCGGGAAGGCCGACGACGGCGTGAAGCCGGGCATCGTGTTGAGCTCGTTGACGAGGACCTCGCCGTCCTCGGTGTAGAAGAAGTCGACCCGGGCCAGGCCCTCGCAACCCATCGCCTCGAAGACGTCGGCGGCCATCGCGCGCAGGCGGGCGGTGGCCTCCTCCGGAATCTCGGCGGGGATGGTCAGACCGCTCGTGGACAGGTACTTGGCCTCGAAGTCGTAGAAGTCGAAGCCCTCGGCCACGTGCACCTCGGCCGGGAAGGAGACGTCAGGGGTCCCTCCGTCCTCGGACTCCAGGACTCCGCATTCGATCTCACGGCCGACGACCTGCGCCTCGACCAGGACCTTCGGGTCGTGCTCGCGGGCGGCCTCGACGGCGGCGACGACCGCGTCGGCGTCACCGGAGTCGCGCACCTTGCTGATGCCCACGCTGCTGCCCGCCCGGGCGGGCTTGACGAACACCGTCGTGCCCAGCTCCGCGATGTCGTCCAGCACCTTCTTGCGCTCGGTCTCCCAGGCGCGGGCGGTGATGGCGACGTAGGGGCTGGTGGGGATGCCGTTGCCGACCAGCATGGCCTTCATGAACACCTTGTCCATAGCGGCGGCGCTGGAGAACACCCCGGCGCCCGCGTAGCGCACGCCCATCATCTCGAACAGCCCCTGGATGGTGCCGTCCTCGCCGAAGGGCCCGTGCAGCAGCGGCAGGACCACGTCCACCTCGGCCAGGCGCTCGGTGCCCCGGCTCGGGCTCACGGTCATGAGCTGTCCGGCGGTGTCGAAGGGCAGCGCCAACTCGAGGCCGTCCTCGGAAACGCTCGGCAGCGCCTTGGTGGCCGGGTCGATGCGCAGGCTCTCGGGGTCGCCCGACGCGAGCACCCAGTTGCCGGTACGGGTGATCCCGACCGGGACGACCTCATAGCGGTCGGGGTCGATGACGGACAGGACGCTGCCCGCGGTGACGCAGGAGATCTCGTGTTCGGAACTACGTCCGCCGAAGACGACGGCGATCCGAATCTTGCGCTGCTCGGACGACATGCTGCCTGACCTTATCTCGCCTAATAGTGAACCGGTACGGGATGAGATGTCCCGGATGTCAATGTCCCTCGTCGAGCGCCGCCAGGGCGTCGTCGATGAGGTCTCGTGGGTCCTCCAGACCGATGGAGAACCGGACGGCGCCCGGAGTGATGCCGGCGTCCGCCAACTCGGCGTCGCTCATGTTCCGATGCGAGGTCGAGGCCACATGGCCGACCAGGGTGTGGGTGCCTCCCAGGGAGGCCGCGATGGTCGCCACCTTCAACCGGTCGGCGAAGGCCATACCGTCCTCCCAGCGCCCGCCGCGCGGGTGCACGGTGACCACCGCGCCGTGACGTCCGGTGTCGAACAGCGCGTCCGCCAGCCCGTGCTGGGGGTGCGAGGCCAGCGAGGGGTGATCGACCCTCTCCACAGCGGGATGCCCCTCCAGGGCGGAGGCGAAGGCCGCGGCGGTCTCGCACTGTCGCGCGACCCGCAACGGCAGGGTCTCCAGCCCCCGGTGCAGCAGGTAGGCCTCGTCCGGGGCCAGGCAGGGACCCAGGTCGATCCGGGCCGCCCGGATCCGGTCGATCAGGACGGGTGAGGCCACGGCCACCCCACCGGTGGTGTCGCTGTGGCCGCCCAGGTACTTGGTGGCCGAGTGCACGACCACGTCGGCGCCGTACTCCAACGGACGACAGACCGCCGGAGAGGCGAACGTGGAGTCCACCACCAGGACGGCGCCCGCCTCACGCGAGATCTCCGCCAGACCGGGAAGGTCGGAGACGGTCATCGTCGGGTTGGACAGCGTCTCGGTGAACACCACGCTCGTCTCGGAGGTCACCGCGGCGCGCACGGCGTCGAGATCGGTGATGTCCACGAAGTCGGTCCGCACTCCGAATCGGCGCATCAGCCGGTCCAGCAGCGAATGGGTGTTGCCGTAGATGGAGCGGGCGGCCACCACGTGCGAACCGGACTCGGTGAGGGAGAGCAGCACGGTGCTGAGCGCCGCCATGCCCGAGGCGAAGGCCTGGCCACGCACCCGGTCCGGGAGTCCCGCGCCCTCCAGCGCGGCGACCGCGTCCGCGAAGGCGTCCACGGTGGGGCTGTCGATGCGCGCGTAGGAGTAGCCGTTCCGCGACCCCGCCAGCACGTCGGCGAACCCCTGTGAGGTGTCGAACGCGTAGGTGGTCGCCCGGTGGACGGGCATCCGCATCGGACGTTCCCGGGGGACGGGGGGCGTGGGCGGGGAGACCGCCCTGGTGTTCTCGCCCTCGACCCCGGAGCCGGGTGTGTGTGACATCGTGCTCGCTCTCAGACCCCGTAGCGCTCCGGCTTGGTGCTGCGCGACATGAACGCCGCGAGCGCCTCGGCGGGGCTCAGGTCGTGGTGCATCATCTTGACGACGGACTCGGTGATCGGCATGTCGACACCGTGGGTCCAACCGAGTTCGAGGATCGACTCGGAGGACTTGACCCCCTCTGCCGTCTGTCTGGTCTCCGCGACGACCTGTTCGAGGGTCTTACCGGCGCCCAGTTTCTCACCGAAGGTCCGGTTCCGCGACAGCGGAGAGGAGCATGTCGCGACCAGATCACCCATCCCCGCCAGTCCGGACAGGGTGTGCTCGTCGGCTCCCAGGGTCACCGCCAGGCGGGTGGTCTCGGCCAGGCCCCGGGTGATGAGCGAGGCCTTGGTGTTGTCTCCGAAGCCCATGCCCTCGGCCACGCCCACGGCCAGACCGATGACGTTCTTCATCGCGCCGCCGATCTCCACCCCGACCAGGTCGGTGCTGGTGTAGGGGCGGAAGTAGGAGGACTTGAAGAGCGACTGGAGGAGCCGTGCCGTGGGTTCGTGGGGGCAGGCCACCACGGCGGTGGCCGGCTGGCGTTCGGCGATCTCCCGGGCCAGGTTGGGGCCGGAGACCACGGCGATGCGCTCTTCGGGGAAGTCGAGGACCTCGCCGACCACCTGACTCATCCGCATGAGGGTGCCGAGTTCGACGCCCTTCATGAGACTGACGACCACCGCGTCCTCGGGGATGTGCCGCTTCCAGTCGGCGAGGTTGGCCCGCAGTGACTGGGAGGGCACCGCCAGCACCACGACCCGGCTGCCGGCGAGGGCCTCGGCCGCGTCGGTGGTGGCCCGCAGTCGCGGGTTGAGCCCGATCCCCGGAAGGTAGTCCGGGTTCTCCGAGGTCGTGTCGATCGCCTCGACGACCGAGGAGCGGCGCCCCCACAGGACCACCTCGGCCACGGGTCCCTCACCGGACCCCCGGGCCAGGTCCGCCGCGTCCGCGACGATGTTGGCGAAGGTCGTTCCCCAGGAGCCGCTGCCCAGGACCGTGACCCGAAGGTCGGCGCCGTCGTCACCCTTGTGGTCGCTCATCTGTTCGGTCATGCCCCCGCGTTGTTCTTCCCGTTATCGCCCTCGACCGGTTCGGTCGCCCCGACCTCGGGTCGCTCGTCCGTCTCCGTCTCGGCCGAGGCGCGTCGGGCCTCCGCCTCCTTCTGACGGGCCTTCTTGAAGTCGAAGGGTTCGGCGGGCGGCTCCTCGCCGCGGATCTCGGCCTGGAGGGCGGTGATGTCGGCCATGATCGCCCGGGTCGCGTCGTCCAACAGGGTGGCCGTGATGGGCCGGTCCAGGTAGGGCGACAGGTCCACGGGCGGCCCCGCCTTGAACTGCACGCGCTTGCGCGGGAACAGCCGGGGCCTCTTCTCACCGTAGGGGAGGATCTCCTGCTCGCCCCAGTGCGCGACCGGGACGACCGGGACCCCGGTGGTCAGGGCCAGGCGGGCCACACCGTTCTTGGCGGTCATGGGCCACAGGTCGGGGTCGCGGGTGCAGGTGCCCTCGGGGTAGAAGATCACCGACGAGCCGTCCTCGGTGAGCGCCTTCTCGGCCGCTCCCAGCGCCTTGACCGCGTCCGCGCTGCCGCGCTTGATCGGGATCTGGCCGGTGCTCCTGGCCACCGAGCGGACCACGGGGATCTTCATGACCCCGTCCTTCATGGTGAAGGTCGGCCAGCGCCGGGCCCCGATGTAGAGGAAGTGGGCGACCGTCAGGGGGTCGGTCACCGACAGGTGGTTGGCGGCGATGATCACCCCGCCCCGCTCCGGAACGTTCTCCGTGCCCTTCCATTCGGGCTTGGTCACGAACCACAGGACGAATCGCACGATGCGGGACACGACCCACTTGACCCATCGCGATTCTCGTTGCTTGGCCACGGGACTCCTCACTTCTCGCTTCCTGGGGGTTCGCCGCCCCGGAAGCACAACCGATTCAGTCTAGGACGTGTCGCACCATGCCGAGGTGTACCGCTCGGACGCTCGATTCGACACACCCAGGGCGCCCGCGCCGCGCCGGATCCCGAGCACCTACCCTCATCACTGTCGTCGCCCATCAACGTCCCGGGGGAACCGTGACCGGCTTTGGAGAGCGGAGCGGGGCTTCGTGTCTCGGGGTGCGCTGGTCCCTGATCGTCCCAGTCAAGCACCTCGGCCTGGCCAAGAGCCGGCTGGCCCGGGCGGCGGGGACGATGCGCGAGGGGCTGGCTCTCGCGATCGCCTGTGACACGGTCTCCGCCGCGCTGTCGTGTCCGACCGTGGACACGTTGTTCGTGGTGACCGACGATCCCCTGGCCGACGCGGAGCTGTCGTCGCTGGGGGCCGTGGTGGTGTCCGGAGAGCCCGGTGGCGGCATGAACCCGGCCCTGGAGCACGGGGAGGCCGCGGCGCGCGCACGGGACCCGCGAACGGGGGTGTGCGCGATGTCCGCCGACCTGCCGGCGCTGCGTCCCGACGAGTTGGGGCTGGTCCTGGCGGCCGCCTCCGAGCACGGGCGATCCTTCCTGGCGGACTCCCCCGGTGTGGGGACCACCCTGTTGGCGGCGACCCCCGGTCATCGGCTCGCTCCGTCCTTCGAGGGCGAGTCCCGGAGCCGGCACCGTGAGGGCGGCGCCCGCGAACTGTCACCGGTCGGGGTGGAGTCCGTGCGCCGGGACGTGGACACCCCCGAGGATCTGACCGAAGCCGCCGCGCTCGGCCTGGGGCCCCGTACACGCCCGCTCTGGGCACGCATGGCGCCCCATGAGGCGGAAGAGGCTCATTGAGCCTTCCGAGCCCTCACGTCCCGCTGCGTCGCTCTGAGCGCCTCTTGGACGCCCTCCCCCGATGCCCCCCGGACAGCACTCCGCCCGGACCCCAGAGGGGCCCGGGCGGAGTGCTGTCCGCTCACATGGGTGAGAGGACTACTTCTTGTCGCCGTTGACCAGGGCCTTGAAGTCAGCGCCGGCGCGGAACTTCGGAACGAAGCTCGCGGGGACGTTGATGGTGGCGCCGGTGGCGGGGTTGCGAGCGGTGCGAGCCGCGCGCTCGGACTTCTCGAAAACGCCGAAGCCCGTGATGGCGACCTTGTCGCCCGACGCCACGGTGGCCTGAATGGTCTCAAGCACAGCGTTGACCGCTTCGGTCGCGGTCTTCTTGTCTCCGAGACGGTCGGAGATCGCGTCGATCAGGTCACGCTTGTTCATAAGGTTCCTCCGGTTCCCCCTTGCTCGCACGAAATTAGGGGAAGCAGCGGCCCTTACACAAATACAAACGCCCGTAGGGAAGGCGTGTCGAGTCCCTCCCGACCTGCGATGTCACGCTCCGCAACGGATGGGACAGAGGGGACGAGCCCGCGGGGCGAGTCCTTTTTGCCCCCTTGTGCGAGCCTCAAAAGCCTACGTATAACCGGATTCCGGGCGCCCGAGCTGTCCGCCTTAAGGACACAAAGACGGTAAGCGAATGCTCACGTCAAGTAAAGGTAAAATTATTCGGGACCGGAGGTGTGCTGCGTCACATCCACCCCCGATCCCGTTCCCGAAGGGCCTTACGGCCACCCTCACGAGAGGATCGTGACCGGCTTCCAGCTCTCTCGGGTGGTCTCGAAAGCGGAGATGTCGTCCGTGTGACGGAGCGTCAGCGCGATGTCGTCCAGACCTTCCAGAAGCCGCCATCGGGTGTAGTCGTCCAAATCGAACGACTCCTTCACGTCCGCCGCCGGAACGCGCACCTCGCGCTCCACCAGGTCCACGGTCACCTCGATCGTCGGGTCGGCCTCCACGGCCGCCCAGATCCGGTCGATGACCTCCTGCTCCAACAGGACGGTCAGCAGTCCGCCCTTGAGGGAGTTACCGCGGAAGATGTCGGCGAAGCGGGACGACAGCACGGCCTTGAAACCGTAGTCCTGTAGCGCCCACACGGCGTGCTCGCGCGAGGAACCGGTGCCGAAGTCGGGCCCGGCCACCAGTACGGACGCGCCCTCGTACTCGGGGCGGTTGAGCACGAAGTCCGGGTCGGACTTACGCCACTCGGCGAACAGGCCGTCCTCGAAGCCGGTGCGGCTCACGCGCTTGAGGTAGACGGCGGGGATGATCTGGTCGGTGTCGACGTTGCTCGCGCGCAGCGGCACGGCCCGACCGGTGTGGACGTCGAACTTCTCCATGAGAGGACTCTCCTGACGAGGTCGGGGACGCTACAGGGCGGCCAGGTCGGACGGGGAGGACAGCGTGCCGCGTACCGCGGTGGCGGCGGCGACCTGCGGCGAGACCAGGTGGGTACGCCCGCCCCGGCCCTGACGGCCCTCGAAGTTGCGGTTGGAGGTGGAGGCGCTGCGCTCGCCCGGCTTGAGCTGGTCGGGGTTCATGCCCAGGCACATGGAGCAGCCCGCCTCGCGCCACTCGGCGCCGGCCTCCTCGAACACCCGACCCAGACCCTCCTCGTTGGCCTGTTCCTTGACCCGCATGGAGCCGGGGACCACCAGCATGCGCACACCGTCGGCGACCTTGCGGCCGCGGATGATCTCGGCGGCGGCCCGCAGGTCCTCGATCCGGCCGTTGGTGCAGGAGCCCAGGAAGACCGTGTCCACCTCGACCTCGCGCATCGGCGTTCCGGCCTTCAGGTCCATGTAGGCCAAGGCCTTCTCGGCGGCGGCGCGCGCCGAGGGGTCCTCGTAGGAGGCGGGGTCGGGGACCGAGGCGTCCAGCGGAACACCCTGGCCCGGGTTGGTGCCCCAGGTGACGAACGGGCTGAGCTCGTCGGCGTCCAGCACGACCTCGGCGTCGAACTCGGCGCCCTCGTCGGTCCGCAGGCTCTTCCAGTGCTCCACGGCGGCGTCGAAGTCGGCGCCCTGGGGCGCGTGCGGGCGGCCCTGGACGTAGTCGAAGGTGGTCTGGTCCGGGGCGATCATCCCGGCGCGGGCGCCCGCCTCGATGGACATGTTGCACACCGTCATGCGGGCCTCCATGGACAGGGCCTCGATGGCCTCGCCCCGGTACTCGATGACGTAGCCCTGGCCGCCGCCGGTGCCGATCTTCGCGATCACGGCGAGGATGATGTCCTTGGCGGAGACACCGGGCTTCAGGCGACCGTTGACCGTGACGGCCATGGTCTTGAAGGGCTGCATCGGCAGGGTCTGGGTGGCCAGGACGTGCTCGACCTGGCTGGTGCCGATACCGAAGGCCAGCGCGCCGAACGCGCCGTGGGTGCTGGTGTGGCTGTCACCGCAGACGACGGTCATGCCGGGCTGGGTCAGACCCAACTGGGGGCCGACCACGTGAACGACGCCCTGCTCGATGTCGCCCATGGGGTACAGGTGCACGCCGAAGTCGGAGCAGTTCTTGCGCAGCGTCTCGACCTGCTTGCGGGAGACCGGGTCCGCGATCGGGGCGAGGAGGTCCATCGTGGGGACGTTGTGGTCCTCGGTGGCGATGGTCAGGTCCGGGCGACGCACGGAACGACCGGCCAGTCGCAGCCCCTCGAAGGCCTGGGGGCTGGTCACCTCGTGGACGAGGTGGAGGTCGATGTAGAGCAGGTCCGGCTCGCCTTCGGCACGTCGGACGACGTGCTCCTCCCACACCTTCTCGGCCATCGTGCGTGCCATGGGCGATCGCCTCTCTCGTGTCTGTAGGGTCTCGGGCCCGTCTCGGTTCTGGCCTCGTGCGGGCCCGGGACCATCGCGCGGATGTACGGGCCGACTTGCATTCCATATTTCGAGACGGCAATATCAAGCCATGGACAACTCTAGCTCATCCAGCGGTGTCGGTGTCCTGGACAAGACGATGTCCGTCCTCGACGCCCTGGAGTCGGGACCGGCCTCGCTGGCCCAGTTGGTCCAGATCACCGGTCTGGCCCGCCCCACCGCCCACCGTCTCGCCGTCGCCCTGGAACGCCACCGCATGGTGACCAGGGACAGCCAGGGACGCTTCGTTCTCGGCCCTCGTCTGGGTGAGCTGTCGATCGCCACCGGCGAGGACCGCCTCCTGGCCGTGGCCGCCCCGGTCCTGGTCCAGTTGCGCGACCTGACCGGCGAGAGCGCCCAGCTCTACCGTCGCCAGGGCGACCTGCGCGTGTGCGTGGCCGCCTCCGAACGCAGCAGCGGTCTGCGCGACACGGTGCCCGTCGGCAGCGAACTCCCCATGAACGCGGGCTCGGCGGCCCAGGTCCTCCTCGCCTGGGAGGACTCCGACCGCATCCGCCGTTCACTGGTGGGCGCCCGCTTCACCGCCGCGGGGCTGGCCCAGGTCCGCCGCCGCCGCTGGGCCCAGAGCGTGGCCGAGCGCGAACAGGGCGTGGCCTCGGTCTCCGCCCCCGTGGCCGGCCCCGGCGGACGGGTGATCGCCGCCGTCTCGGTCTCCGGCCCGATAGAGCGACTGACCCGCTCCCCCGGACGCGTCCACTCCCAGGCGGTGATCTCGGCCGCCGAGAAGATCAGCGAGTCCCTGCACACCTACGAGGGAGGGCACTGACCCCCGCCCCACCCCACCCCTGACGTCGAGGGCGGCACCCGATCGGGTGCCGCCCTCGACGTGTGTCGCGCCCACGGAAGAGCCTCCCCGCCCATGGACAGTTATTGACAGTCTGTCTAACATGACGGAATGTCTCACAAGAACGTGACCGGAGACACAACGACTCCGGACGAACTCGACGCCTTCCGTGAGCTTCAACGACTCGCCTACCGCGCGGCCGAAGACGTGGCCGCGAGCCTCGAACCCGGGGTCACCGAGCGGGAGGCCGCCCGACGGATCCGTGAGCACCTGGAGTCCCACGGTGTCCGGGACTGGTTCCACACCCCCTTCGCCTGGTTCGGCGACCGGACCGCCTTCCGGAACCTCCGCGTACCGCTCCAGTTCTTCCCGACCCGGCGGAGGCTGGAGAAGGGCATGCCCTTCATCCTCGACTGCGCCCCCGTCCGGAACGGATACGTCGCCGACATCGGCTACTCCGGCGTACTCGGCCGAAGCCCCCTGCACGACCGCCTCGTGGACGACCTGGGCGCGCACCGGGACCTGATCGTGGAGCGGGTCCGCGCGGGCGACACCCTCCAGGACGTGTACCGGGCCGTGGACGACCTCATCCGCGCGCAGGGCTACGACAACCGGCACCGGGTCTACCCGGGACGGGTCATCGCCCACCAGGTCGGCCGGGTGCGCTCACGCCTGCCCCGGGCGATCGTCGCCGGGTTCGGCGTCCGCTCCCTCCAGACCCTGTTCGGCGACCTGCTCGTCGAACGTCTCCACCACCGCTCACCGCTGTGGGCCGACGGCGACATCTCGGCCCACCCGGCCACCCCCGGTCTGTGGGCGGTCGAACCGCACATCGGCTTCCGCGACATGGGCGCCAAGTTCGAGGAGATCCTCGTCGTCACCGAGGACGACGCCTTCTGGCTCGACGACGACCTGCCGCACGTACGTCACCGGACCCCCGCGGCCGTCCCCCTGCCCGCCTGACCCCTCACCGTCCTGCCCGACCACGCGCACCCGACCATCGCGGACGCGAGCGAGGAGAACACGACCGCATGAGCACCCGCCCCCACCGCTACGTCTCCACGAGCGACGGCCAACATCTGGCCGTCCACACCCACGGTTCCCCCGATCGCCCCACTCTGGTGCTGGTCCACGGCTATCCGGACAACTCCACCGTCTGGGACGCGCTGATCGACGCGCTGCTCCCCGACTTCCACGTCGTCGCCTACGACGTCCGCGGCGCGGGCCGTTCCACCGCCCCCGACGACCGGTCCGGCTATCTGGTGGACCGGCTCGCCGACGACCTGCGCGCCGTGGTCGACGCCGTCAGCCCCGACCGCCCCGTCCACCTGGTCGCCCACGACTGGGGCTCCATCCAGACCTGGCACGCCGTCACCGAACCGGAGCACGCCCACCGGTTCGCCTCCTTCACCTCGATCTCGGGGCCCGACCTCGACCACGCCGGGCACTGGCTCCGCAAGGCCCCCGACGGCGTCCGCAACGTCCTGCGCCAGATGGTCCGCTCCGGCTACATCGGTTTCTTCTCCCTCCCGGGGCTGCCCGAGGCCGCCTGGCTCAGCGGGATCGGCGGGCTGGCCCTGGCCGGTCTGGAACGCGTCGGCGGCGGACCTCGCGTGCCCGCCCGACGCTCCACCCGCGACCACCTCAACGGACTGGCCCTGTACCGGGTCAACATGCCGCGCCGCTTCGCCCGCCCCGTGGAACGCCGCACCACCGTGCCCGTGCAGGCGCTGGCCCCCACCCACGACGCGTTCATGGTCGAGCAGGTGCAGTCCAACGCCGGTCGCTGGGTGGAGGACTTCCGTTTCCACCGTTTCCAGGGCGGACACTGGTCGCTGCGTTCGAACCCCGCGCCCGTGGCCCGAAGGGTGCGCGCCTTCGTGGAGGAGATCGAGTCCGGGACCTCCCGCCCGAAAACCGACCCCGCCCTTCGACGGACCCGACGGCATGGTGGGGCGTTCGCCGGACAGGTGGCCGTGATCACCGGCGCCGGCAGCGGTATCGGCCGCTGCCTCTCCTTCGAACTGGCCGAACGCGGAGCGCGGATCGTGGCGGTCGACATCGACCGTCCTTCGGCCGAACGCACCGCCGAACTGTGCGCGATGATCACACCGGGCGCCTCGGCCCGTCGTGTGGACGTCACCGACGCCGACGCCGTGCGCGGGCTCGCGGCCTGGGTCGGCGACGAGTACGGGGCGCCCGACCTGGTGGTCAACAACGCCGGCATCGGTGTGGCCGGGCCGTTCCTGGAGGCCACCACCGAGGACATCGAACGCGTGGTCGACGTCAACCTGTGGGGCGTGATCAACGGCTGTCGGGCCTTCGCTCCGATGATGATCGAGGCCGGAGGCGGCGGACGCATCGTCAACACGGCCTCCGCCGCCTCCTACCTGCCCTCGCGCCTGTACGGCGCCTATTCGGCCACCAAGGCGGCCGTCCTGGCGCTCAGCCGTTCCCTGCGCGGAGAGCTGGCGGGGCGCGGGATCACCGTCACCGCGGTCTGCCCCGGCCTGATCGACACCGGGATCATCTCCAACGCGCGCCTCTCCGGCATGGGCGAGACCGGACGCGCCAAGGAACGGCTCAACCGGTTGTACCGCCTGCGCGGTTACACGCCGGAGAGGGCCGCCGCGCGTATCGCCGGGGCCCTCGACTCCGACCCGGAGCTCGTTCCGGTCACCGCCGAGGCCCACGTCGGATTGGCCCTGTCTCGTCTGTCCCCCGCCGCCCTGCGCGGCTACGCCCGCGTGGCTCCCCCGATCTAGCTCTCCTCCCCCGCCTCTCTCCGGCACCACTCGAAGGACCTCCATGAACACCGACCCCGCCCCCGCCACGACCGACGAACCCGACCGGCTCGTCCTGCGCGCCCGCGACGTCCACTTCGACTGGAGCGCGCTGGACCTGCACTGGATCCCCGACGAACCCTTCGCCACCCACGTCATCAACGTGCTGCACCTGTTGCTCCCCGAGGGGGAGCGGTGGTTCGTGGAGGTCTTCAAACAGGCGGTCCCCCACATCACCGATCACGAACTGCGCGAACAGGTGCTCGGCTTCATCGGCCAGGAGGCCGTGCACGCCGAGGCCCACGCCGGTGTCCTCGACCACATGGACGCCCACGGTCTGGATCCCCGCCCCTACGTGGAACAGATCGCCTGGCTGTTCCGGGTGGTGCTCGGCGACCGCGACCTGTCCGGAGCGCGGGAGTTCGCCTGGCTGCGCACCCGGTTGGCGGTCATCGCGGGGATCGAGCACTACACCGCCGTGCTGGGCCAGTGGGTACTGGACGCGAAGAGACTCGACGAGGTCGGCACCGACCCCACCATGCTGGACCTGCTGCGCTGGCACGGGGCCGAGGAGGTCGAGCACCGCTCGGTCGCCTACGACCTGTACATGCACGTGGACGGCGGCTACATCCGTCGCGCCCTGGCCATGGGGGTGGCCGCCTTCGCCCTGGCCTCCCTGTGGGTGCGCGGTGTGCGCTTCCTCATCGTCAACGACCCCTATCTCCGGGGACGGATCGACGGGGTGCGGCCCAAGGCGTCGTGGGCGCTGCGCGACGGCCGTCGGGGGCTCATTCCGCATCTGGGACGCCTGGCCCGGGCGATACCCGAGTATCTGCGACGCCGGTACCATCCCTCGCACCACGGCTCCACCGCGCAGGCCGTCGCCTACCTGGCGGTCTCGCCGGCCGCCAGGGCCGCCGAGGCCGCGGAACGGGAAGCGGCCCGATGAGCGACGACCGAGAACGACGTGTCGGGCACCACGCGGACCCGCGACCACCGACCGACCTGTTCCGGTCGGGGCGGCCCGACCGCTTCATGCTGGGTCTGGCTCGTCTGGCCGCGCGGCTCGAACCTCTCACCGCCCGGCTCGGTCCCGGGCGTCCTCCGCCGAAGCCGACCGGCGACCTGCCCGTACGGGTGGTGAGGACGGAACGCCCCGCCTCGGACGTCGTCGTCCTCACCCTGGCCCCCGTCGCCCCGAGGACCACGCTGCCCGCCTGGCAGCCCGGACACCACGTGGACGTGGTGCTGGACGGCGGAGTGGTGCGTCAGTACTCGCTCAACGGCGACCCCTCCGACCGGTCCCGCTACCGGATCGCGGTGCGTCGTATCGAAGGCGGCCTCGGCTCGGGGCTGGCGCACGGACTGCGCGAAGGCGACGTCATCGGTCTGCGCGGCCCGCGCAACGCCTTCCCCTTCGCCAGGGCCGAACGGTACCTCTTCGTGGCCGGCGGCATCGGTATCACCCCGATCCTGCCGATGGTCGTGGCGGCCCACGCCGCGGGACTCCCCTACCGCCTGGTCTACACGGGCCGGTCCCGAAACGGCATGCCCTTCCTGGACGAACTGCCCTCGGGCCCCGACGTGTTCGTACGTCCCGACGACGAGTACGGGCCTCCGAAGGCCGCAGACCTGACGCGAGGGCACGAACCGGGAACCCCGGTGTACGTCTGCGGCCCGGCCCCGCTCATCGCCGCCGTGGGGGCCCTGGTCCCCACGGGGACACCGCTCTACTCCGAGCGTTTCTCTCCGCCCCCGGTCCTGGACGGCCGCCCCTTCGAGATCCGGCTGGGACGTTCCGGCCCGGTGCTGCCGGTCGAGGCGCACGAGACCGCCCTGGACGTGCTGCTCCGGGTCCGCCCGGACACCCCCTACTCCTGTCGACAGGGGTTCTGCGGAACCTGCCGGGTGGGGCTCATCGAGGGGGACCCCGACCATCGGGATCGGCCGACCGGAGGCGCTCCACGGAACGGCGGGTTCACCCCGTGCGTCTCCCGGGCCGGGGAGGGCGAGCGGATCGTCCTGGACCCGTGAGGCGGCGAGGAGGGTAGTTTCGGACCATCGAATCGGCTTTCTCGGGAGGTGGCGACCGACGGTGGTGTCCCCAGGAACCGACCGTCACCAGGCGCGGGTGACGGGTTCGGCGGCCCCGGTCGGCAGACCGGGGTCCGGACGGCGGCCACGCCGCATGGCGCCACATCAACGTCGCGACGATCTGATCCGGACGGCGCTGCTCGTGTTCGCGCGGCGCCCTCCGGCCGAGGTCACCCCGGAGGAGATCGCCGAGGAGGCCGACGTCTCCCGAGCGCTGGTCTACCGCTACTTCCCCAACATGGCGGAGCTGCGGCGGGCGGCACTGGAGCGGGCGATGACGGAGCTGCTGGAGGAGTTGCGACCTCCGGAGGGGGCGCCCCCGCTGGAGCAGGTCCGAACGGCTCTGCGTTCCTTCATCGACTTCGCCGCCGCCTACGCCCCCTCCTACACCGCCCTGCTGAACGGCGGCTCCACGGTGGCGACCGAGGAGACGGAGGCGGAGATCGACCGGGTCCGTCGAGGGGTGCGCGAGCTCATCCTGGATCGGGCGGGGATCGACGCGCCCTCGCCCCGGCTGCTCCTCGGCCTGCGCTGTTGGGTGTCGATGGTGGAGACCGCCGTCATGCTCTGGCTGCGCGCGCACGACATGACACGGGACGAGCTGGCCGACTGGCTGCTGGACCAGCTGGTGGCGGTGGTGGCCGCCTCCGGAGGCCCCCGAGAGGAGCTGGACCGGCTCGTCGCCCACGTGAGCCGAGTGGTCACGTGAGGTACACCCCGAGGCCACCGGGCCCTTCTACGGTGGCGGTTCGTCCGCCCCCTCACAGAAGGGCCCGCCCATGTCCGGACCTCCCGCCGCCTCCTTCGACCGACGCGGCTTCCTCACGACCCTCACCGGGAGCGCGGCGGCCGCCGCCGGGCTCGCCCTCCTTCCGGCCGGCACCGCCTCGGCCGGGGAGGGGGTCACCACACTGGACGTGCTCTCCGACGTCCAGGGAGATCTGGCCGACCTCTCCCACGTCCTGAACCACCTGGACTCCCTGGGCACCGCCGACGCCCTGGTGGTCAACGGCGATCTGGTCGCCAATGGCCACGTGTCGGAGTACGAGGCCTACCGGGAGGTGCTCGACTCCCACCCCCACCCCGAGCGGGTGATCAGCACGATCGGCAACCACGAGCAGTACAACGACGCCCCCTTCGACACCCAGGTCGACCGTTTCCTGGGGTACACGGACATGGCCGACGTGTACACCGAGACCCTGATCGGCGACGTCCCCCTGCTCACCATCGGCACCACCGAGCCGATCGCCGGAACGAGCGGCCCGTTCGTCACCCTCGGCGCGGAGCAGCTCTCCTGGCTGGACGGCCGCCTGTCCGAGCACTCGCGGAACGGACGGCCGGTGTTCGTGTTCAGCCACCACGTGCTCCCGGACAGCGTCTCGGGTACGACCGGGGACGACTCGGCCCGCTTCTATGACAGAGACTTCGTCGACGAGACGGAACTGCTGGAGGTCCTCGGCTCGCACTCGGGAGTGGTGTTCCTGTCCGGTCACACGCACTGGTCGTTGGAGCGCGACGACTGGGCCACGCGCAAGGTGGTCTCCGGCGGGGATCCGCGCGGTTTCACCGTCGTCAACACGGGCTTCGTCCAGACCCTGTTCGGGCCGGACGGCAGGGGAGGCGAGCGGGCGATCGACGGTTCCGCCGCCCAGGGGCTGCGGATCGAGGTGGCCGCCGACGGAGCGGTGACCGTGCACGCCCGTGATCTGAAGGCGGGGACGGTGATCCGTTCCCTGGAGATCGAGGCTCCGAACGCCTGATCGGCGCTCGGCCGGACGACCGGGCCGTCCGGCCGGGCCGGGGTCTTCCGGGGTTCCGCGCGCCCTTGGAAACACCGAAGGCCCCATCCTGGTGGATGGAGCCTGTTGGTACCCCCGAGCGGATTCGAACCGCCGTTACCGCCTTGAGAGGGCGGCGTCCTAGGCCACTAGACGACGGGGGCCGGACGTGGTTCTCGTGGATGGTCATACCCACTCGAACCGGACACCGATGGCGAGCATCGGTCAGAAAGAAGGCTCTCACCATGTGAGAGCCGCTCTCTCCAGTACCCCCGAGCGGATTCGAACCGCCGTTACCGCCTTGAGAGGGCGGCGTCCTAGGCCACTAGACGACGGGGGCGCACATCGGGTCGCGAGACCCGTGCCGACCACGGAGAACCGTGATCACGCGCTGGCCTACCAGGACTCGAACCTAGACTAACTGAACCAGAATCAGTCGTGCTGCCGATTACACCATAGGCCAGTGCTCTCGAGGGACCCGGTCGCTTTCGCTTCCCTGTCCCCCTCGGCGACGTGTTCAACTCTAGCGGACATTCGGAGTGCTCGCGAACCGGAATCGGGGCGGTCGGACTGTGGGCCCGACCACCCCGCACCGGTCAACCCTCTTGGGCGTCCTTCTCCTCGGCCCGCAGCCTCTCCAGGGCGGCCTCCAGCCGCGCCTGGACGCGCTCGCGGCCCAGAAGCTCCAGGGATTCGAACAACGGAAGGCCCACGGTCCGCCCGGTCACGGCCACCCGCACCGGAGCCTGGGCCTTGCCCAGCTTCAGGCCGAGGGAGGCGCCGGTCTCCTCGGTGGCGGTCTTGAGGGCCTCGGCGGTCCAGGACAGGTCGGGGTCGGCGAAGCGTGCCAGGGAGGCCTCGACCATCTCCTTGCCCACACCCGGCTTCATCGCCTTCTTCCAGCTCTTCTCGTCCTCGACCGGCTCCGACAGGAACAGGAAGTCCACGTTGGGGACGATCTCGCTGAGAACGGCCACCCGGCTCTGCGCGAGGGGGGCGACGGCGGCGAAGACCTCCGGGTCGTAGTCCTCGGGGGCCCAGGGGGTGTTCTCACCGGTGAGCCACGGGGCGCAGCGCTCGATGAAGTCCTCGACGGAGAGCTCACGGATGTACTCGCCGTTGAAGGAACGGAGCTTCTTCTCGTCGAAGAAGGCGCTGGAGCTGTTGACGTCCTGGATGCGGAACAGCGGCATCATCTCCGACCACGGCATGATCTCGCGGTCGTCCCCGGGGGCCCAGCCCAGCAGCATCAGGTAGTTGACCATCGCCTCGGCCAGGTAGCCCTCCTCCTGGTAGGACTCCAGGGCGACCTTGTCCCGACGCTTGGACAGCTTCTTGCGCTGCTCGTTGACGATGACGGGCAGGTGCGCCCACACCGGCGGGGTCAGGTCCAGCGCCTCCCACAGCAGCTGCTGCTTGGGGGTGTTGGACAGGTGCTCCTCGCCGCGGATGACGTGCGTGATACGCATCTCGACGTCGTCGACCACGTTGGCCAGGACGAAGAGCGGGGAGCCGTCGGCCCGCGCGATCACGAAGTCCTCGATCGCGGAGTGGTCGAACTCCACGCGTCCGCGGATCTGGTCGTCGACCACCGTCGGGCCGCCCTCGGGCACCCGGAAGCGCAGCGCCCGGCCCGGGCCCGGCTCCAGGCCGCGGTCACGGCAGAAACCGTCGTAGCCCAGGTTGGGGTTGTCCCGCCGCTCCTGCACCTGCTCACGGGTGCAGTCGCAGTAGTAGGCGCGACCGGAGCGGTACAACTCCTGCGCGGTCTCACGGTGTTTCTCGGCGTAGGCCGACTGGAAGTAGGGGCCCTCGAAGTGCGGGTCGTTCTCGTCGATGCCGATCCAGGACATCGCGCGGATGATGCCCTCGGTCCACTCGGGGCGGTTGCGTGCGGCGTCGGTGTCCTCGATGCGCAGCACCATGCGGCCGTCGGGCCGCTGCTGGGCCAGAGCCCAGTTGAAGAGCGCGGAGCGGGCGCCACCGACGTGGAACATGCCCGTGGGGGACGGGGCGAAGCGGGTACGAATCGGAGTCTCAGTCACGGTCCCCAGGGTATCGGTGGCCCGAGATGACCTGTGGGAAGTCGTCGCCTCCTCAGGGTGCGGCCGTGCCCTCGCCACCGGCCTCCGCCGGAGCGATCGGCAGGGGGCGCGGGTACCCCGGGCCCAGGCCGAACTCACGGGACAGGGCGTCGGCGAACCCCGCCGCGATCTTGATCTCCCCGGAGTCGTCGGGGTGGGTCCCGTCGTAGGTGTCGGTCTCCACGTCCCACTTCTCGGCGCCGGCCAGGTCGAAGGAGACCACCGGGGACTCGGGGGTGGACAGTTCGGCCGAGAGTTCGCGCACCAGTTCGTTGTAGACGTACAGACGCAGGGCGAACCCCTGGTCCTGGTCGGCGATGACGGTGGGCGGGGCCTCGGCGAAGAGGATCCTGATCTTCGGGGAGGCCGACCGGGCACCGGCCACGTAGGCGCGCAGGCGCCCCTCCATCTCCTCGGCGGTGATGGGGTGCAACAGGTCGTTGATGCCGATCATGACGCACAACACGTCCGGTCGGTACACGGCGACGTCCCGGGTGATCGTGGTGGACGCGTCGGCCAGGGTGCGTCCCCAACGGGCGTTGTGGTCCTGGTCGAAGTCGGGGTCCAGGTACTCCACGCCCTCGGGGTCGCCCTCCGGGGCCCCCGGGGTCGGCTCGTTCCCGAACAGCTCCGGCGGAACGATCTGTTCGGGGGTGGCGGGGGCGCTGAAGGGACCCACGAAGTCCAGCCCCTCCACATGCGGTTCCAGGTGGTTCCACAGGTGGTAGCGCCAGGTCCGGTCGCCGTCGGCCCCGTGGGTCATCGAGTCCCCGGCGAGCATCAACCGCACCTGGCCCCTCCCCTCCCAGGGCGCGGCCTCGGTGTCCTCCTCCGAGAGGGACGAGGGGCGATTGATCAGCCAGAGACCGGCCCCCACCACGGCCAGGACCAGGGTGAGGGCCCCGGTCAGGACCAGGGGGCGGATACGGCGACGTCCGGTGGCCAAGTCTCGACCTTCCGTTCGGTCGGGACCGGAGTGCGGCCCCGAGGGGTGGGCCGTACGCGGGCACGAGGCCCGCGCACGGCGTGTTCGGGGTCAGTCCCGGGCGACCACCCGGTTGCTGATGGTGCCCAGCCCCTGGACGGTGACGGACACCTCCTGGCCGATGGAGACGGGTCCGACCCCGGCGGGGGTGCCGGTCAGGACCACATCACCCGGGAGGAGCGTCATGAACGAGCTGACGTAGGAGATGATGCCCGGAATGTCGTGGATGAACTGTGACGTACGCCCGTTCTGGCGCGTCTCGCCGTCCACCGTGGTGGTGACCTCCAGGTCCTGCGCCTCCTCGATGCTCAACCCCGTGGTGATCCACGGGCCGATCGGGCAGAAGGAGTCGAAGCCCTTGGCCCGGGTCCACTGCTTGTCCTTCTTCTGAAGGTCGCGCGCGGTGACGTCGTTGGCCACCGTGTATCCGAAGATCACGTCCTTGACCCGCTCGCGCGGCACCTCCCGGCAGGGCCGGGAGATGACGATGGCCATCTCGCCCTCGAAGTCGACCCTCTCGGAGATCGACGGGTGGAAGATGGGGTCGTTCGGTCCGGAGACCGCCGTGGAGGGCTTGAGGAAGACCACCGGCTCCTCGGTGCTCTCCCCTGTGATCTCCTTCATCTCCGCGACGTGTTCCGCGTAGTTCTTGCCGATGCACACGACCTTGGTCGGCAGCACCGGCGACAACAGCCGCACGTCGGCGAGCGCGGCACGCTCACCGGTGAGTTTGATGTCCCCGAGGAGAGGGTGACCGCTCAGTCGTGCGATGAAGTCCTCTCCGCTGTCCGTGTCCGTCTCGACCAGACCGAAACCGACCTCGTCGCCGGCCGCGAAACGTGCGATACGCACCTGATTCCTCCCAGCAGCCCTCTGCTCTCACTGTCCGTTCGAAGCGTAACGGGGTCGGGAGCACCACCGTGTCCGCAGGTCTGCTCCGCGCGGGCGGGGAACTCTGGCATGCTGGGTTTCGTTGTCCGAAACTCCCGGGAGCAAGCACCCGGAGGCCGCGGTCACGACCATCATCGAGAGGTTCAAGCCCCGTGCCCACTCGCAGTCCCCGCGCCAAGCACCGTAGGCGTCGCAGGTACCCCATGGGTCTGGCTCTCGGCCTGTGTCTGGTCTCGGGGGCCTCCGCCGTGTTGATGGTGAGCGTGCCCCCTCCGGACACCGGCACGGACCACACCGAGGAGACCTCGGCCGAGGGGCCGTTCGGCGACGGGAACCTGGACGAGAGCGCCCGCCCCGCCCCCTCCACCTCCGCCGAGAACGACCCGAGCGCCTCCCCCTCGGACGAGGACCTTCCGGTGCTGTTGCGCTCCGTCGAGAAGGAGGTCGACAGCGCCGACGGCGAGTTCTCGGTGATGAAGGGCGAGAGCGAGGTCATGGGCGAGGGCCCGCTGACCACCTTCGCCGTCGAGTTCGAGAAGGGGCTGCCCGGTAAGAAGGCCGACTTCTCCGACGCGGTCGAGGAGATCCTGGGGGACCCGCGCAGCTGGGGTGAGAGCGGCGCGCGCTCGTTGCAGCGCGTGGACGGCGACGACGCCGACATCCGCGTCCTGCTGGCCGCCCCGGAGACGGTGGACCGTCTGTGCGCCCCCTTGAACACCAACGGGTTCGTCTCGTGCGCCAACGGCAACCGCGCCATCATCAACCAGAACCGCTGGGTCTCGGGCGTGGAGCACTTCGACGATGACCTGGAGACCTACCGGATCTATCTGATCAACCACGAGGTCGGCCACACCCTGGGCCACGGTCACGTGAACTGTCCCGGCGAGGGTGAGATCGCCCCGGTCATGCAGCAGCAGACCCTGGGGCTCCAGGGTTGCGAGGCGAACGGCTGGGTCGACCCCGACGCCGAGTGATCCCTTCGGAACATCGAGGGCGCACCCCCGGCGGGGGTGCGCCCTCTTCGTTCGGGCGGTGGTCGGACCCGCCCCTCACGTGTTACTCGACCGAGGCGTTGTACTCCTCGATGGTGCGCGCCACGCCGTCGGCGGCGGCGGCCATCGCGTCCTCGGCGGAGGTGTCACTGGTCAGGGCGGTCTCCCAGCCCTCCTCCGCGGCGACCCGGGCCTCGGACATGACGCCCATCATGCAGCCGGCCGTGTTCTCGTTGATCTCGGAGTCGGCGAGCTGGCTCGCGGCCACGGAGAACTGCGGGAACTCCTCGGCGCGCTCCTGCGCCTCGGCGCCCTCGTAGCCCTCGGTGTTGACCGCGAGGTAGCCGGTGCCCGCGTGCCAGGTGGACTGGGCCTCGGGGGTGAGCAGGTACTGCACGAACTCCCAGGAGCCGCGGATCTCCTCGGGGCTGTGGCCCACGCCGTTGATCCACAGGGAGGCGCCGCCGATGATGGAGCCGCCCGGGTCACCGGACTCGATCAGCGGGAAGTAGCCGGCGCCGACCTCGAAGTCGGACTGCTCGATGAAGCCGCCCAGGGAGCCGGTGGACTCCAGGGTCATGGCGGCGCGACCGGAGGTGAAGGCGGCCTGGCCGTCGTCGGTGTTACGGCCGATCTGGACGGCGAGGTCGTCCTCGATCATCTGGTCCCACCACTCGACGAGCTCGACGATCTTGGGATCGTCGAAGAGCACCTCGGTGGCGCGGCCGTCACGGCCGTTGGAGTTGTCGCAGTAGGGGGCGGCGGCGCGGGCCATGAACTGCTCGACGAACCAGCCGTACACGGCGGCGCCGAAGCCGTACTGCACGACCGTGCCGTCGTCGTCGGTGACGGTCAGCTTCTCCGCGGCCTCGCGGATCTCGGCGAGGTCCGTGGGCGGGGAGTCCGGGTCGAGGCCGGCCTCCTCGAAGGCGTCCCGGTTGATGTACATCAACGGGGTGGAGTTGTTGAAGGGGAAGGAACGCAGCTCACCGCCGACGGTGAAGTAGTTGAGCAGCGCCTCCTCGATGGGGGCGGTGTCGTAGTCGTCGGCGTCGATGAAGGACTGGGCGGGGACCGTCTGGCCCGAGTCGATCATGAACTGGGTGCCCAGGTCGTAGATCATGATGAGCTCGGCGGTGTCGCCCTGCTGGATGGCGGCGCGGTGTCCGGCCAGGGCCTCGTCGTAGTCCCCCTGGAAGGAACCGGTGACGTGCACGCGGCCCTCGTTCTGGGAGTTGAAGTCCTCGATCAGGCCGTCCAGCACCTGGCCGTTGGTGGCGTCCATGCTGTGCCAGAACTCGATCTCCACCGCTTCGTCGAGGTCGTCCAAGACCTCGGGACCGGGCGCGCTGAGATCGGCGTCGCCGGCCCCGCCGTCCTCACTCGAACAGGCGCTGAGGAACAGGCCCAGGCTCGCGATCAGGGCCGCGGCCTTGATGCCTCTACGGCGGAAGGTGGTTGTCATCTCTCTCGTCTCCACTAAGTACTCCAAGACCTACTTGACCGCGCCCGCGGTGAGTCCTCGGACGATGAAGCGCTGCCCGAAGATCACGAGGACGAGTGTGGGGATGACCGACAGCGCGGCCCCTGCCAGAAGGAGTCCGGGGTTGGCGGCCTCGCCCGTCTTGAGGCTGTTGAGGCCGATCTGGAGGGTCTGCATCTCGGTGCTGCGGGTGATGATCAGCGGCCAGAAGTACATGTTCCAGCTGGTGATGAACACGTACATGCCGACCGCGGTCAGAGCGGGTCTGCTCAGAGGGAGCAGGATGGTCCAGAGGAACCGGAGATGGCCCATGCCGTCCATCCGGGCGGCGTCGTACAGCTCGCGGGGGAACTGCTTGAAGCTCTGCCGCAGGAGGAAGGTGCCGAAGGCGTAGGCCAGGAACGGCATGACCAGTCCGGCGTAGCTGTTGCCCAGGCCCCATCCGGTGATGGTGAGGTAGTTGGGGATGAAGGTCGCCTCGGCGGGGACCATGAGGGTGGACAGGAAGAGCGCGAAGATCACCGCGCTGCCTCGGAAGCGCAGGAACACGAACGCGTACGCGGCCAGGGCCGAGGTGCACAACTGGCTGACGGTGATGATGCCCGCCATGACCAGCGAGTTCCAGTACATGCGCGCCAGGGGGACCGCCTTGAGCGCGCCCTCGATGTTGCCGGTGTCGAAGCCGGTGGGCAACAGTCTGGACGGGAAGGTCGCCAGTTCCCGGGGCTCCATGAACGTTCCCACGAACACGTAGTAGACGGGGAACAGTACGGGGACCAGGAGCAGGGCCAGCATCAGGTACAGCAGGACGCGACCGGCGACGTGCCCGAGGGTGGGTCGGGGCCGCGACACCTTCTCGACGGTGCCCTTGCCCTCTGCGGTGAGCGTCATGAGTAGTGCACCTTCCGTTCGATGACACCGAACTGGACCACGGTGCACACCAGGACCACCAGCAGCAGGACGAGCGCCTGGGCGCTGGCCCGACCGAAGTCGCTGGTTCCGTACGCGAAGGCGTCCTGGAAGATCGAGTAGACGAGGGTGGTCGTGGATCCGACCGGTCCCCCCGCGGTGAGGATGTGGATCTGGCCGAAGCTCTGTAGGGCGTTGATCGTGGAGATGACGATCAGGAAGAAGAGCTGGGGGCCGAGCATCGGGATGGTGACGTCCCAGGCCAGGCGCGGCCCGGTGGCTCCGTCGATGCGGGCCGCCTCGTTGACCTCCTTGGGGATGGAGCCGATGCCGGCGGCGAGCACCAGCACCCCGTAGCCGAGGTTCATCCACACCGTGGTGATGCAGACGGACCACAGGGCCATCTCCTGGGAGGTCAGCCAGGGGACCTGGTCCATTCCCAGCCGGTACAGGATGCCGTTGAGCACGCTGTTGCCGGGGCTGTAGAACACGGAGAAGATCACCGAGGCGCTGGCCACGGAGAAGGCGAACGGCAGCGCGAAGGCGCCGCGCAGGAACCGTTGCCCCTTGATGACGCCCTCCAGGAGGAGGACGATCACGAGAGCTCCGGCGACCCCGGGAACGACCACGCCGACGGTGAAGAGCACCGTGGTCATCAGGGTCTGGCCGAACTGGGGCGTGGCCATCTCGGCGAAGTGGCTCAGGCCGACGAAGCGGCTGGGCCGACCGATGATGTCGTTGCCGTGCATCGACAGGTAGACGGTGCGCCCCAACGGATAGACCAGGAAGAGCGCGAAGACCACCGCGGAGGGAAGCAGGAAGCCCCAGGCGAGCAGGGCGTCCTTCCCTCGGCGGGCTCGTTTGTGCCGGGTACTGGAGGAGTGCGGTGACGCGACGCGACGCTCGGTCACCGGACCGGTGCTCACGCCTTTACCTCCACCCCGGGTTCGGATCTCGGGTGAGGACACGACCCGCAGTCTTCAGGGGAAGGGTGACCTGCGGATCGCGGGAGGGCGAACAGCGCGCCAACTGCGAGGCGCGCGACGGTTATATCCGGCATCTATCACCATTCGTACATATGGAACTTCCTCAAAGTTCGCAGTATCGAGTGGCTCAAGACACACTGGCTATGACCTGCCGGACAGGTCTTTCTTACCCGTAAGTAAGTTTCAAAGCTCTGACCTGCACGGGAAACAGGAGATGTACGGACGGGTGACAGAGAACGTGACACTCCTGTCACCCGCCCGATGCACTTTCCGAACCCCCTCGGGATCAGTCGCGCGGGTAGCCCTGTCGCAACAGCCCGTAGGTGATGGCCTGCTCCAACGCCACCCAGGAGGCGTCCACGACGTTGGGCCCCACGCCCACCGTCGTCCACTCCTCGCCCCCGTCGCTGAACGTGACGAGGATGCGGGTGACCGCGTCGGTGCCCGAGGCGCCCTCCAGGATGCGGACCTTGTAGTCGGTCAGCTCCAGGCCGCCCAGAGCGGTGAAGGCGTGCTCCAGCGAGCTGCGCAGGGCCCGGTCCAACGCGTTGACCGGACCGTTGCCCTCGGCCGTGGCGATGACCCGCTCGCCCTTGACCCGGAGCTTGACGGTCGCCTCGGACAGGCTCTCGTCCTCACCGGCCAACGGGCTGGAACCGGCGGTCGGACGGCGCTCGGTCAGCACCCGCCACGACTCGGTCTCGAAGTAGCGGACCGACCCCCCGAGCTCCTCCCTCAGCAGCAGCTCCAACGAGGCGTCGGCCGCCTCGAAGCTGTACCCGGACAGCTCCAGCCCCTTGATCCGCTCCACCACGCGTCCGGACAGTGCCCGGTCGTCGCCCAGGTCCAGACCCAGCTCTCGGGCTTTGAGCTCCACCGACGCGCGCCCGGCCATGTCGGAGACGAGCATGCGCATACGGTTGCCGACCAGCTCGGGGTCGGTGTGCTGGTACAGGTCCGGGTCGACCTTGATGGCGGAGGCGTGCAGCCCGGCCTTGTGGGCGAAGGCGGAGACCCCCACGTAGGGCCGGTGGGTGTCGGGGGCCAGGTTGACGATCTCCGCGATCGCGGTCGACACCCGGGTCATCTCCCCCAGGCAGCCCTCGGGAAGGATCTCCCGGCCGCGCTTGAGGGCGAGGGCGCCCACCACCGAGAACAGGTCGGCGTTGCCGACCCGCTCGCCGTAGCCGTTGGCGGTGCACTGCACGTGCGTGGCGCCGGCGTCCACGGCGGCCAGGGTGTTGGCGACGGCGCAGCCGGTGTCGTCCTGGGCGTGGATGCCCAGACGGACCCCGGTCGCCTCGCGCACCTCGGTCACCACGCGGGTGATGTCGGCGGGAAGCATGCCGCCGTTGGTGTCGCACAGGACGACCACGTCCGCCCCGGCCTCGGCCGCCGTCCGGACCACGGACAGGGCGTACTCGGGGTGGTGACGGTAGCCGTCGAAGAAGTGCTCACAGTCCACGAACACGCGTTGGCCGTGTTCGCGAAGGTGGGAGACGGTGTCGGCGATCATCGCGAGGTTCTCGTCGAGGGTCGTGCGCAGGGCACGTTCGACGTGTCGGTCGTCACTCTTGGCGACCAGAGTGACGACCGACGCGCCGCTGTCGCGCAGGGCGGCCACCTGTGGGTCGTCGGCGGCCCTCACACCGGCACGGCGGGTCGCGCCGAACGCGGTGAGCAGCGCGTGTTCCAGATCGAGCTCTTGTGAAGCCCTCCGGAAGAACTCGGTGTCCTTGGGGTTGGCCCCCGGCCATCCACCCTCGATGAAGGCCACTCCGAAGTCGTCCAGCAGCTTCGCGATGGCCAGCTTGTCGGAGACCCGGAGGTTGATCCCCTCGCGCTGGGCCCCGTCGCGGAGCGTGGTGTCGAAGACGTGGAAACTGTCGTCCCTCATGGGTGGAACTCCCGAAGTGGTCTGGTTTAAGGCGGTCCCGGCCAACAAAAAAGACCCCTCGTGGACACGAGAGGTCAGCGCGCCGGCAGGGTCCGGATCCTTCCCTGCGCGTTCGCGGGAAGTCGTCAGCCGGCGCGCCCCTGAATAATCACGACCTGGGACGGCATGAGGCCAGTGTGCCACATGGCCACCGAGGAGGTCCTGTTCGGGGGGCAGATGTCTCACTCTACGAGATGAGAATTTCTCACTTCGGACGTATCGGGCGGCTTCCGACCGGCCTGCGCGAGGCCGCCCATCGGCCGGAACCCTCCGCCGACGCCCCGGGGAAACGGCGTGGGCCGCCCGGAGATCCCCCGAGCGGCCCACGCCCCGCCCTCCTAGAAGCGGGTGATCCAGCCGTGCTCGTCCTTGCGCAGACCGGTCTGCAACCCGACCAGCTCCTCGCGCAGACGCATCGTGATCGGCCCGGGAGTGCCGTCGCCGATGGTGAACTCGCCGTCGTCGCTCTTGACGTGGCCGACCGGGGTGACCACCGCGGCGGTGCCGCACGCGAAGACCTCGGTCATCTCGCCGGACTCGGCCGCCTCACGCCACTCCTCGATGGAGAGCGGCTTCTCCTCCGCCGGAATACCCAGGTCGGGGGCGAGGGTGAGCAGTGATTCGCGGGTGATCCCCGGCAGCAGGGTCCCGGTGAGCGGAGGCGTGCGCAGGCGCGCGTTCTCGCCCTCGCCGAACACGAACCACAGGTTCATGCCGCCCATCTCCTCGACCCAACGGTGCTCGCGGGCGTCCAGCCACACGACCTGGTCGCAGCCCTTCTCGACCGCCTGGGACTGGGCCAGGAAGCTCGCGGCGTAGTTGCCCGCGAACTTGGCCGCGCCCGTGCCGCCGGGGGCGGCACGCGTGTAGTCCTTGGACAGCCAGACCGTCACCGGCTTGACGCCGCCGGAGAAGTAGGAGCCCACGGGCGAGGCGATGAGCAGGTAGACGTAGGTACGGGAGGGGTTGTTGACCCCCAGGCCCACGTCCGTGGAGATCATGAACGGACGGAGGTAGAGGCTGAAGTACTCCTTGGACGGGACCCAGTCCCCGTCGTGCTCCAGCAGCAGCTCGATGGACTTGAGGAAGAGCTCTTCGGGGAGGGCCGGCATCGCCATCCGCTCGGCGCTCCGATTGAAGCGCGCCGCGTTGGCCTCCGGCCTGAAGGAGGCCAGCGAACCGTCCGGGTGGCGGTAGGCCTTGAGCCCCTCGAAGATCTCCTGCGCGTAGTGAAGGGCGGAGGTGGCCGGGTCCAGGCTGAGCGGCCCGTACGGCTCCAGGGCCGCGTCGTGCCAGCCCTTGCCCTCTGTGTAACGGATGCTCACCATGTGATCGGTGAACACCTGACCGAACCCGGGGTTCTCCAGCAGTTCCTCACGTTCCCGCGGGGTCTTCCGCCGGTCGGAGAGCCGGATGTCGAACGTCAACCCAGTGGTGGTGGTGTTGTTGTTCATGTTGTCGGTGGTCCTCTCGGATGCAACGGGTCGGCAGCGCCGCCGACCTGGAATCTAGTGTGTCGGAAGAGCGCACCCGGTGCCAGACCAGGCCAAGGCCGCGAAAAGGGCGACGGGCGCGCCGGAGGTTCCAGACGCGCCCGTCGCAAGGGTCGTGAAGTGGTGTTCCCGCCACGGCCGCGCCTGTCGTGAAGGCAGGGCCGAAAGCGGTCGCCTCAGCCCTGCTCGGCTACTCGCGCGGCGAGGTCGTCGCCGATACGGGAGGTGGACCGGACCTCGTCGCTCTGGGCGCGGGTCTTCAGGTCGGCCGAGACCGCCGCCTCGATCCGGCGGGCCGCCTCGGGCACCCCCAGGTGGTCCAGCATGAGCGCGGCCGACAGCACGGTGGCGGTCGGGTCGGCCTTGCCCTGGCCCGCGATGTCGGGCGCCGAGCCGTGGACCGGCTCGAACATGCTGGGGAAGGTGTTGTCCGGGTTGATGTTACCGCTGGCCGCCAGACCGATACCACCGGTGATGGCCGCGCCGATGTCGGTGATGATGTCGCCGAAGAGGTTGTCGGTGACGACCACGTCGAAGCGCCCGGGCCGGTCGACGAAGAACATCGAGGCGGCGTCGACGTGGCAGTAGTCCACGGCGACCTGCGGGTATTCGGCGCCGACCTCCTCGACCGTGCGCTTCCACAGCTCACCGGCGTAGGTCAGGACGTTGTCCTTGTGCACCAGGGTCAGCTGCCGACGCGGACGCTCGGCGGCCTTGGCGAAGGCGTAGCGGACCACGCGCTCGACCCCGAAACGGGTGTTGACGCTGTCCTGGGTGGCGATCTCGTGCGGGGTGCCCTTGCGCAGGACGCCACCGGCGCCGGCGTAGGGACCCTCGGTCCCCTCGCGCACCACCAGCATGTCGATGTCCTCGGGCGAGACACCGGCCAAGGGGCTGTCGACCCCCGGGAAGAGCCGGACCGGACGCAGGTTGACGTAGTGGTCGAAGTCGAAGCGCAGGCGCAGCAGCAGCCCCCGCTCCAGGACACCGCTGGGGACCGAGGGGTCTCCGACGGCGCCCAGGTAGACGGCCTCGTGTTCGCGCAGTTCGGCGGCGACCGGGTCGGGCAGCGTCTCACCGGTGCGATGCCAGAGCCTGGCCCCCAGCTCGTACTCGGTGGTCTCGATGGCCAGGTCGTGCTGGGCGGCGACGACCCCCAGCACCTTGAGGCCCTCGGCGACGACCTCGGGACCGATTCCGTCCCCGGGGATGACGGCCAGTTTCACGGTGCGCGCTGCCATACGGACTGCCTTCGACTCGGAGGCGACCCCACCGGCGATTTCTCACATGGCGAGATCGAATGAACAGTAGGTGAGACAACTGTACCGGCCCCGCGGACCGGCACAGCCCCTTTCCCCCTACTCGCGTCTCAGCAACGGCGATTGAGCGCGTCCTGGAGAGCGCGAGCGATCTCGTCGTCGGTGTCGGGCGTGGACGGGTACTCGATCATGTCGTACATGTGATCCTCCAAGTACGGTGAGCGACGGCCCGAAAGGCACGGAACGGCCGTTCGCGTTCGACGTTGAGGAGCGCCCACCGTTCCCGGGCGGTCGAGGCCGGGCGGCACGGACGGACGCGGGTCGTGGGCGACGACGTCCACGACGACGAAGGAGTCAGGGCCCCACCCGGCGGGATCGTCTGCCGGGACCGCCCGCGCGGGCCCCGGTGGGGGCGGGCGCGACGGCGGACCATGATGCGCGACACGGAGGCCGACACCACCGATCTCCTAGGACGTCAGAATATCGGATGTCCAACTATATGACCAGAGGTTCTCAACATGTGAGACGCCTCTTCGTCTTCGCCGCTCAGAGAGGGCGCCGGCCCAACAGCAACCGGGACCACCGGCCCCCCGTCAGAGCCCACAGCCTCCGCTCCCAGAGCTCGGCCGCGGCCCGCGCCCCGGCCGCCCTCCTCGACGCCTCCTCCATCAGCCTCCGGCGCTCCTCCGCCCTCGGAAGATCGACGTCCTCGGAGAGCTCACCGTCCCGCACCGTGTACGTCCGCACCAGGGCGTCGATACCGCTCTCGGCCACACCCGCCCGACGGGCCCGCGCGAACACCACCGTGCGTTCCCAGCGCCACCCGCCGTCGCCGACCACCAGTCCGTGTCCGCGCTCCGAGCAGATCAGGAACAACCGCTCCAACGCGTCCTCGCGAGGTCGGACACCCACCGGCGGGAACAGACGGAAGGGAACGTCCGGGTCCCTCTCGGGGATCTCCTCCAGGAACCGCACCCTCCCCTCACAGCGGTAGTGCTCCCGGACCAGCCGCGGATCCAGGTCCGGGTCGTCGATCGTGGTGTGCCGCCCCTCCCCCAACCGTCGCCAGTCGCCCACCAGGGTGATCCGAAGGTCGCCGGTCCGGCCCATGAGCAGGGCGTCGACCGTCTCCATCACCCGCTCCGCCGACGCTCCGGCCGTGTCGACGACGACGTCCGCGAACGGGACCCGCCACGTCCGGGTCGGCCGTGCCCTCCGCGAGGGGGCCAAGGGGATCCGGTCCACCGAGGCGAACCCGGTCTCCACGTCCGTCACCGAGCGCCGACCGGGACCCGCGACGAAACGCGCTCCGCGCTGGTACAGGCGGTAGGCGAGCTCCTCGACCGTCTCGTCTCCCCCGTACGGCTCCCCGAGCTCCTCGACCCACGTCCCGGCGAAGGACAGGGAGGCCCCCGGGCACGCCTCCCACGGCCGTTCCGCCCCGTCGACCTCGGCGGGGTCGGCCCCGCCCACCACCACGGTGTTCTCGGGAGGTGGCGCGAGCGCGCTCGTCACCGCCGGTCCCGTCCCGTCCTCTCGGGCCGGAACGAACACCGTCCCCGCCCGCGCCTTCTCCAGCCCCGCGTACGGAACGCGCCCTCCGACCGGAGGGACCACCGTCACCCCGTCCATGGTCACCGTCCCCTCGTCAACCGAGCGCCCTGAGCACACGCCGTCCCGTCCCCGTCCCGGTCAACCACCGGTGGCGGCGTTTCCACCGGTCGGCGCACGACCGCCACGACGCGGCCTCCCGTTCGGTCTCCTCCAGGCGTGTCCGCCATTCCTCCGCCCCCTCCCTCTCCTCGGGCTCCTCCACGTCCTCCTCCGGGTCGAGCAGGGAGGTGCCGTCCATCCAGCGCACACCGGCCACCTCGTCGACCAGCCGGTCGACGTCGGCGTCCCCCTCCGCCAGATGCCGTGCCCGGGCGAAACTCGAAAGGCGCTCCAGCCTGGGACCCTCGGGCCCGCCCCGGGGCATCGCGGCACGGACCAGACCCGCCTTGGTCAGCCGCGCCTGGCGCAGCATCTCGCCCACCGCGTCCGGGGCGAACGCGAACCCCGGGCGCGTCCACAGGACGAACGGCACGTCGAGATCGGGTTCGGGCGGGCTCGTCCGGAACCTCGTCCTCGGATCGCTCTCCAGGTAGGCCCGCAACGCGGGAAGACCGTCCCCGCGCCCCTCCCACGGCCGATCGGCCACCAGGGTGATGCGCAGATCCGTGGTCGTCCCGCCCAGCAGGCGGTCCACGGTGTCCGCCACCAGCGCCGACGGAACGTCGCCGATCTCCATCACCACGTCCACCATCGGCACCTGCCAGCTGCGACCGGTGATCCTCTCCCGATCCGCCGTCAGGGGCAGACGGTTGCCGACGAAGGGGGCCCGATACCGGAAGCCCTCCTCACGCCGCCGCTGCATCTGGGGCAGCCCCAGATGCAGGCTTCCGCTGTCGGGGTCCGGCAGGAAGACCGCCCCCTGTCGCGCGAGCCGATACGCCAGGTGGGTGTCCTCCCCCAACACCAGCTCGGGGTCGGAACCTCCGGAACGGCGGTACAGGTCCCGTCCCATCGAGTTCGTGGCCCCGATGAAGTTCCGGTAGGCCGTGTGCCCCGCCCGACGCAGGCGCCCGGTGCGGCGATAGGACTCGACCAGCCACTCCATCTCCTCGCCGTCGCCGAACAGCCCCTGAGCGGTGCCCTCGCGGACCGCGGCCGCCACCTCCTCCGGCCCCGGACCGCCCGGTCCGTGCTCCACGAACCTCAGGCCACCGATGACCACCACGTAGTCGGCCAGGTGATGCCACCGCATCTGGGATTCCACATGGTCTCGAAAGGCCACCATGTCGGCGTCCAGACGCAGCAGGACCGTCCCGTCCGCCACCGCGATCCCGGAACGGACCGCGTGCCCGGGCCCCCACCCGCCGGGGCCGGAGGGCACGAGGACGGTGTTCTCCGGCCGCAGATCCGGCAACCGCAGGGGCGGATCGCTGCCGTCGTCGACCACCACGACCTGGGTCAGCGACGACGGATAGGTCTGGGCGGTCAGCGACGCCAGGGTCAGGTCCAGCCGTTCCTGTCCGCCGTGCGCCGGGATCACCACGCTCACGTCCAGCCGAGGGGTCCATTCCCCCGACGGCGGGGGTTCGAGAGCCCCGTGATCGTTCAGTCTCAGAAGCGGACGGGGCACCGTCCACGCGCCGACGTCGACCGTCACCGTCCACCTCCGACGAGCTCGTGCTCGCTGGGTTCCAAAAGGGCGCTGGGGCGCCATCCCGGCCACTGCGCCCGCACCGTCCCCTTCAGGAAGTACCCCGAGCCGACCTTCCAGGTGTGCCCGCCGGACCTGCGGCGGAGCACGTAGTTACAGCCGTGGGTGCGATAGAGCCGACCGCCCATGAGCTCCACCCCGGCGAGGAACTGCGTGTCCTCCGAGGTCGGGATGGGGCGGAACCCCCCGGTCTCCTCCCACACCCTGCGGTCCATCATCAGCGTCCCGCCGCCGAGACGACGCGACGCGCGTTCGCTCTTGCCCAAGGGCAGCCGCACCGTCATGTCGAGCTCCTCCAGGTAGACGAACTCGGCGGCGTTGCCCACCACGTCGGCCCCCGAGTACGAGCGCGCCAACACCAGATCGGCCAGATGGTCGGGCCCGTACCAGTCGTCGTCGTCCATCTTGGCGACCAGGTCGCCGCCCGCCCTGAGCACGGCGCGGTTCAGGATCGAGCCCAGCGGAAGCGCGGGATCGGCCTCGTAGGCGATCACCCGTCCGCCCCGTTCCCGATGGTCGGCCACCGCCTCGCCCACCCCCGGCGCGTCGAGGTCGAAACCGTGCATGCCCAGGACCAGTTCCACGTCCACACCGCGCTGCCGGGCCACCTGCCCCAACGCGAACGGCACCATGTGGGGCCTGCGGGTGCACAACACCACCGAGACCGTCGGCTCCGCCGGCAGATCCACCCCGGTGATCTCTCCCAACCGCCGCCAACGGGCCCGGGCGCCGTGGGCCCGCAACGCCGCCCGCCGCAGACGAACGCTGTGCTCCTCCCGGCGCAGCGGGTCCCGCATGTCCTTCAGACAGACCGAGGACATCAGCGCACGAAGGGGTTCTCCCAGGCAGGACGCCCAGCTCGGTCCCGGGTCGCCCAGCAGGGGGACACCCGCCGCCGCGAACGCGGCGACGGCCCTCACCGAGGCCAAGGGGCCGCTGTGACGTCCCCACTCCACCCGGATCGTGCGCAGATCGCGCACGGCCTCGATGTCGGCGTCGGTGACGGTGCCGTCGTCGGGCAGGCGTCGACGCACCCGCCCGTTGACCACCAGGGCCCATCGGCCCTCCCGGGAGACCAGACGTCCCGAACGGCCCTCGGTGTCCTGGACGAACCCCGTGGGGTTGATCATCGTCTCGTCCAGAGGCGGTACGTCGTCGACCTCGAACCCGCCCCGAGGCCGCGGAACCGCGCCGGGACGGCCCAGGGCCCGCCACCTCGAATCCTCCAGGCTCCACCGGCGCAGCCTCGGTGTTACGGGCTCCGCCGGATCGTGTTCGGCCCCGGCCGTACCCACGTCCAGGATCGCGTCCACCTCGTCCATCCCGCCCGCGAGGGCGTCACCGGGAC
Source organism: Nocardiopsis alba (assembly GCF_000710955.1). Taxonomy (NCBI): domain Bacteria; kingdom Bacillati; phylum Actinomycetota; class Actinomycetes; order Streptosporangiales; family Nocardiopsidaceae; genus Nocardiopsis; species Nocardiopsis alba. The sequence goes on from NZ_BAZE01000004.1 coordinate 257,147, forward strand.
GCCACACGCCCGCGTCCCGCCCCCTCGCCGCCACCAGCGGTCCCGTCGCCGTCCCTCGACGACCGCCCGCCAGCCCGTGTGACAGGGCGGTGACGACCTCCGCCAACGACACGGGACGGGTGAGGAGGAGTTCGACCGACCATCCGGCGTCGGGGACCCTCTTGATCCGGGCGTCCAAGAGCCCGGTCCACCGCCCGGTCCCGGGGACCATGGGAAAGGGCGGCGGTAGGTGTTCCGCCGCCCTGCGCACGATGACGGTGAAGCGGGCGGCGCGCACGGGACCGGCGACCACGGGGACCGCCCGGCGCAGATCCGTGGGCGTCCCCACCACCAGCACGACCTGCTCGAACGGGTGGGGAGGGTCGTCCGGTCCGAAGACCTCGTCGACGCTCCGTCGCCCCAGGTCCACCACCGTGTCCCGACGCCCGAAGCGCACCCGGTCGATCCCCCCTGCCGTCCCCGAGCCCAGATGACAGGCCAGAAGGGGACCGGGATGTCGACGGTGCAGGGCGTCTCGCCACACCTCCGCGATCACAACATCACCCGGGAGCCGTCCCCCGAACGCTCCGTCTCGATCTCGACCACCATCCGGCCGGCGGAGGCTCCGCAGGAGCACGGGGTCGCCTCCCGCTTCAGACGCTCCTCCACCCGCCCCATGAGAACGACCAGCTCGTCCGCCCGGCCGATGAGTTCGGCCCGATTCTCCCCGGCGATCTCGGAGATGTCCCGAACCTGCCGATCGAGCCCGGAGCGCAACCGTCGGACCTGACGATCGGTCCGGCGGAGCAGGAACACGACCAGGAGCGTCGCGGCGAGTACCGCCACGCACGCCGACAACTGCACCGCCGGGACCAGGCCCAGCAGCCCTCGGTGGACAAGGAACCCGACACCGCAACCTCCGAGCGAAAAAGCCCCCGCCGCTGCGACCAGAAGACGCGAACGTGAACGACGCACGACTCCCCCCAACACACGCTGAGACGTCACGACGGCCGCGCCGTCGCATCGATCCCCTTCAGGATCACGCAGGTCAGCGCGTTATCAAGGAAGAGAGGAAGCGGGAGAGCACTGGACATTCACGGAGATTCGTCCCCGGATGTACGAAGGGCCGTGCCCCCGAAGGAGACACGGCCCGAACCGATCCGCACGACGGATCCGGAGCATGGGAGGACTCAGTCCTCCAGGTCGATCTGACGGGCGATCTCGGCGTCGATCTCACCGGAGATCGACGTGAGGATCTCGTCCGGAACGGCGGAGTCGAGGGTCAGCGCGATCAGCGCCTTGCCGCCCTCCTTGTCCCGGATGACCTGCATACCGGCGATGTTGACCTCGGCGTCGCCGAGCAGGGCGCCGACCTTGCCGACGATGCCGGGGCGATCCTCGTAGGAGAGGAACACCATGTGCTCGTCGAGGCCGATCTCCATCGTGTAGTTGTTGATCTCCACCAGCTTCTCGACCTGGCGGGGGCCGGTGAGCGTGCCCGACACCGACACCCGGGTGCCGTCGGCCAGCACGCCGCGCACCGAGATCAGGTTGCGCCAGTCGCTGCTGTCGTCGCTGGTGACGAGGTTCACCTCGACGCCGCGTTCCTTGGCCAGAAGCGGAGCGTTCACGAAGGTCACCGGGTCCTCGACGACGTCGGTGAACACGCCCTTGAGGGCCGCGAGCTCCAGGACCTTGACGTCGTGGGCGGCGATCTCACCGCGCACCTCGACGTCGATACGGGCGGCGAGCGCGCCGGCCAGGGAGGTGAAGACCCGACCGAGCTTCTCGGTGAGCGGCAGACCCGGCTTGATCTCCTCGGCCACGCCGGTGCCCTGGACGTTCACCGCGTCCGGCACGAACTCGCCGGACAGGGCGAGCTTGACCGAACGGGCGACCTGCGTGCCCGCCTTCTCCTGGGCCTCGGTGGTGCTGGCGCCCAGGTGGGGGGCGACGACCACGTTCTCGAACTCGAACAGCGGGCTGTCGGTGTTGGGCTCCTTGGCGAACACGTCGATGCCCGCGCCGGCCACGCGCTCCTCCTTGAGGGCACGGTAGAGGGCGTCCTCGTCGAGGATGCCGCCGCGCGCGGCGTTGATGATCCGCACGGAGGGCTTGACCTTGGACAGCGCCTCGTCGCCGATCAGGCCGAGGGTGTCCTTGTTCTTGGGCAGGTGGATGGTGATGAAGTCGCTGCGCTCGAGCAGGTCGTCCAGCGTGGTCATCTCCACACCGATCTGCGCGGCGCGGGCGGGCTGCACGAACGGGTCGTAGGCGATGACCTTGGTACCGAACGCCAGCAGCCGTTGGGCGACCAGGGCGCCGATCCGGCCGAGGCCGACCACGCCGACGACCTTCTCGTACAGCTCCACACCCGTGTACTTCGAACGCTTCCACTCACCGTGGACGAGGGCGTTGTGGGCGGGGGCGGTGTTGCGCGCGCTGGCGAGCAGCAGGTTGATGGCCTGCTCGGCGGCGCTGATGATGTTGGAGGTGGGGGCGTTGACCACGAGCACGCCCGCCTTGGTGGCGGCGTCGACGTCGACGTTGTCCAGGCCCACACCGGCGCGGGCCACGACCTGGAGGTGGCCGGCGGCCTCGAGGGCCTCGGCGTCCACCTGGGTGGCGCTGCGCACGATCAGGGCGTCGACGTCGGCGATGGCCGGAAGCAGTTGGGACCGGTCCGCTCCGTCAACGTGGCGCACTTCGAAGTCGTCTTCGAGGAGCGCGATTCCTGCGGGCGAGAGCTTTTCCGCGACGAGTACGACGGGTTTGGTCACAACGGTTCCTTTTCGGGTGGATACGACCCGATCGCGCAGGTGGAGGCGCTGCCCGGATCGGGTGTGACGGCCTTTCCAAAGTCTATCGCCGGGGTAGGGAAGCCCGTCGGGCGGATGGGGCGCCCCGTAGGGAAAGATGTCTCACCCTCCCCGGCCATACGCCGTCGGGGAGGGGCGTGTGCCCCTCCCCGACGGCCGTCGTCCCGACAGGCGGGCTAGGCCTTGAGCCAGCTCATCAGCGGACGCAGTTCGGCGCCCACCTTCTCGATCTGCTCGTTCTGCTCGGCCTCGCGGCGCTTGCCGAAGGTGGGCTGACCGGCGTCGAACTCGGCCATGAGCTCCTTGGCGTAGCTGCCGTCCTGGATCTCACCGAGGATCTTGCGCATCTCCTCGCGGGTCTGCTCGGTGATCAGGCGCGGACCGCGGGTGTAGCCGCCGTACTCGGCGTTGTCCGAGATGGACCAGTTCATCTTGGAGATGCCGCCCTCGTACATGAGGTCGACGATCAGCTTGAGCTCGTGCAGGCACTCGAAGTAGGCGATCTCCGGCTGGTAGCCCGCCTCGACGAGGGTCGCGAAACCGGCCTTGACCAGCTCCTCGGTGCCGCCGCACAGAACGGCCTGCTCACCGAAGAGGTCGGTCTCGGTCTCCTCGGTGAAGGTGGTCTTGATGACGCCGGCCTTGGTGCCGCCGATGCCCTTGGCCCAGGACAGGGCCAGGTCCCAGGCCTGTCCGCTGGCGTCCTTCTCGACGGCGACCAGGCAGGGGACGCCGCGACCGGCCTCGTACTGACGACGGACCAGGTGACCGGGGCCCTTGGGGGCGACCATGGCGACGTCGACGCCCTCGGGGGCCTGGATGAGGCCGAAGCGGATGCTGAAGCCGTGCGCGAAGAACAGGGCGTTCCCGGGCTCCAGGTTGGGGGCGATCTCGTTGGTGTAGAGGTCGCGCTGGATGTGGTCCGGGACCAGGATCATGATGACGTCGGCCTCGCGGGTGGCCTCCGCGGGGGTGAGGACCCGCAGGCCCTCCTCCTCGGCCTTGCCGCGGCTCTTGGAGCCCTCGGCCAGACCGATCCGGACGTCCACACCCGAGTCCCGCAGCGACAGCGCGTGCGCGTGGCCCTGGCTGCCGTAACCGATCACGGCGACCTTCTTGCCCTGGATGAGCGCGAGGTCCGCGGCGTCGTCGTAGTACATCTGTGCTGCCACTTGGGGTTACTCCTTGTTTCTACGTTCTTGGGGGCTCGGGGGTGGGGCTGCCCGATGGTGTCGCGAACAGCCTCTCACCTCAGGCGCTGCGTTCGACCGATCGCAGTGAACGGTCGGTGATCGAACGCGGTCCCCGGCCCAGGGCGACCAGCCCTGACTTGACCAGTTCTCGGATCCCGAAGGGTTCCAGGTTCTTGACCAGGGCATCGAGCTTCTCGGGGTCGCCGGTGGCCTCGATGACGACGACGTCCGGGCTGACGTCCACGACGTGCGCGCGGAAGAGCTCGGCCGTCTGAAGCACATGTGTGCGGCTGGACGCGTCGGCCTTGACCTTGATCAGGAGCAGCTCGCGCTGCACCGACGCGGTGGTGTCCATCTCCACGATCTTGACGACGTTGACCAGCTTGTTGAGCTGTTTGGTCACCTGCTCCAAAGGGTGGAGGTCGCAGTTGACCACGATCGTCATCCGGGACAGTCCGGTGTACTCGGTGCTGCTGACACTGAGCGAGTCGATGTTGAAGCCACGACGGGAGAAGAGAGCGGAGGCCCGGGCGAGGATACCGGGGGTGTCCTCCACCAGAACGGAAAGCGTGTGACTGCTCATGGTGGTTCGGCCTTCTCCTAGTCCTGGTGTTCCCAGTCGGGCGCCATGTCGCGCGCGTACTGGATGTTGTCGTTGCTGACGCCGGGGCCGACCATCGGCCAGACCATGGCGTCGTGGTTGACGCTGAAGTCGACGACCACGGGGACGTCGTTGATCGACATCGCCTTCTCGATGGTGGCGTCGATGTCCTCGGGGCGTTCGCAGCGCAGACCGACACACCCGTAGGCCTCGGCGAGACGGACGAAGTCCGGGATGCGGATCCGCTCGTCCAGGGGGGCGGTCTGGAGGTCGGTGTTGGAGTAGCGGCCCTCGTAGTACAGGGTCTGCCACTGGCGGACCATGCCCAGGTTGCCGTTGTTGACGACCGCGACCTTGATGGGGATGCCCTCGACGGCGCAGGTGGCCAACTCCTGGTTGGTCATCTGGAAGCAGCCGTCGCCGTCGACCGACCACACGACCCGGTCGGGGTCGCCGACCTTGGCGCCGAGGGCGGCGGGGACGGAGAAGCCCATGGTGCCGAGTCCGCCGGAGTTGACGAACGAGCCGGGGCGTTCGTAGTCGATGAACTGGGCGGCCCACATCTGGTGCTGGCCGACGCCCGCGACGTAGGTGGCCTCGGGGCCGACGATCTCGCCCAGCCGCCGGATGACGCCCTGCGGGGACAGGGTGCCGTCGTCGGGGACGTCGTAACCCTTGGGGTAGGTGGTGCGGAGCCTGTTCAGCCGGTCCCACCAGGCCTCGTAGTCGCCCTGACGGCCCTTCTCCTGGTCGGCGCGCACGGCCACGACCAGGTCGGCGAGGACCTCGCGGCAGTCGCCGACGATCGGCACGTCGGCGTGACGGTTCTTGGAGATCTCGGCCGGGTCGATGTCGGCGTGGACGATCTTGGCGTCGCGGGCGAAGCTGTCGAGGCGGCCGGTGACGCGGTCGTCGAAGCGGGCGCCGAGGGCGACGATCAGGTCGGCCCGCTGGAGCGCGCCGACCGCAGAGACGTCGCCGTGCATGCCGGGCATGCCCACGAACTGCGGGTGCGAGTCGGGGAAGACTCCGCGGGCCATCAGGGTGGTGACGACGGGGACGCCGGTGATCTCGGCGAGGACGCGCAGTTCGGCCGAGGCCCGGGCGCGCAGGACGCCGCCGCCGACGTAGAGGACCGGGCGCTTGGCCTCGGCGATCATGCGGGCCGCCTCACGGACCTGCTTGCCGTGGGGCTTGGTGACCGGACGGTATCCGGGCAGTTCGAGTCGCTCGGGCCAGACGAAGTCGGTGGAGTTCTGGAGAGCGTCCTTGGAGATGTCGACCAGGACCGGCCCGGGGCGCCCGCTGGAGGCGATGTGGAAGGCCTCGGCGATGGTCCGGGGGATCTCACGAACGTCCTTGACCAGGAAGTTGTGCTTGGTGATCGGCATCGTGATGCCGCAGATGTCGGCTTCCTGGAAGGCGTCGGTGCCGATCTTGGGAGCGGCGACCTGGCCGGTGATGGCGACCATGGGGACCGAGTCCATGTGGGCGTCGGCCAGCGGGGTGACGAGGTTGGTGGCGCCGGGCCCGCTGGTGGCCATGCACACCCCGGGGCGCCCGGTGGCGTAGGCGTAGCCTTCGGCCGCGTGGCCCGCGCCCTGCTCGTGGCGCATGAGGATGTGGCGCACCGTCGCCGAGTCGTAGAGGGGGTCGTACGCGGGGAGGATGCTGCCGCCGGGAATCCCGAAGACGGTGTCAACGCCGACGTGCTCCAGCGACCTGATCAGCGATTGGGCGCCGGTCATCTGCTCGGTCATCTCAAGATCCTTCAGCGAGGCCCAGAGCGGCACAGGGGCTCTGGTGGTGGTGGTTCCGGTTTCTCGACCTGGTGCGGCAATAAAAAAACCCCCACCGCCGGGTGGCGGTCGAGGGTGGCGCGCAGCAGAAGTAGCTCAGTGGGCTGCGCGCCGACCAAGTACGAGAATCAGGGAGTTGCTCTGCACGTTCACAACATTGGCCGAAGTGCCGGTCGCACGTCAACCAGAACTACAGATTATCTCAAATAGTGAGACACAAATATCAGCATTCAATCCGAGTCGCACTCGATAGACCCCATCTGACCTGCGCAAATAAGGATCAGGCGGGCGTCTCATGTAATGGAGAACACGCGACAGGGGTTCGAGGGCGCCTTCGTTAGGCGCACTTAACATGATGTTCCCGAACTGCCCAGATAAAGGAACTTCGGGGGCCAACGCCCCCTTCATCCCGAAACGGGAGCGGACCGCCCGAAGAGACGCCGCCCCCTCACAGGTCCGGGCCGGCCTCTCCCCCGGCGAGGGAGTCAACGCCCTCGGCCGGCATCGGGCGGGCCACCAGGAAGCCCTGGCCGTGGTCGCAACCCATCGCCCGAAGCTGCTCCAACTGTTCCGGGCGTTCGATGCCCTCGGCCACCACCTGGACCCCCAGATCCCGGCCGAGCTGGATGATCGTGTGCGTGAGCAGCGTGACCGTGTCGTCGCGCCCCAGGTCGGCGATGAAGGACGGGTCGATCTTGATCGAGTCCACGCTCAACTCGCGCAGATGGGCCAGGGAGGCGTACCCCATGCCGTAGTCGTCGATGGCCAGGCGCACGCCCAGTTCCCGCAGCTCGCCCAGGCGGGCGACCGCGTCCCCCTCGTCCTCCAAGAGGACCTCCTCGTCCACCTCCAGGGTCAGGACCTCCGCGGACAGCCCCGTCTCCGCGAGCACCCCTTCGACGGTCCGGACGAAGCGGGGTGAGAGCACCTGCTTGACGGACAGGTTCACCGAGAGGCCGATGTCCCAGTCCGAGACCCGCCACACGGCGACCTTCTCGCAGGCCTCCCGCAGGATCCACTCCCCCAGCGGCACGATCAGACCCGATTCCTCGGCCGCACCGATGAAGGCGTCCGGGCCCACGACCTCTCCGTCGCGGTTCCAGCGGACCAGGGCCTCCACCGCCGTCACCTGGGAGGTGCCCAGATCCACGATCGGCTGATACTCCAGGAAGAACTCGCCGTCCGCGAGCGCCCGGCGCAACCGGATCTGCAACTCCAACCGCGCCACGACCATCTCGTGCATGTGCGCGGCGTAGACCTCCACGTGCCCGGTCCCGCGCTCCTTGGCCCTGGTCATCGCCACGTCGGCGTTGCGCAGCAGCTCTCCGCTGTCCGTGGTCGGCTCGGCGAAGGCCACCCCGATGCTCGCGGTCAGCACCATGTCGCGGTCGGCCACCTGGAAGGGCTCGGAGGCGATCACACGCCCCAGGCGCTCGGCCAGATCGACCACCCGCTGGGCCTCCGGCACGTCCTCGACCAGGACCGCGAACTCGTCGCCGCCCCAGCGGGCCAGGGTGGCGTTGGACTCCAGCTCTCCGCGCAGGCGGCGCGCGGCCTGCCCGAGCATGTGGTCGCCGCGCACGTGTCCGGCCGAGTCGTTGACGGCGGTGAACCCGTCCAGGTCCAGGAAGATCAGCGCGATGTCGCCGGTGTTCTCGTCGTTGATCGCCCGGTGCGCCAGCACGTCGCTGGCCCGCTCCTCCAGGTAGGCACGGTTGGGCAGACCGGTGACCCCGTCGTGGAAGGTCAGGTGCTCGACCTGGTCCTGGAGCGCCACCTGGGCGCTGATGTCCCGGGTGGTCACCAGGAGACGGTCGGGCTCGCCCGGCTGTTCGTAGAGGGAGACCGTGGACTCGGTGTGCCGCCAGGTGCCGTCGGCGGCCCGCACGCGCAGGCGCAGGTGCACCCCCTGGTTCGACCGCTCCTCGAACAGGTCGGTGACGGCCTTGATCCGGGAGAGGTCCTCGGGGTGGATGAGTGTGGTGACCGGGGCCGCCAGCACGTCGTCCAGCCGATAGCCGAAGGCCTCGGCCGTCCCCGGACTGACGTAGAACACGCCGCCGTCGCGGTCCAGGACCAGGATGACGTCGCCGCTGTTGCGGGCCAGTTCGTTGAAGTGCCCCTCGCGGTTGCGGACCATGCGGGTGAGCGTGGAGTTCTCCTCCAACATCCCCAGCACGCGCACCACCAGCACCAGCACGGCGGTGCCCGCCGCCAGCGGCAGCGCCGGTGCCACGCCCGGCAGGCTCAGGCCTCCCACCGTGAGCACGATCGTGGCCAGCAGGACCGCTCCCAGGGCGGCGATCTCGGGGGCGAAACGGTAAAGCCCCCGCCCGGTGATCCGGCGCGGTTCGGCGCCCGGTCGGTGCTCCACCAGCCACGGCAGGGCGCCCAGCAGGGCGAAGCCCAGGAAGCGCACCGGCTGTTCGACGCCGCCCGCCACGGGCGGTCCGGTCAGTCGGGTGACCGCGCCGATGAGGTCGGAGGAGGCGATGACCACGAGCGCCCCGATCGCCACCAGCACCGCGCGCCGCGTGCTGTGCGGCGACATGAACACGAGCGGGATGAGCAGGCACAGCACCACGATGTCGGCCACCGGGTACACCAGGGCGAAGCCGAGCAGTCCGGCGCCCTCGCCCAGTTCCTTGTACAGGGGCGAGAACAGCAGGACCCATACGACGGAGAAGACCGCCGCCGCGCACACGTAGCTGTCGGTGATGTGGCGCATGGCCGTACGCAGACCACCCGGCCATGGGGCGAATCGGGTGAAACCGATCACGAAGAGTGGCAGGGCCGCCAAGGCGAAGAGATCACCCAGAGTGATCGAGAAGACCGACCCGGCGCTGAAGGTCCGGGTGATGGCGTGAGTAAGAGCACCCGCGCACCAGGCCAGCGCGGCCAGTCCGAGAAAGCGCAGCGCGGCCGGACCGTCCGCCCCGTCCACATGGGCCTCCCGGTCCGCGCCGGTCCTGGCCCATCGTTTGGAGGCGTACAGCAGAGAGCCGCCGGCGACTCCGGCCACCAACGCGTTCGGCCACTGCCCCAGCTCGGCGGCCAGGGTGGACTCTCCCGCCGGGATCAGCGTTCCCAGGAGATAGAGGAGGAAGAGCGCGCCCAGCCCGAACAACGACAGGCGACGTGCCTGGAGGCCCATCACCGACCTCCCCGTGAGCGCGGCGCGGCGCGGCCGGCCCGTGGCCGACGCTCCGCTCTCTCCTCGGACATGGAGCACCCACCTCGTGATCACTCGACTCGGGGCGCGGCGTTCGCTCACGCCGTGGGCTGGCGCCCGGCATGCGGCGGGACGGGGGCGAGCGATGGAGGGGAGAGCCCCGGGGACCGCACGCACCTCCCGTGCGTGGACACCCTACGCAACCAAGGTCACACGGCGATTGAGGCCCGGCTGAGAGATGACGACGGAGCGACTACGCTCGGTCATCTCCTTTTCGGGTTTCGCCGCGCCGTGTCCGGATATGGGAACGGCGCCGTGGAGCCCCCTCCGGGTGTGTCCCCGAACGACCTCTCGGGCGTGTCCGGGGACGACGTACCGCTCTCCACGGCGCCGAACCACTCTCTGGGACGATCCGTGTGAACGGCGGATCGACCCCGTCCGGGGTCTCACCCCGTCAGTTTGGCCAGGATCAGCTCACGTGCGCGGCCCGCGTCGGCCTGCCCCCGCGTGGCCTTCATGACCGCGCCCACCAGGGCTCCGGCCGCGGCCACCTTGCCGCCGCGCACCTTCTCCGCGACGTCGGGGTTGGCGGCGATGGCCTCGTCGACGGCGGCGCCGAGGGCACCGTCGTCGCTGACGACCTTGAGGCCGCGGGACTCCACGACGGCGTCGGGCTCCCCCTCGCCTGCCAGAACACCCTCGACGACCTGGCGTGCCAGCTTATTGGTGAGCGTCCCCTCGGCCACCAGGACGATGATCCGGGCCACCTGGGCGGGGGTGATGGGCAGGGCGCCCAGCTCCGTCTCCTGCTCGGTGGCGCGCCGGGACAGCTCGTTCAGCCACAGCTTGCGGGCCTCGGCGGAGGGTGCTCCGGCGACCACGGTCGCCTCGACCAGGTCGATCGCGTCGGCGTTGATCAGGTCGCGCAGCTCGGTGTCGCTCAGGTTCCACTCGGACTTGACCCGGGCGCGCTTGGCTGCGGGCAGCTCGGGCAGGGTGGCGCGCAGCTCCTCCACCCACTCGGCGGAGGGCGCGACCGGGACCAGGTCGGGGTCCGGGAAGTAACGGTAGTCCTGCGCCTCCTCCTTGGAGCGGCCCGAGGTGCTGCGACCGAGGTGCTCCTGGAAGTGACGGGTCTCCTGGACGACGCGACCGCCCGCGTCGAGGACGCCGGCCTGGCGCTCGATCTCCGAGAGCACGGCCCGCTCGACCGAACGCAGCGAGTTGACGTTCTTGGTCTCGCTCCGGGTGCCCCACTCGGCGGCGCCGATCTCGTTGATGGACACGTTCACGTCGCAGCGCATGGAGCCCTCCTCCATGCGCACGTCGGAGATGCCCAGGGAGCGCGCGAGGTCGCGCAGCTCGGCGGCGTAGGCGCGGGCGACCAGCGGGGCGAGCTCACCCGTCCCGGTGATCGGCTTGGTCACGATCTCCAGCAGGGGGATCCCGGCGCGGTTGTAGTCCACGTTGGAGTGGCTGGCGCCGTGGATCCGGCCGGTCGAACCGCCCACGTGGGAGGACTTGCCGGTGTCCTCCTCCATGTGCACGCGCTCGATCTCGATCCGGAACTCGCGGGGGCCGTCCGGGGTGTCGACGGTGACGTCGAGGTGACCGTCCACACAGATCGGCTCGTCGTACTGCGAGATCTGGTAGTTCTTCGGCATGTCCGGGTAGAAGTAGTTCTTCCGGGCGAAACGGCCCCAGGGGGCGATGGAGCAGTTGAGCGCCAGCCCCAGACGGATCGCGCTCTCCACGGCCTTCTCGTTCACCACCGGCAGAGAGCCGGGGAAGGCGAGACAGACCGGACACACCTGCGTATTGGGCTCGGCGCCGAACGCGGTGGGGCAGGAGCAGAACATCTTGGAGGCGGTACCCAGTTCGATGTGGGTCTCCAGACCGAGTACGGGCTCGTACCTGGTCAGCGCCTGCTCAAAGGCCACCGGGGTGGTGCCGCCATCGTCTGTGGCAGGGCTAGGAGTTACCGCGTGGGCCATCGCCGCAAACCCGTTTCCGTAGAGGACATACCTTCCAGGTCAGCCTACCGACGCTCGGAGGTCGACTGTCCCCGCACCCGAACACGGAAGGCCCTACGGATGTCACGGCCAGTGCACGATTGAGCCGCTGTAGAGGAGATCTACCGTCACCCAGGGTGCCGGACCATTAGTCTGGATGGTCCAGGAACACGATTTCGCCGGTCGAGGCCTCGACACCTCGACCGCCTTCGTACAGGAGCGCCTGAGCATGTCCGACATCCTGCGTCGGTGCGCCGCGCTGCTTTCCGCATCCGCTCTGATCGGTGCCCTCACCACCGCTCCGGCCCTCGCCGAGGACTTCTCCCGCGTGGACCGTGATCCGGTCATGGGTTCGCCGGTCGTGCTCGAGGACGGCCGGGAGGCGGAGACGGCGCTGTTCAGCCTGCGCGTCGCCGACGAGGACTCCGTGCGCGCCTATCCGATGCTCTTGGACGAGGAGGTGCGTCCCCGCACCGCCTACGTCGAGTCCGAGTGGACCGACACCCCCCACTGGACCGGGACGTCCGCCGCCCCGAACCCGGCCGACCGCGCGAACTGGATCGTGAGCAACTCCTACCCGAACGAGCCCCTCCCCTCCCTGGCCCTGGCCTCCGGTCTGCCCTTCGTGGAGGGGCCGGACGCGATAGCGGCGACGCAGGCGGCCCTCTGGAACGTCCTGGACGGCACGGAGCTCGACGAGGAGAGCAACTCCCAGACCGTCCTGCGCCTCTACGACCACCTGGTCGAGGGCAGTCGGTCGGCGGAGACCGGGGCGACCGCCCGCTCCCTGGAGGTCACCCCGAACCAACTGGAGGCGGTCGCCCCCGAAGAGCCGCTGGGCCCGTTGACGGTCTCCGTGGCCGGAGGCGGTTCGGTCCAGGCGTCGCTGCGCGGCGCCCCGGCCTCCTGGTTGGTGGACGCCGACGGGCGCGAGATCTCCACCGTCGAGGACGGCGAGGATCTCTATCTGGCGGTGGACCCGTCGGTTCCCGCCGGAGTGGCCACCCTGCACCTGCGCGGCAGCGACGTCCCCTTGGAGGAGGGGCGACTGTTCACCGGACGCGAGGGTGTCCGCACCCAGCCCCTCATCACCGCCGAGCCGGGCGTGGCGACCAGCGCCACCAGCGCCACCCTCACCTGGAACGGCGAGGAGCCCCCTGAGAGCGAGGTGGAGGACGAAGAGGAGGCCGCGCCGCCCGTGGTGGACGAGTCGGAGATCCCTCCGCCCGAAGAGGACACGGCCACCGAGCCGCCCGAGGCGTCACCGACCGCCACGGACGGTGATGACCGAAACCAGGAGAAGAGCGGCCTCGCGATCACCGGAACCTGGCTGTCCGGCCTCCTGGTGATCGCCGGCGCTCTGGTGGTGTCCGGGCTGCTCATTCTGGTCCTCGGCCGGAAACGGCGCGACTGAGCCATCGGAACGACGGCGAAACGGGGAACGGCGTTCCATAACACTCACCCATAATGCGGATTTCCCGTGTTCTGTTTTATTCGGAACCGGAACACATCACATTTTCGCGAATCCGGTTGGAAGCGTTGGGGCGGCTCGCTAGTATCGGGCGGGCGGTCGACCATCCATGGCGCACGCGGCCCGCTCCCGCGTCTCGAGACCCTCGGTGAAGGGCACGTCCCTCCCGTGGAACCCACAACCCCCTGTCCCCGATCGTGGTGTCCTCCCATGTCGCCTTTTCGACGACACCCTTTTCCACGCCTTCATCACCAGGGCTCGCGTCGACGTCGTCCGCTTCCGCTCCCCACAGCTTTCAGATGGGAAGGGCGGATATCCATCCGGTCACCCCTAGAAGACACCGGGACACAACTTGAGCAACTTCTCCCTCCCCCGCAGCGCCGGACGCGTGGGTCTGGCGGCCTCCGCCGCGGCCCTGCTCGCCTTCGGCCTGGCCGGCCCGGCCGCAGCCGACGAGGTCGAGACCTACGAGGGCTCCGTCGAGGGCCGGTACGTCGGTGACGCCGAGAACGGCCCCACCGTCCGCATGGCCGGCGGATCGGCCCCGGCCAGCCTCTTCAACCTGGAGCTGACCGACGGCACCCTGCTCACCACCTACTGCATCGACTTCCGCACCAACATCGTCTCCGGCGCCGAGTACGTCGAGGACGACTGGGCGAACTACCCCGGTCTCGGCTCCTTCGCCGAGGCCGGCAAGGTGCACTGGATCCTCCAGAACTCCTACCCCACCGTCGGGGCCGAGGAGCTCGGTGAGAAGGCCGGCGTCGAAGGTCTGAGCACCGCCGACGCCCTGGCCGGCACCCAGGCCGCCATCTGGCGCTTCAGCAACGACATGGACCTCGGCTCGGGTAACGACGCGGCCGTCGAGGCGGTCTACGAGTACCTGGTCGAAGCGGCCGAGGACCAGCCCCAGGAGCCGGGCCCCGCTCTGAGCATCGAGCCGGGCTCCGCCGAGGGCACGGCGGGCGAGATCGTCGGCGAGTTCCTCGTGAAGACGACCGCCACCGAGGTCGAGCTGAACCTGACCGCACCCGAGGGCGTCGAACTGGTCGACGTCGAGACGGGCGAGGTCGTCACCTCGGTCGACGACGGCGACACGGTCGGCTTCTCCGTCCCCGAGGACGCCGAGGCCGGCGAGGCCTCCTTCTCCCTGGAGGGCACCTCCTACGTCGAGCAGGGTCGCCTGTTCAAGGGCAAGGACGAGAACACGCCCACCCAGACGCTGATCACCGCCGAGGGCGGGGACGTTCCGGTCTCCGCGTCGGCCTCGGCGTCCTGGGAGGTCAAGCCGGACGATGAGGACGGCGAGGAGACCCCCTCCCCCAGTCCGTCCCCCTCTCCGAGCCCCAGCCCCAGCCCGAGCCCCTCGCCGTCCGAGGAGCCGACGACGCCGGGTGACGACAAGCCCACCCCGCCCGCCGAGGACGACAAGCCCACCCTCCCCGTGACCGGTGGCGCGCTCGCCGGCCTCGTCGCAGCGGGCGTCGCGGCCCTCGCCGCCGGCGGAGGCGCCCTCTACCTGAGCCGCAAGCGCAAGGCTCCGACCGGTGAGGGCACGGACGTCTAGAACGTCCCCGTTCCGGCCCAGGGCCCGCCCCGCGATCGACCGCGGGGCGGGCCCTTCGTCATGGAACCCACAGGTCAAGGGCGATCGGCCCCCGCCGGCTTGGAAGCGGACCGACAGATCGCTAATATCGGACAGGAACAAACGATCCGCTGTGCCCTCGGGCCCTTCAACGAGCGCCGATCCCCTTGTTCGGCCGCCCCTCGGGCCCGCCTCCCTCCCCGCTGTCGTAACGCCCCTCGGGGGCACGTGGCACAGCACCTCACGACAGGACACAACGTGAAGCTCTCCCCCTCCCCCCGCGCCTTCGCCCGCGCGGGCCTGGCCACCTCCGCCGCCGCTCTGCTGGCGTTCGGGATGGCCGCCCCGGCCGCCATGGCCGACGAGATCTACGAAGGCTCCGTGCGCGCCCAGTACGTGAGCAACCACCAGTCCGGCTCCTCCGTGCAGATGGACGGCCAGTCCATCAGCACCAGCCTGTTCACCCTCCGTCTGGAGGGTGGCGACGAGCTCATCGCCTACTGCATCGACATCAAGACGAGCATCCGGAGCCAGGCCTGGTACCGGGAAGGCTCCTGGAACAACTACGACGGTCAGGGCGAGTTCGCCGAGCCGGGCAAGATCCACTGGCTCCTCCAGAACGGCTACCCGGAGAAGAGCGCCCAGGAGCTGGCCGACGCCTCCGACGCCAACTCCGCCCGGGTGACCGAGGCCGAGGCCCTGGCCGCCACCCAGGCCGCCATCTGGCACTTCAGCAACGGCGCGAACCTGACCCGCGGCCCCGGCAACGTCCAGGCCATCTACGACCACCTCATCGAGGCCGCCGAGGACCTGCCCCAGGAGCCGGCCGCCGCTCTGAGCATCGACCCGAGCAGCGCCACCGGCACCGCCGGTGAGACCGTCGGCGAGTTCGAGATCTCCACCGAGGCCACCGAGATCCCGATCGACCTGACCGCCCCCGAGGGCGTCGAACTGGTCGACGTCGAGACCGGCGAGGCCGTCACCACCGTCAGCGGTGGCGACACGGTCGGCTTCTCCGTCCCCGAGGGCGCCGAGGCCGGCGAGGCCTCCTTCTCCCTGGAGACCGGTTCCACCGTCCGTCAGGGCCGTCTGTTCAAGGGCGAGGACGCGGACAACCCCACCCAGACCCTGATCACCGCCAAGAGCGACGAGGTCACGGTCTCCGCCTCCGCCTCGGCCTCCTGGGAGGCCTCGACCGGTGGTGACGACGGCGAGGGCGAGGAGACCCCGTCCCCGACCCCGACCCCGTCGCCGAGCGAGGAGCCCACCGAGACCCCCGCTCCGACCCCGTCGCCGAGCGAGGAGCCCACCAAGCCGGGTGACGACAAGCCCACCCCGCCCGCCGAGGACGACAAGCCCACCCTCCCCGTGACCGGTGGCGCGCTCGCCGGCCTCGTCGCCGCCGGCGTGGCCGCCCTCGCCGCCGGCGGAGGCGCCCTCTACCTGAGCCGCAAGCGCAAGGCCACCGAGGTCTAGGACCGGCTCCGGAAGAAGTACGGGGCCCGCCCCACCGTGGTGTTCCACGGCGGGGCGGGCCCCTTCTCGTTCCCGGGTGCGCCGCCGTTCGTCCGCTCAAGGGAAAAGGCGTGCGGGAGCCCACCGGTTCTGGGAACCTGAGGCCGGTCCGCTCGGCGCGGACCCCTCGTCCACGAATCGCGACCCCGGAGCCGCCTCCATGCCCCGACCCGCCATCGCCCTGGACCGGCGTATCGCCCGCCTCCGTGAGATCGCCGAGGCCGAACCCCGACTGGAGGGCGTCCTCCTCTACGGTTCATGGACCCAGGGGGAGGCGGACGCGCACTCCGACATCGAGGCCTACCTGTACGTCGCCGACGAACACGCCGCATCCTTCGACGGCACGGAGTTCGTCTCCCGACTGGCCCCGCTCGAACTGGCCTACACCAACCTGTTCGGCATCCTGGCCGTGATCTTCGACGACCTCATGCGCGGCGAGTTCCACATCGAGGCGGCCGGTTCCGCCATCCCCGAGATCGCCTCGTGGAAGGGCATGATCCACCTCCCCTCCCCCGAGACCGCCGTGCTCTTGGACCGCACCGGTCGGCTCACCGAGGCCGTGCGTCCACTGGTCGAACCGGTCGTTCCGGACCCCGCGCCCACCGCGGAACGGCTCATCGGGGAGCTCGCGAACTGGACGCTCATGACCGGCCAGGTCCTGGCCCGGGGCGAGTACGCCCGGGCCCACGCCGGCCTGGCCGTCATGGTCGCCCCGCACCAGCTCAAACTGGCCCGCCTCCTGCACGGCTCCACCGACCACTGGCTCACCCCCAGCCGTGCGTTGGAGGCCGACCTGCCCGGCGACGTCGTCGAACGGTACGGCCGGACCACCGGTACCACCGATCCCGAAGAGGTGCGGCGAACGGTGCGCGAGAGTTGGACGTGGAGTCGCGAACTCGCACGGGAGGCCGCGGACCGTTGGGGGATCTCGATCCCCGAGGGGCCGCACGAGCGGATCACGGGGTTCCTCGACCGCCTCTGAGCGCCGGAACGACGAACGCCCCGCCCCGGAGGTTCCGGGGCGGGGCGTCGTTCGTACGCGGTCTCTAGGAGACGGCGTAGGGGCTGCGGGCGATGAGCGAGCCGTCCCGTTCGGTCAGGGCCCGCTCGACGGCGGCCGCCACCCGGTAGGTGCGGTCGTCGGCCAGCGGCGGCGCCATGATCTGGAAGCCGACCGGCAGGTCGTCCTCCGGGGCCAGGCCGCACGGCACCGACAGCGAGGCGTTCCCGGCCAGGTTGGACGGGATCGTGCACAGGTCGGCCAGGTACATGGCCATCGGGTCCTCGGAGCGCTCACCGATCGGGAAGGCGGTGGTCGGCGTGGTCGGCGAGACCAGCACGTCCACGTTCTCGAAGGCGGCGTCGAAGTCGCGCTTGATCAGCGTACGAACCTGCTGGGCGCTGCCGTAGTAGGCGTCGTAGTAGCCGCTGGACAGCGCGTAGGTGCCGAGCATGATCCGACGCTTGACCTCGGGGCCGAAGCCCTGGGCGCGGGTCAGGGACATGACCTCTTCGGCGCTGCGCGTGCCGTCGTCGCCCACCCGCAGGCCGTACCGCATGGCGTCGAAGCGGGCCAGGTTGGAGGAGCACTCGCTGGGCGCGATGAGGTAGTAGGCCGACAGGGCGGCGTCGAAGCTGGGGCAGGACACCTCGACGACCTTGGCGCCCAGGGACTCCAGCAGCTCCACCGTCTCGCGGAAGCGCTGCCGGACACCGGGCTGGAAGCCGTCGCTGTCCAACTCCTTGACGACGCCGACGCGCAGCCCCTCGACGTCGCCCATCCGCGCGGCGTCGACCACCGGCGGCACGGGGGCGTCGATGGAGGTGGAGTCACGCGGGTCGTGGCCGGAGAAGGCCTCGTGGAGCAGGGCGGCGTCGAGCACGTTGCGCGCGAACGGGCCGGGGGTGTCCAGGGAAGAGGCGAAGGCGATCATCCCGTAGCGGGAGGAGCCGCCGTAGGTGGGCTTTCCGCCGACCAGGCCGCACACGGCGGCGGGCTGACGGATGGAGCCGCCCGTGTCGGTACCGGTGGCCAGCGGCGCCTCGAAGGCGGCCACGGCCGCGGAGGAACCGCCGGAGGAGCCGCCGGGGATGCGGGCGGTGTCCCAGGGGTTGCGGGTGATCTGGTAGGCGGAGTTCTCCGTGGAGGAGCCCATCGCGAACTCGTCCATGTTGGTCTTGCCGAGGATGACCAGACCGGCCTCGCGCAGCCGTTCGGTGACGGTGGCGTCGTAGGGCGGTCGCCAGCCCTCCAGGATCTTGGAGGCGGCGGTGGTCGGCATGTCCTTGGTGGTGAACACGTCCTTGTGCGCGACCGGCACACCGGCGAGGGGGCCGAGCTCGGCGCCGGAGGAACGTCGGGCGTCGACCTCGCGGGCCTGGGCCAGGGCGGTCTCCCTGCGCACGTGCAGGAACGCGTTGATGTCTCCGTCGACCGACTCGATACGGTCGAGGTAGGCGGTGGTCGCCTCTTCCGAGGAGACCTCGCCCGCCTTGATGGCCGCGCCGAGTTCGGCGGCGCTGAGACCGATGACGTCGCTCATCTACTCTTCCTCCCCCAGGATCCGCGGCACCCGGAAGCGCTGGTCCTCCACCGCGGGGGCGCCGGCCAGGGCTTGTTCGGGGGTGAGGCCGGGCTTGGCCTCGTCGGGGCGGTAGACGTTGGTCAGCGGCAGGGCGTGCGAGCTCGGCGGGATGTCGCCCTGGGCGACCTCCTGCACCTTGGCCACGGCGGTGAGGATGTCACCGAGCTGGGCGGCGAGCGTGTCGAGCTCGCTCTCGTCGAGTGCCAGCCGCGACAACCGGGCGAGGTGCGCGACCTCATCACGGGTGATGGCGGTCATCAGATGAGAACCGTTTCTTCGGCGGACGGGTGATCAGCACAATCCTATGGCGCCCCGGCCATGACGCGGTCCCGTTCCCCGACCCGACGGTTCAGGACAGGACGTCGGCCCCCGTCCCTCTCCCGGGGGAGGAGGACTCACGGCTCCGTTCCGGTAGGCCCGGACCACCGGCTGGACCCGGTCGCGCAGGCGGAGTCCGGTGAGGGCGCTGGACACGTGCGACTTGACGGTCGTCTCCGAAAGCCCGAGCGTGCCGGCGATCTCGGCGTTGCCGGCGCCGGTCGTGACGTGTTCGACGACGTCGCGCTCGCGGGCGGTGAAGCCCGCGTCCCCCCCCGTTCCGGGACCGCCCGCCCCCACACGGGGGACCACTCCGTAACGGACGAACTCGCCCACGAGGGTTCCGATCACCGCGGGGTCGAGCACCGTGTCAGAGCGACCACGACGACGTCGGGGGCGAGCCGTTCGGCGTGCGGTCGGACACCTCGCAGGTCCAGGGCGGGCTCCCCGGGATCATGCCACAGGCGGGAATTCATTCCCGTCGACCATGGACCACCTTGATTCTATCGAAATCATCCATGCCCACCAGAGGAACGAAAAAGGAGAGCCCGCCCCATCATTCACCCAGAGAGCCGATCAGATCACCAATAAAATGAGCGAATGATATGAAACAGGCTTGGGTTGGCGAGAACCACGCAACCCACCCTTCTCGACCTCACCGAAAACCCCCGATCTCACCTTTCTCACCCTCCCCAGGTGACGGGAGAGCGTGGACCCCGTAGACCGCCGACGTCGTACGCATACACACCCGCTCCGGTGGAACGGCCGGCCTCAGGCCCGGGAACTCCTCGAACAGCGTTTTGAGGCCGATCCTCAACTCGGACCGGGCCGGCCGATGCCCCAGACAGTGATACGGGCCCGCACCGAAGGCGAGATGCGTCGACGTGATCCGCGAGCCAGGTGAGCGCTCCGGCGAGCACGCGCTCCGAGTCGGACGAGATCGTGGCGTCGGGCCCGGTGCCGCCCATCGCCGCCCCCGTTCTCGAGAGAATGGCGCGTTCTCACGCCCTTGCCCCAGATCGAACATAAATCAACTCTCGATCGATCATCTCATCCCCGAGAACCGAATATCACGACCTTCTTCGGTGCGCTTCTCCACATCCGAAAGAAGCATTCATCCACCTTGAGGAGGGGCTCTTCCCCTTCCCCGCCACGAGATCCGGAAGAGCCCGCCGACGCGATTTCCGAGAATCGCCCTCGGAGCGACGATCGACCGCCCCCTTCGGGGCTAGGGTGAGAACACGCCGACACGTTACGCGTTCGGCAAACGGACGCTGCCCTTCACCGAGGGGGCCGCCGTGCTGTCCTGGCCGCGTGGGAACGGAACCGTTCACCGTCTCGCGGGCCAAGGCCCCCGCGCCCCATAGGGCGCTCTTGGAACTTCGCCGGGACCCGGGGCTCGACGAGCCCGTGCACACCGGCACCGACAACCCCATGATCTACTTCCGCATGCCCGAGAATCGCCCCGTCTCCACCTGAGCCGCAGCGGTCGCCCCTCGCAGTCCGTCGTAGTGGCCGTCCAGAGCCGTCGACCCTCGATGCGTCCCGGCCTCCACCACCGGAAACCCACAGGACACAAGGGACCCTTGGCTTCTCCAGCGAAAGGAGGAGACCGGGGTCCGATCGACCCTCTCGCATTTCGGCCGAACACTCTCCGAAAACGGCCTTCTCCACCTCTCCGGACCGCCATGATCGCCCCTCGGCCGGTGGCCGGAAACGGTCAGGCGCGGGGGTGAGCGGGGGCGCCGGTGCCGTGGGCGGCCAGCCACGGCGGCACGTCCCGAGGAGCGAGGGGTTCGGAGAAGTGATGCCCCTGGGCGGCGTGACAGCCGCTCTCGGCGGCGGCACGGGCCATCTCCGCGTTCCGCACCCCCTCGGCGGTGGCGCGCATGCCCAGCTCGCGGACGAGCGCGATCGCCGCCCGTACGACGGTGCGTCCACCGGAGGCCTCGTCGGACAGGCGCGCGGTCAGGGAGTCGTGGATCTTCACCTCGTCCAAGGGCAGCCCCGCCAGTTGGGCCAGGGTGAAATGGCCGGTGCCGAAGTCGTCCAGGGTCAGTCCCACCCCCAGGGCCCGCAGCCGCGCGGCCGCCTCCGCCGCTGCGTCGGTCTCGGCGTCGGCGATGAGGGTCCGTTCGCTGATCTCCAGGACGAGCCGGTCGGCGGGCACCCCGTGCTCGCGCAGGGCGGCGGCGACCGTGTCGGGCAGGTCCGGGTCGAGGAGTTCGCGCACCCCCAGGTTGACCGAGACCGGCAGGGTGAGCCCCTCCTCCCGCCAGAGGGAGAGACGGGCCAGGGTGATGTCCAGGACCTGGACGGTGAAGGCCCGGAAGAGGTTGGAGTGCTCGATCACCGGCATGAACTCGTCGGGGGTGAGCAGGCCGCGGACGGGATGCCGCCACCTGGCCAGGGCCTCCAGCCCGATGGGGCGTCCGTCCGCGAGGGCGACCTTGGGCTGGTAGCGCATCTCCAGGGCCCCGTCGGCCAGCCCGCGGCGCAGTTCGCTGTACATGCTCAGCCGGGCCGTGGAGTTCCGGTCCTTGCCGGGATCGTAGCTCTCCACCCCGGTGCGACCGGACTTGGCGACGTACATGGCGACGTCGGCGCGCTGCATCAGGAGCGGGAAGTCGGGGGCGTCGTCGGGATAGAGGGCGATTCCGGTGCTGACCTGGAGGTCGAAGTCCATGCCGTCGAGGCGGACGGGTTCGGCCAGGGCGCCGCGCAGACGCAGGGCCACCTCGCGGGCGGAGTCGTTGTCGCGCACCTGGGGCAGCAGGATCGCGAACTCGTCGCCGCCGAGGCGGGCCACGAGGTCGTTGGGGCGCACGCTGTGGGTGAGCCGGCGGGCGAGGGTCACCAGGAGCCGGTCTCCGGTGGGGTGGCCGAGGGTGTCGTTGACCTCCTTGAACCGGTCCAGGTCGAGGAGGAGGAGACCGACCCGGGAGCCCTGTTGGCGGGCCCGGAGGATCTCCCGGTGGGCGCGGACGGTGAGGAGTTTGCGGTTGGCCAGGCCGGTGAGTTCGTCGTGGTTGGCCTGGTGGTCGCGTTTGACCAGGAGCAGGACACAGGCGTAGAGCGCTCCGAGGGGGAAGGCGAACAGCGGAACGTACAGCACCGAGTGGGTCATCGCGATGACGATGAGCGGCGACAGGCTGATCAGGACGGCGTTCACGTAGATCTGCTGACGCAGTCCCTTGAACATGACCTGGCGGAGCGGGACCCGCTCGTGCATGGCCACGGCGCACAGCACGAGGGTGCGGTTGACCACGAAGGATGCGGCGCCGGCCAGGGCGATGGCGATGAGCTCGGCTCCGGCGGGGGCCGCGGGGACGATGACGATCTCGGGCAGGACCAGGCGCAGGACGGCGTCGGCCACGCCGAGGGTCAGGACGTACTGCGCGGCGTTGAAGGCGGTGCGATGGGGCGCGTGCCGTCGGACCACCCCCGAGACGGTGGTGGCGACGCATTGGAGGAGGGCGGCGACGGGCAGCCCGTAGAAGATGACGAGCGCGAAGGTGAAGGGCAGGGAGGTGGGAACCCCGTTGCCGGGGGCCTGACCGGGCATGGCGATGGGGGTGAGCTCCCCGAGGACGATCATGCACAGCAGGACCCAGATCAGCGGCTCCTGCCCCAGGAGGAAGAGCTGATCGAGTCCGAGTTCGAAGGTGGAGGCACCGAAGAGGAGCGCCCCGGCGAAGGTGGTGCCCGCCATGTAGAGCCAGAGCGGGGTTCCGACACGGGGACCGATGTCCCGGGTACCGATGGGATCCTTCATCCGCGTCCTCGTGACTGATGACCGTAATCCGGGATACATCCATGTCCGTAACCCGGGTGTTGACGCCCAGCTTACGGGGTTTCGTCACCAACCGTCGCACTACATGAACTATCAGTTAATCATTTTGTTAGCCGGGACGCTCAGACGGAAGCGGGCGGGGCCTTCCCCCGCCCGCTCCGGCGTGTCGTCGCTCGGCCTACTCCGCCTCGGTCTCCTCGGGCGGGTTGATCCGCAGTTTCTCCGCGGCCTCGGGCCCCTGTTCCAGCAAAACCCGGAATCCGGCCTCGTCCAGGACCGGAACACCCAGCTTCACGGCCTTGTCGTACTTGGATCCCGGGGCGTCGCCCACGACCACGAACGCGGTCTTCTTGGAGACCGACGCGGTCGCCCGGCCGCCCTCCTCGGCGACGGCCTCCTTGGCCCCGTCACGGGTGAACCCCTCGAGGGAGCCGGTGACCACCACCGTCACCCCTTCCAGCAGGCGCGATCCCGGCTCATGACCCTCGTCCTCCATGCGCACCCCGGCCGCCGCCCACTTGCGGACGATCTCGGCGTGCCAGTCCACCTCGAACCACTCACGGACCGAACGGGCGATGGTGGGGCCGATCCCGTCGACCGCCGCCAGCTCCTCCTCGGTGGCCTCTCGGATGGCGTCCATGGAACGGAAGTGCCGCGCCAGGTCCTCGGCGGCACGCGGGCCCACGTGCCGAATGGACAGGGAGACCAGCACCCGCCACAGCGGTTTGCTCTTGGCCTCCTCCAACTGCTCGAACAGCTTCTCGACCGTCTTCTTCGGCTCGCCCTTCATGTTGGCGAAGAAGGAGACGACCTTGGGCTCACCGGTCTTGGGGTCGGTCTTGGGCTCGGTGGTGTCCGGGTCCAGGACGTGGGTGCGGATCGGCAGGAGCTGTTCGACGGTGAGGTCGAACAGGTCGCCCTCGTCCCTCAGCGCGGGCTCGGACGGTTCGAGGGGCTGGGTGAGCGCGGTGGCGGCCACGTAGCCGAGCGCCTCGATGTCGAGGGCCTTGCGTCCGGCGATGAAGGCGACGCGTTCGCGCAGCTGACCGGGGCAGGAACGGGCGTTGGGACAGCGCAGGTCGACGTCGCCCTCCTTCTGCTGCCCGAGCGGGGTGCCGCACTCGGGGCAGGTCTCGGGCATGACGAACTCGCGTTCGTTCCCGTCGCGCCGCTCGACCACCGGACCGACGATCTCGGGGATGACGTCGCCGGCCTTGCGCAGTACGACGACGTCGCCGATCAGCACGCCCTTGCGGGCCACCTCCTGGGCGTTGTGCAGGGTGGCGAACTCGACCTCGGAGCCGGCGACCACGACCGGTTCCATCACCCCGTAGGGGGTGACACGACCGGTCCGCCCCACACCCACCTTGATGTCGATCAGCCGGGTGGTGACCTCCTCCGGCGGGTACTTGTAGGCGATCGCCCAGCGGGGCGCCCGGCTGGTGGAGCCCAGGCGCCGTTGAAGGGCGATGTCGTCCACCTTGATCACGATGCCGTCGATCTCGTAGGCGGGATCGTGCCGGTGCTCCTGGTAGTGGGAGACGTAGTCGCGGACCTCGTCCATGGTGGCGACCACCTTGTAGCGGTCGCTCAGCGGCAGCCCCCACTCCCCCAGCAGCCGGTAGGCCTGCGACTGGCTGGTGAAGACCGTGGCGCCGGCGTCCTCGGCGGCCGGCGTGTAGGCGCCGACCCCGTGCACGATCATCGACAGCGGTCGGGTCGCGGTGACCCTCGGGTCCTTCTGACGCAGTGAGCCGGCGGCGGCGTTGCGCGGGTTGGCGAACGGCGCGTGGCTGCCGTCGGCGGCGATCCTCCGGTTGAGCTCCTCGAAGTCCTCGACCGGCAGGAAGACCTCGCCGCGCACCTCCAGCAGTTCGGGGGCCGGGCGCACGCTCTCGTCGAGCCGCTCGGGGATGACCCCGATCGTGCGGACGTTGAGGGTGATGTCCTCGCCGACCCGGCCATCGCCACGCGTGGCGGCACGGATCAGACGCCCCCGCTCGTAGACCAGGTCCACGGCGAGCCCGTCGATCTTGAGCTCGCACAGGTAACCGTCGACCGGGACCTCCGCCGAGGCGCGGTCGGCCCACGCGTTCAGTTCGTCGAAGTCGAAGGCGTTGCCCAGGCTCTCCATCCGCACGAGGTGCTCGACCTCGGCGAAGTCGACGCTGATGGGCGCCCCGACCTTCTGGGTGGGCGAATCCTGGGTGACGAGGATCGGATGACGTTCCTCGATCTCCCGCAGTTCGAGCATGAGTCGGTCGTACTCGGCGTCGGAGATGATCGGGGCGCCCAGGTAGTACCGGTAGCTGTGATCGTCCAGGTCACGACACAGCTCGGCGTGGCGGGCACGGACCTCGTCGGGGACCTCGATGTTGTCGGGCGCGCTCACAGAAGCCTTTCTTGATCGTCCTCGTGGGGGCCGGGTCGGGGGGAGTGAGGGGGAGACGAAGGGGGACTATTTCCGAGGCTCGTCCCGGAGGACCCGGGCCCCGTCCCGGACGGCCTTGAGCGCCGTTCGGGCGTAGCGCGGCGAGGCACCCGCCAGGCCACAGGTCGGCGTGGTGACCACCGCACGGGACAGCAGGTCGGGGGCGACCCCGAGCCGATTCCAGAGTTCGCGTACGGGGTCGACGTTAGTCGCCGGGTCCGACATTCCGGCGCCGTCGACGGACGGGACGACGCCGAGCATGAGACCGGTCCCGGCCTCCACCGCGGTGCCGATCGCCTCGTCGTGGGACCGGTCCAGCAGATGGGCGTCGAGCCCCAGAGCATGGGCCCCACTGCGACGGATCAGGTCGATCGGGACCGAGGGGGCGCAGCAGTGCGCGACCGGGACCGCCCCGGCCTCGACGATCGCGGAGAACAGGGTCCGCAGCACCGTCTCGACCCGGACCCGGTCCACCGCGGGCAGGACCCCGTAGCCGCTGGCGGTGGGGAGGGAACCGATGAGGACGGCCGGGAGGGAGGGTTCGTCGACCTGCACGATCGGTCTGGCCCCCGGGACGCGCCCGCGCACGTCGGCGATGTGGGAGAGGACCCCCTCCAGGTGCGATTCGGCCAGGTCGCGCTCGGCGCCGGGGTCGGAGACCAGACGTTGGCCGTTGCGCAGTTCCACCGAGGCGGCCATGGTCCACGGCCCGGCCACCTGGAGCTTGAGCGGCCCCTCGTAGGCGTGCGCGTGTTCGGTGAGGGCGTCCAGGTCGTAGGAGAGGAAGCTCCCGGCCCGGGCGAGGTCGCGTCCGGGAGAGTCGACCACACGCCAGCCGGTGGGCTGGACCTCGATCGGAAGGTCGACCAGAAGCCCCCCGGTACGTCCGATCATGTCCGCGCCGGCGCCTCGTCCGGGCAGCTCGGGCAGGTGCGGCAGGTCGGGGAGTTCACCGAGGACGGTGCGCACGGCCTCGTCGGGGTCCTCGCCGGGCCAGGACCCGACACCGGTGGAGGACGCCGCGGGCCAGGGATAGGGGTGCTGTTGACTCACGTTGCCCAAGGTTAGAGCAACCGGGCCGCTCAGCGGAGGCCGAACACCGGCCCGTCGAAGGTGCTCTCCAGGACGCAGGAGGTGAGGTCGTCGATGACGGCGACGGCGCCCAGGCCCTCGAGTTCGGCCCGGTCGTGGGAGGTGGCCACGGCCAGCACGGTGGCCCCGGAGGCCACTCCGGCCCGGATACCGGCGGGCGCGTCCTCGACCACCAGGCAGCGTTCGGGGGCGTGGCCCAACCGTTCCGCCGCCTTCAGGTAGCCCTGGGGATCCGGTTTGCCGACGCTCACGTCCTCGGCGGCCACCAGGACCTCGGGGATGGGCAGGCCCGCGTGGGAGAGGCGCTCTCGCATGAGCAGTCGGGTGCCGGAGGTGACGGCGGCCCAACGTTCGGCGGGCAACGCGCCGAGGAGGTCGACGGTGGCGGGCAGCGCCGTCACTCCGGCCACGTCGCCGAGTTCGAGCTCCTCCAACGCGTCCGCGGCCGCCTCGACCTCCTCAGCGGGCAGGAACAGGGCGATGGTGTCCTCGGAACGGCGCCCATGGGAGACCTCCAGGATCGCCTCGGGGTCCACTCCGTAGCTCTCGGCCCACAGCCGCCAGGTCCGCTCCACCACGGGGGTGGAGTCCACGAGGGTGCCGTCGATGTCGAACAGGACCGCGTCCACACTGATGCGCATGGCCCCACGGTAACCGTCAGGAGGCCTCGACCCGGTCGCCGGCGTCCTCGTTCTCCTCGGACCGGACCCCGTCGTCCTTCCCTCGGCGCAGTCGGGAACGCAGGACCAGCGCGGTGACCAGCAGCGCGGCGAGGACGATCACGCCGAGCGCGGTCCAGGGAGAGTTCAGGAAGAGCACCAGCCAGGTGCCGACCAGCCCGGAGATGACCGTGCCCCACAGGCCGGCCCAGGCCAGCCCGCCGATGAAGACGGCGGTGAAGTAGATGGGGAAGCGCATGCGCACCGCGCCCGCGGCGAGGTTGATGGCCGTCTGCATCCCGACGGTGAAGAAACCGAGCGTGACCACGGGCGCGCCGTAGCGGTCGATCCGTCTCTTGGCGGCGTCGAGTCTGGGGCCGAGCCGCCGGCCGAGCCGACTGCGGGAGACCCCCGCTCCGAGACCGCGTCCGATCCAGTAGGTGGCGGGGGCCCGCAGCAGGATCACGACGAGCAGGGTCGCGTAGACCACCCAGAAGGGCTGCCCCTCCAGGAAAGAGAACTGCGGCATGGACCCGACCCCTTCACGCTCGACGCTCTCAACTTTGCATTGCCTTACCTAACTTCGGCAAGGGGCGAGAGCCCGAAACCCGGGTTATCTGTCCTACATTGCCCCTTTTGCTACTGGACCTGCGTTTCCGTGTCCTCGGTTCGAGAGGTGGCGGAGATGGTCGCCGACCCCAGGACCGCGTCACCGTCGTAGACCACCACGGCCTGACCCGTGGCCACGCCCTTGGCGGGCTCGGCCAGCCGGACCACCAGTTCCGGGCCCTCCTCCGTCTCCCGCTGGAAGACCGTGGCCGGGTACACCTCGCCGTGCGCCCTCAACTGGACGTGACACTCGGTCGGCTCGGTCAACGGGGCGCCACCGCTCCAGACCGGGCGACGACCCACGATCCCGTCCACACGGAGCGAGGCGCGCGGACCCACCGTCACCGTGTTGTTCACCGGCTCGATGGAGAGCACGTAGCGCGGGTCGGGAGCGCCGCCCAGGCCCAGGCCCTTGCGCTGACCGATGGTGAAGGCGTGCGATCCCTTGTGGGTGCCCACCACGTTGCCGTCCTCGTCCTGGATCGGACCGGGACGCTCCCCCAGCCGACGGTTGAGGAAGCCGGCGGTGTCGCCGTCGGCGATGAAGCAGATGTCGTGGCTGTCCGGCTTGTCGGCGACCGAGAGCCCGCGGCGCTCGGCCTCGGCCCGCACCTCGTCCTTGGTGCAGTCGCCCAGCGGGAACATCGCGTGCTTCAACTGCTCGGCGTCGAGGACGCCCAGCACGTACGACTGGTCCTTGCCCTCGTCGACACTGCGCACCAGGCGACCGTCGATCTTGCGGACGTGGTGTCCGGTCGCCACGGCGTCGAAGCCCAGGGCGACGGCCCGGTCGAGCACCGCCTCGAACTTGATCTTCTCGTTACAGCGCAGGCACGGGTTGGGGGTGTTGCCCGCCTCGTACTCGGAGACGAAGTCCTGGACCACCTCGCGGTCGAACTCCTCCGACATGTCCCACACATAGAACGGGATGCCGATGACGTCCGCGGCGCGGCGGGCGTCGTGGGAGTCCTCGACCGTACAGCAGCCTCGGGCGCCGGTCCGGTAGGACTGTGGGTTCTTGGAAAGGGCCAGGTGGACGCCGGTGACGTCGTACCCCGCCTCGGCCACGCGGGCCGCGGCTACCGCGGAGTCGACCCCGCCGGACATGGCGGCCAGTACACGCAAAGTCATAGTGCAGTCCAGGGTATGCGCCCGGAGACGGACCGGACACGGATCGGTGGAGCGAGGGACGTGTTCGAGGACTCGCCGTCGCGCGCGCGGCGAGGGTACTCGTCCGGTTCTGCGAAAATCGACACATGGCTCTGTTCCGTCGTCGCCGCTCCAACGACTCCACCGATTCCGCCGTCACGGCCACCACCGCCGCCGTGACCGCCTTCTGGGACGCCTGGCCGTCGGTGCGCACCGCGCTGGCCGAGGCCGTGGACTCGGACACCCCCGCGCCCACCGAGGTGGCCGAACGGGTCACCGCCCTGGTCAGGGCGATCCACCCCGACCTGGACTGGGAGATCGGGCGGGCCCCGGAACCCCAGGGAGGACTGGACGAGCTGGACATGTCCCCCGACATCGACCCGGCCGAACTCCTGGAGCAGCTCGCCGCCCTGGACGACCCGTCCAGGATCACCGACGCCCCCTCCTACGCGATGACCCTGCGCCCGGGAACCTCGGAGGAGGCCCGGGTCCAGTCCGAACGCTGGTCCCGTTCCGCCCCCGATGACGACCGGTGGCGGTTCCGCCCGGTCCGCCCGGCCGATCACGACCGGCTGACCTCCACCGTTCGCTGGGACGACCACGAGCTCGACCTCTCGCACGCCTCGGTCTCCATGCGGGTCGACCAGGCCGGCGGCCGGATCGACGTGGGCGTGTACCACCCGGACAACATGTTCCTGTCCGAGGAGACCCGCCGGGCCGTGGCCGAGCACGTCACCCTGTTGGCGCTGGGCGAGGACGAGATGGTCCGATGGGTGGGGAAGGTGTCCCCGCTGGACGAGCGCCCCTTGGACCCGCTTCCGCCCACCTCCATGCCCTCCGTCGCCAAACAGATGCGCGACCTGCTCGGCGGCACCGACGGTTGGGTGACGCTGCACGGACGGATCCCGCTCCAGGGCGCGGTGGAGATCATGCTCCGGCACCCGGTGACCCGCCGTGACCTGCCCGCCCTGTCGCTGTTCGTCCAGGTGCTGGTCCCCTACACGAACGCGGACTCCGACCGCCTGCCCGAGGAGGGGTCCGTCGAGGCGCTCGCCGGCCTGGAGGCGCGGCTGAACGAGATCCTCGGCGACAACGGCGCCATGTTCATGCGCCAGTCCGGGGGCGGGCAGCGGATGTACGTCTACTACCTGGACCCGGACTCCGGGGTGCTGCCCGAGTTCGAGACCGCACTGATGGACTGGCCGGAGGGCAAGGTGCAGCTGCGCACCCGACTGGACCCCAAGTGGTCCCAGTTCGACCTCGCCCGCCGTCCCTACGTCCGCAAGCTCGGCTGAGGCCCCTCCACCACGCTCTCTCCGCCGCCGCCCGGTCCCGTTCCGGTCGGCGGCGGATCCCGTTCGTCCCCGCGAAAGGGTCGCCGGGGACCGCACGCCGTACCCTCGCCCTCGTGCTCCCGTCGTCCCGCGGGCCCACCCGCGGCCACTACCCTGAGGCGTCACGGATCCGAACGCGAGAGGTCCCCGGACACGAGGCATGACCTATGACACCCCCCGGTAGCGCCGCTCGCTACGAGCGCGCCAACACGGGACCCGACGCCGAGCGTTGGCGGACCTGGAAGGGCCCGGTCGTCCTGGCCCTGGCCCGGACCTTCACCTCGGCGGCCCGGGTCCTGGAGGCGCTGGCGGTCTTCCGCGGGGACCTCCGGGTGCTGGTGGTGTTCTCCTTCGACGGCACCTCGGCCTTCAATGCCGGCACCGAGGAACTCCTGGAGGGCCTGGAGACGGCCCTGATCCCGTGGGAGCGACGTCTGGAGGTCCACCCCCACCTGGTGCTCACCGCCACCGAGAACGCGGACATGGCGG
This sequence comes from Nocardiopsis alba, assembly GCF_000710955.1. Lineage (NCBI taxonomy): Bacteria > Bacillati > Actinomycetota > Actinomycetes > Streptosporangiales > Nocardiopsidaceae > Nocardiopsis > Nocardiopsis alba. The sequence goes on from NZ_BAZE01000004.1 coordinate 287,752, forward strand.
ACTTCGCGTGCCCGATCGTGGTCCTGCCGCACGGCATCGGCTTCCAGAAGTACGTCCCGGACCATCGCACGAGTCGAGTGCGCCTGTCCGGGGTGCCACGACCGGAGTTCCACGAGGCCGGGAACCTCCACCTCGTGCTCTCGCACCCGGCCCAGCTCGAACAGCTCCGGGCCGCCCGGATCCCCCTCGTCGACCGGGCCCACGTGGTCGGGGACCCGGCTCGCGACCGCCTCATCGACGACCTGCGGCTACGGGACCGGTACCGGGCCGACCTGAAGGTGGAACCGGACCAGAGGCTGGTGGTGCTCACCTCCACATGGGGGCCGGAGGGGCTCATCGGAAGCCGCCCCGAGCTGCCCGGCGCCCTCGTCGGCTCCCTCCCCCACGACGACTATCGGGTCGCGGCGATCCTGCATCCGAACATCTGGTTCGCGCACAGCCCCTGGCAGGTCCGGCACATGCTCGCCGACGCCCTGGACGCGGGGCTGCTGCTCATGCCGCCCGACCGTGGTTGGGGGGCGGCCCTGGTCGCGGCCGACTGCGTGATCGGCGACCACGGCAGCGTCACGCTCTATGGAGCCGCGTTGGACCATCCCGTCCTGGTGGCCGCCCGAGGCTCCGAATCGGTTCCGGGAACGGCCGCGTCGGCGCTGTTCGAAACCGCGCCCCGATTGGAGACGGGCGACCTGAGAGAACAGGTGGAGCGGGTGGTCGAGGGGCATCTTCCAGGCCGCAACAGCGCCGCCACCGAGCTGGCGTTCGCCCACCCGGGGGAAGGGGGGTGGCGACTCACGGCGCTCCTGTACCGACTGCTGGATATGGAACCTCACCGTTCCAGAGGTGACGACGGCACTCGGCGCGCCCTGCCCCCTCCCGTCCCCGACGAGGCCTCGGCCACCGCCCTCGCCTTCGACGTGCACGGTCTGCTCGACGGGGCCGAACTGTCCCTGGAACGTTTTCCCAGCGCCACCCGCCGAACGCCCTCCCCGCCCGCGGGGGCCGTCCGGCACCTGTCCGTCTACGAGACGGAGCCCCGGCACGCCCTGGTCCACTCGGCCTCCGTCGTGTGCCGTGTACCCGGTGAACACGTCGGTCCGGCGCACTGGCCCGAGCGGGCCCTGGAGCGGTATCCGGGCGCCTACGCCGTGGCCCAGGGCACGGGCGAGGGGACCGAGGTCCTGTTCCGCGGCGGCGACCGTCTCCTGGTCCGCTTCGACTCCGATGTGGCCCCGACTCTGAGCGCCGCCGTCCCCTACACCCTGCTACGCGCGGGACGTGAGCCGATCGGCCACCACAAGGTACGGGTGGGGCCGCACCGTCGGGCCTGCTCGGTGGAACCGCTCACCCGAACCGACTCGTAGTCCGGGAGGCGCCCCCGAACGAGATCAGCCCGAAGGCGGTCCCGATCGGGCGATCCGCTCGGCCACGGAGACGGCCCTGGGGCTCTCCAGTCCCCGGTAGAGCCGCTCGGCCTCGACCAACCGGGCGCGTGCCTCGCCCGGGGCCCCGATCTCCTCGTAGAGATCGGCGAGCAGAACGTACGCCTCGGCCCGGTAGTAGTGCTGATCCCCGGCCCCGAGGTCCTCGATGGCCAGGTTCAACGCGGTGATCGCCTCTCGATGCCGTCCGGCCGCGGCATGGGCCTCCCCGAGCCACACCCGACCCCGGGCGCTCATCCGACCATCGGACTCCGAGAGCGCCTCGAACCGTGCCAGGGCGGACTCGATGTCCGTGATCGCCTCCTCCGCCCGACCGGCCCGAACCCCGGCCTGGCCTCGGAAGAGCAGACCGAGGGCCTCACCCCGCTCCGAGCCGGGCAGATCGGAGGCCCGGTTGGCCTCGATACACCGGTCATAGGCGGCGATGGCCGCCTCGGGGTCGGTCTCCGCCAGGTAGCGGCCCCGGAACTCCCACACCGAGGCCCGAAGCATGAGGTCGTCCATCCCCTCGACGAGTTCGGCCGCGCGATCGAGCCGCGCCCCGGCCTCCGCGTGCCTCCCGAGATCGGTCAGAGGGCGCGATCCGAGAGAGAGGAGCCTGGCCTCGGCCGCGGTGTCCCCCACCATCCGGGCCGAGTCGGCGCCGACCACGGCGGTGGTCGCCCAGTCGTGTACGAAACGGTGGTCCAGGTAGAGGGCCGGCGCGAGTTCGGCGAACCGGTGGGCGTGAACGTGCAGCCCCTGCTCGGCACTGCCCAGTACCACCGAGAGCAGTGTCGGGCGTTCACGCAGGAGCCAGGCCTTGGCCGATCCGGTGTCACCGTCGAAGGGATCCTCGGCGCCGGTCAGGATCGACCCCAGATCGAGGGTTCTGAGCCGCTCGCCCCGGGCCGCGAGCTCCGCGAACCCGAGCCGGACCAGGTAGGCGTCGAGCATGGCGGTCAGACGGACACGACGAGGGCCGGCACCGTCCTCCTCGGCCCGGTCACGGGCGTGGCCTCGGATGAGCTCGTGCCGAAAACGCAGCGTGTGCGTGTCCATCTCCACGAGATCGGCGGCGAGGATCTCCTTCCACCGGCCCTCGTCTCCGAGGAGCGGCATCAGCGCCCGGTCCAGATGCGGACCCGGCCAGTCGCCCAGAGTGCGGTACACGGCCGCCGCCTCCGGCGATAGGGCTCCGTAGGAGGTCTCGAAGATCACGCCGAGGCTCCGACGCAACTCCTCGGCGCTGTCGGGGGCCGACGGGGCACGTTTCATGTCCTCGGCCAGGGTCGTGGCCGATCCGAGGCCCATACGGAACAACCGGCCACCGACGAGGGCGATGGCCAGGGGGAGACCGGCGCACACCTCCAACAGCCGTTCGATCGCCTCGGGGTCCTCGGACTCCAGCGATCGGTCGGCTCGACTCTCCAGGAGGGCTCGCGCATGCTCCGCGTCCAGCGGCACCAGGCTGCGCGGGTGGGCTCCCCTCGGGTCCCCCAGGAGTTCGTCGAGGTCGGGGACGTCGCCGTCGACCAGGACCAGGCTCCCGTTCCCCTCGGGCACCAGCGCCCGTACCTGGGCCGGTTCCCACGCACCCTCGACCACCACCAACAGGCACGGGCGACGTCGGGTGAGGCTCCGGTACTCCTTGGCCCTCTCGGCAGGGGAGGACGGGATCGCCTTCTCCTCCATCCCCAGCGCCCTCAGGAATCCGGTGATCGCGGTGTCGGGGTCCTCATAGAGGCCACGGCGGTACTCGAAGCCGAGTTGGCCACCGCTGAAGTAGTCCTGGTGGATCTCGGCGATCTTGCGGATGAAGGTGGTCTTGCCGATACCGCGCGGCCCCTCACAGAGGACCACCCGTGGCGAGGAATCGGAGCTCAAGGTCGACCTGATCCACTCCAGCTGGTCATGCCGGTTCACGAAGTCGTGGGGCGGCCGCTCGACCTGGAGGGGTCGATGGTCCCCCTGCAGAACGTTGGTGACGTTGACATCGCGGCCGACGGCACCGGCCTGGATCGCGGTCCCGCCGACGTCACCGCCGATGGTGCTGCGCACCTGACGGGGTTCGGGGGTGTCGTCGTTCATACCTCTCCCGAGGGGGTCGGAGCAGGGCGCCGTATCGCACGGATCACCCTATCGATCGAAGCCCTTCTCGGGGTCCGACGGGATCGAGGGCGGCGGTGGATCTCCGGGTCTCCGCGCTCGTCGCACCCGACCGACGCCCCGTCGTGGCCGAGTGCGGCCGGCGTCCCTCGTCCGATTCCCATAGGCACCTCAGAACTCTCTGGCACCGTTCGCCACATGGCACCCTCCCCTCACATCACGAATCGGACTCTGTGTCGTACCCCGCTCACCGTCGGTACACATCGATGACCTGGGACAGCGGGATCCGTGTGATTGATTCCCCGCCCCAAGGGGAAGTGGATCGTCCGAAACCCCCTTCATGGCGGGGGTTCCCGACCAGGTGTCGGGGCATACGACTCATAGGCGTCACCTGCACGGGACGCGGCTCCCTCGGACCCCGGGAAGGGTGTGGCCGTTGAACGCCAGCCCCCACGACAACGATGACACCGGTGGTCTCCCCACCGACCGAAACCCGACGAACTGGCCGATCAGGGCCGGTGCCGTCCCTCTCCCACGACGCTCCACCCACTTCCAGGAGAGGGAGATCGGCCCCGTCCTCGACGAGGCCCTCTCCGGGTTCGGTCACCCCGCCGACCATCAGGTGCTCACCGGCCCGCCCGGCGTCGGCAAGACCCGACTGGCCGCCCAGCACGCCCGTGCCCTCCTCGGCGAACGGGGCGGGAACCTGCTGGTCTGGGCCGACGCCTCCGACCGGGAGGGCGTGGTCTTCGCCTACGCCCACGCCGCCAGACGGCTCCTCTCCCACTGCCCCGAGGATCCAGAGCTGGCGGCCGGTCGCTTCCTCGACCGGCTGCGCGAGCCCTCCTCCGGTTCGGGACGGCGGTGGCTGGTGGTGTGGGACGACCTGACCGACCCCTCACGGGTCGAGGACCTGTGGCCGCCCTCCGGCCGAGAGGAGGGACGGACGATCGTCACCACCCGTCTACCGGCCCGGCTCCTGCCCTCCCGAGGGCGACGCCCGGTGGAGGTGGACGTGTACACCGAGGCCGAGGCCGCCGGATTCCTCCGCACGGCCCTGACCGAATCGAGGATCGCGCACACCGCCGACGAGGCCGCCGCCCTCGCGACGAGACTCGACCGTCTGCCCCTCGCCCTGAGCCAGGCCGTGGCGTACATGGCCGACCGGGGCACCACCTGCGCCGATTACCTGGCACTGTTGAGAGAGCACCCCGGAAGCACGGGCCCCTGGGAGTTGGCCCTCGAACGGGCCGACGCCCACCGGCCGGCCGGGATCGCCCGTCCACTCCTTGGACTGCTCTGTCTGCTGAGCCCCTCCGCGACCCCCGAGCAGGTCCTCGTCTCCCGTCCCTTCCGCGAACACCTGGGGCGCCGCGTCTCGCCCCCGCGTCGACCGGCCGAACACGAGATCCGACTGGCACTGGCCTCGCTGGAACGCCTCCACCTCATCGACCGGGGCACCCCTCTGGTGATCGGCACCCACCACCTCTCCCGCCGCGCGGCCCACGAACACCCGCTCACCCGCCCCGACCGGGAGGGCACCCGCGCCGTCGCCGACGCCCTGCTGTCGGTGTCCTCGGACGGCGCACCCGGATCGGTGTCGGACCAGCGGGTGAGATCGAGCGTCCGGGCCCTGCTCGCCTGCCCCGAACGGCGAGCGTGGCTGTGGGAGGGAGACCCCCACCCCCTGCTCTTCCGTTCCGCGGGCCTCCCACGGACGGATCGGGAGGAGCGGGCCCTCCCCTACCGTGACGTGTTCCTGGAATCGCTCTCCCGCGACCTCCCCGAACGTGTCGAGGACCCCGAACGGGTCCGTCGAGGTCTGGAGAAGGCCCGTCGGCGCCACACGATCGCGTCCGGACCCGACGGGGTCGCGACCCTGCGACTCCGGCACGCCCTCGCCTACCTGCGGTCCTGGGCCGGAGACCCGGGCGGAGCGATCCCCCTCTACCGGGACCTCCTGATCGACCTGGACCGGCGGCTGGGCCCGGACCGACCGGAGACCCTGAGCGCCCGGGGCAACCTGGCGGTGTGCCGTGCCGAGTCCGGCGACCTGACCACGGCCGTCGAGGAGGCCAGGGCCCTGCTCACCGACCAGCGACGCCACCTGGGCCCGGACCACCCGAACACGCTCACCACCCTGCACAACCTCGCGCACTGGCGGGGAGAGGCCGGAGACCCGCGAGGCGCGGTCACCGAGTTCGACCGTCTCGTGGAGCTCCGGGCCGAGGTGATGGGCGTCGACCACCCGACGACCCTGGCCTGCCGGCACGAACTGGCCTGCCGGCGTGCCCTCGCCGGAGACTCCGAGGGCGCCGCACGCGATCTGGCCGAGGTCGCGCGCGACCGGCGCCGGGTGCTGGGGCCGGGCCACCCCGACACCCTGGCCACGTTCCGCAGGCTGGACCGGCTGCGTCGGGAGATCGGCGTCCTGGCCGAGGAGACCCCGAACGGGGGCCCGGACTCCCCCGACAGCGGCGCCCGGAACGAAGACGAGACCGGAGGAAACGGAGGCGGCCACGAGCTCGACCCCAACGACGAGCCCACCGGCCCCCACTTCCTCGGCCGTTTCCGGAAGTGACCCCCGTCAGAGGCCCTCCGCCAAGTGGAGGTCGTCGACCACACGGGCCACCCTGGCGCGCTGAGCGTCGTCCAGCCCCAGGATCGGTCTCGGCAGACTCGAACGACGCGCGAACCCCAGATGTTCGGCCACGGCCGCGATGACGCGTTGGCTTCCGCCCGGTTCCGCGAACAGCTCCCAGAGCGGCGCGAGCCGCTCGGACTCCGCCCGCGCCGCCTCCGGGTCTCCGTCGCGCACGGCACGGGTGACGCGCAGCGCCACCTCGGGCAGGGTGCCGCCGACGACCGAGTACCAGGCCTCACATCCGGCGATCAGCCCCTCCGCGGCGAAGGCGTCGCCCGAGACACCGATCGTCACGTGCTCGGGGAGCACGGCCCGGATCCGCTCGACGTGCGCGCGGGCCTCCGCCGGCCCGGCGGGGACCCCCGGGATCTTGATCGACGCGATCCCCGGCAACCCGGCGATCCGCGCGTACAACTCGGTGGTGAACGTGAAGTGCGTGGTGCGCGGGTTGTCGTAGACGATCACCGGGACCGAACTGTTCCTCGTGACGTCGTCGAAGAGCCCGTACACGTCGTCGTCGGTCAACGCCTGATAGGTCAACGGCGCCACCAACAGGCCCGACGCCCCGGCCCGCTGGGCGTCCTCGACGTGCGCGAGCACGTGGGAGGTGCGCAACGCGCCCACGCCGACGACCACCGGCACGTCCCCGGCGTTCTCCACCGCCAGACGGGCGGCCCGGGCCCGTTCCTCCCGATCCAGGTAGGCGTAGGAACCGGTCGATCCGAGCGCGGTGATCGAGTCGACGCCGGCGGCCGCGAGCCGTCGGATCCCGGCGGTGAAGGCGTCCTCGTCGATCCGGTCATCGGCCAACGGGGTGAGCGGAAAGGCACTGAGTCCGGTGAATCTCATGGTCACGAGCCTAGAACGCACCGGCCTGACGCCCTTCCTCGGCCCGTGCTCGATCTCAGTGCACGGAGAAACCGCCGTCGACGAAGAGCGTCTGCCCGGTGACGTAGCCGGAGGCCCCGCTCGCCAGGAACACCGCGGCCCCGGCGAAGTCCTCCGCCAGACCGTTGCGGCCCACCATGGTCCGCTCCGCCAGCTCCCGCACCTTGGCCGGATCCGAGGAGAGCCTCTCGTTGAGCGGGGTCATCACGAAGCCGGGCACCAGCGTGTTGCAGGTGACCCCGTACGGCGACCAGGCCTCGGCCTGGGAGCGGGCCAACGCCTCCAACGCCCCCTTGGAGACCCCGTAGGCGCCACTGTTCACGAACGCCCGGTGCGCCTGCTGAGAGCTCACGTGGACGATCCGACCGAACCCCCGCTCGGCCATCCCCGGCCCGAATCGCCGCCCCAACAGATAGGGCGCCTCCAGGTTCACCGACATCGTCGCGTCCCAGACGTCCTCGTCCAGTTCGCCCATCGGCGGCCGCAGGTTGATCCCCGCGCTGTTGACGAGGATGTCCGGCTCCCCGAAGGCCTCCACCGCCCGTTCGGCCGCGGCGCGCACCCCGTCCCGATCACCCAGGTCGGCGCTCACCCAGGCCGCCCGCAGCCCCTCGGCCGTCATCTCCTCGACCGCGGCGACCAGGCCCGCCTCGCCGCGCGCCACGAGCACCACGCCCGCCCCCGCCCGGGCGAGGGACTCGGCGATGGCGCGACCGATCCCGGAACTCCCACCGGTCACCACGGCGACCCGGCCTTCCAAGGAGAACAGGGCGGAGAGATGGCTGTCGACGTTCATGGCCGAACCCTAACCGGCCCGCCCCACAGCCAAAGCACCGCCCTCCGCTCCCTCACCGGATCCCCCGAGAACGAGGGGCATCACGGCCGTCGTCCCGGTGAGAAGCGGCCACCACGCTCTTCACACGTTCTCCCCCGGCCTCTTCTCCTCTCCTATCCTGGTGCAAGGAAGGAACACGGTTCCACCGGTCCTTCCCTCCCCCTATGAGCCGAGAGGTGAACCCCCTTCATGACCCTGACCATGCCGACCGAGTTCGTTGAAGGGATCCAACTCACTGTGATCCCGTTCCGCTCTGACGCGGCCATCGGCACCCTGGGGCTTCCGACCCTTCTTCAGTTGGTTCCCTCCCCCAAGAAAGAAGAGGACAAGCGGGCCATGAAGCACGCGTCCGGTCCTCAGCGAAGGCACGCTGAAGTCCGGGCTCTTGTTCAGCGCATGCTGAAGTCTTCACAAAAGGGGCGAAATGTAGATTCCTACGCCTCTTACATCGCTTCTGGGTTGAACGGAACTCACGGAGCAGGCTGGTCCACCCCGCCCGTCACTCTCTGGCTGGAAGGTACGCCCGGTGCCATCAGTGATGAACTGATCCCACGCAGCGGAATCCGAACCATCACCGTGACTCCGGGCTCCCCGGTGGTGGCCATCGATGGCGAGACCCAGGTGACCGCCTGGCATGAGCTTTACGACGCCCCTGAGCGTTTCGGTGTCACCACAGATCAACTCAACAGAGTTCGACTCCCCTTCGAGCTGTACTTCGGGCTCGAGGTCACCGATGCACGTCAGATCTTCTACGACCGCAACGTCGAAGGGGTCCCGGTGGCCAAGAACCTCGCCATGTCCATGGATCAGCGTGATATCGGCACCAAGATCGCTCGAAAGATCGCCGAGAGCGTCAAAGTGGAGCACGAAGGACGGATCGTGCCCTTCGCCGATCTGGTCCAGGCCAAGAAGCGGCAGCTGACCAAGGGCGATCCTCAGGTCGTCACGCTTTCCGCTCTCCGGGTATTGGTGATCACCGCTCTCTACGGACGCCAAGGAATCGGTCTCTCCTCCAGCACGGTGCACGAGGATCATCTTCCCCGAGGTTTCGACCTTCACTTGGTCGAGCACGAGTTGACCGCTCTCCTTTCTCAACTGGTCAGCGATCTCTACCCGCACTTCCGGTCGCGTAGCGCCATCTCCGCCCCCGCAGTCCTGGCCGGCCTGGGGGTCGCCGTCCACCAGACGACCAGCTGGAGTACCGGCCATGAACGTATCGGCTTCCAGGAACTCCAAAGGCTGATCGCTCCCATCCGATGGGAGCGCGAAGCCCGCTACTGGCACGGCATCGCCGCCAGTGCCAACGTCTCGGGGGTTCTCAACTTCGCCGGTGGCGCTAAGGATGCCGGTGGCCGTGTCGCCGATGCGATCCTTCACCCCGAAAGCGACTACGGGCGCCGCATTCGCGGGTTCTAGACCGAACTCCTGAAATCCGTCCCCCATCACCCATCATCCCGGGGAGGTCCCGCTCCTCCCCGGCCCGCTGCGGGGTCCCTCGCCCTCACCGCGGTGACGGGCACCTCACAACCAGGGGGCCGCCCTCCGCTCCCCTGTCACCGGATCCTCCATCCGCACGACCGGCTCGTACCTCTCCTGCTCGACGATGTCGCCGCTTTCGTCCAACTCCCGGCGGATGATCCTGTTCCCCAGCGCGTCGTGGACGACCTCTCGTAGCAGGCGTCCCCGTTCGTCCCATCGATGCCACGGCCCCACCGGCCCGTAGAGACCGCCTCCCGGCTCCGGCCCTGCCCGACCCCGAACACGCCCGCGCACGCCCTGCACGATGAGCCCGCCCGATGGAGACCAGACTCGGAAAGGGCCGAACTCGTGGCCTTCGATGAAGGTGTGTGCGCGACATCCTCCGTCCGCATCGGCCAAGACCGCCGTTCCCGTATAGGGATCCCCCGTGTACGTCACCCGGTCGCCGAAGACGAGATCCGTCAGCCGCACGGCCTCCACATGACCTCGGGCACCGGGCTCGTCCGGGTGAGGGGGGACCCGTGGCGACGAGATCGGGGCCTCCTCGCCATCCCGGCTCGACCGTCTCTCCAGGTGCACCAGGCGGCCGGAGGCGTCCCATCTTCTCGTCAGCGTGTCCGTGATCTCCTCGATCAGGTTCCCGTCCTCGTCCCATTCGTGTGAGGGGCCTCGGTCGAGTCCGCCGTAGTAGTTCCCGTATTCGATGAGTCCGCCACTGTCGAGTCGGTAGAAGCAGGGGCCGTCGTTCCGGCCGACCACCACCGTTCGAACGAAGGTGAGCTTCGGTCCGTCCCTCTCCAGGAGAACCCCGGTGAAGCCTCCGCTCTCCGTCATGGCATCCGACGCGTCCGGGTCTCCGAGGACTTCGGCGTCCACCGTACGAAGGTGATCGGCGGCCAGGACCCCCACGGGCTCGGGTCCGGCGCCGTCGAAAGACCTTCCGGCGCCGGGTTCCTCGAGATGGCCTGGGGCAGAGGGCGAGTTCATGCGTTCTCCCTATCAGGACCGGCCCGCGCAGGACAGGTGAGCTCGCACCGGAGCCCCTCAGCGAGAGACCGTGCTCCCCGCCCCCGCTCCGCGCCTCGACGCCGCCGCGCACCACCAGAGCAGGACGGCCGCCGTGGCCGAGAGCGCCCCGGCGAACAGCGGCCCCCTCTCCCCCAGGGCTTCGATGGAGAACCCGCCGACGATCGGGCCGAGGACCGCGCCGAGGTTGAGGGCCACCGTGGCGAAGGAGCCTCCCATGGTCGGCGCCTCGCGCGCGGTGACCATGATCCGCGAGATCAACGTGCTGCCCAGGGCGAAGGACAGCGCCCCTTGAACGAAGAGCAGCGCCCAGAACAGCGGCGCCATGTCGAGTGTCAGCGCCATCAGCGCCCAACCGAGCACGAGGAGAGGGCCGGTCCACACGATCAGCCGGTACCAGGAGCCGTCCCCCAGACGGCCCGCAGCCGTCACCCCGACGAAGGCGCCCGCACCGAACACCGCCGGCACCGCGGGCAGGACGTTCTCGGCGACACCCGCCGGCCCGGAGGCGATCACCAGGAGATAGGTGAAGACGCAGAAGGTGGCTCCGTTGACGAGCACTCCGAGAGCGAGGTTCACCTGGAGCGGGCGGCGCGCGAGGACACGTAGTTCACGACCGAGCGGGACCGGCTTCCTCTCCGCGCTCGAGGAACCCTTCGGAGCGGCGACGGCCACCCCGCACAGGGCGATCAGGGAGACGGCGGCGATGGCCCAGAGGGAGGCCCGCCAGCCGAGCAGGGAACCGATGAGGGAACCGACCGGAACCCCCGCGACAAGGGCCAGCGTGGTCCCGCCCAGGATCACCGAGAGCGCTCGGGCCCGGCGTTCCGCGGGGACCAGGTCGGCCACGGTGGAGAGGGTCACCGCGAGGAACCCCGCGTTGGCCAGGGCCGCCAGGACACGGGTCGCGAACAGGACGTCGAAGTCGCGGGTGAGCGCGCCCACCACGTGGGCGAGGACGAACAGCGCCAGGAAACCGGCGAGGGTCCGGCGTGGGGGAAGTCCACGACCGAGCGCGGCCATCAACGGCGCGCCGATGACCATCCCGATCGCGAAGGCCGAGGTCAACAGGCCGGCGCGGGCCGAGGAGACATCGAAGTCCGCGGAGATCCCGAGAAGGAGTCCGGCCAGGACGAATTCCGAGGTCCCCTGCGCGAAGACCGCGACGGCGAGAAGGTAGAGCAGAGCGGGCATGAGCATCCATCCGAAGTTCGTGAAGGTCACGGGGTGTGCGCTCACACGACCGGCACTTCGGACACGGGGGATCGCCGAGGAAGGCCTCGCCACTCGGGGCCGAGGCTCCAGGGAGACGCCGAACGGAACGGGCCTCGTTCGCCACGGTCGCTCGGCCGGGATCCAGGGGTGTCTCGGGCTACCGGCGGTGTGCCGACAGCCCCGGCTTGGACGCTTCGGGAAGACTCACGTGGGGCACGTTAACGGACGCTCCCCTGCCCGGGGAAACGAATTTCCGAGGGTGGAACACCCGTCGACCGCACCACACGCGTGTGAGAGGCGGCCCGCGACCGTACCTCTGGTCTCATGGGGCCCGAGAACCCCGACCACCCGCCCCCGCGGCACGACCATGCCGTCCGGCCGCTGTTCCGAGCCAGAGTGAACTTCCAGCCCTTCCACCGGACCGGTCAAGGGTGCGGCGAACCCGCGGTTCCGGATCCTCACGGTCTCCAGGTCGGTGCGCCGTCCTCCCCCGACTCCACGTATCCGCCGACCACGATCTCCACCGTGTCCGTCCGTTCGGGCTCCTGGCTGTAGGCGTAGGTCACCGACGCCTCTCCCGGCACAGTGGTCGTGACGACGGCTCTGGGCCGACCGTTGTCGTCATCCGAGGCCGTCGGCTCGAACTCGAGTTCGGGCATACGCTCGAGTTCCCACACCGCGTCACCACGCAGGGGGAAGTAGTGGCCCGGGTCGTGCCCTATGACGCATCCGACCGGCCGAAGGACCGTGCCCTCCTCCACACAGGTTTCGATATGTCGTCGGATCTGCTCCGTGGCCTCGTCGGTGACCTCCTCCTTCAGTTCTCTCACTTCCAGAGAGAGCGTCGTCTCCCCGCCCGGACGTACGGCCACCGTCTCCGTGGCCGGTTCGAACATCGGGTGCTCGTAGGTGACCTGGTAGACGCCGATCAACGCGTCCGCGCTGTTGGACGTCAAGGCCATCCGGTCATCCCGAGGTTCGAACGTCGTACCGCCGATGGTCAGCGTTCCGAGCGCGGGGTGAGGGAGGGCGATACTCCCCAGCAGGTGGGGTATGGTCGCCGGGCTGTCCAGCTCCCAGTCCCGGATCCACCCCGAGTTCCTCTGTCTGGTCCGCACTGCGACGGTCCAGAGGTCACCGAACTTCATAGCGGTCACACGCAGCCCCGGAGGCCTTCGGCCGTCCACGGCGTGAGACAGGGCGTCCTTCTCCGTCAGGTCGGGACCCTCCTCGCGCGGTTCTCCCAGCACGATGCCCGGGAGTTCCCATCCCTCCTCGATGGTTTCGGCCGAGAGCAGGCCTGGCGGCCGTTCGGGAGCGAGTCCGGAGAACTCCTCCGCTCGATGCGCCTCGATCTCCACCATCTCCAGGATCGTTTCCATGTCCCCTCTGCGTAGTGCTTCCGCGAGGTCCTCGACCGGTCCACGAGGGTCGGTCGCCATCCCGGTGGGGATCCTCCACACCGCCATCGCCGTGAGCAGAGCCATGACGACCCCCAAGGCGATGAGCGGCCGCCGGCATCTCCACCAGGGGCGCCGAACGAGGGGCAACCTGGCCCCGCATTCGACACAGAACAGCGATTGCCTGCGAGCCGCTCCGGCTCCGCACTCCGAGCACAGCCGTTTCCCTCCAGGACCTTGGACCGTCATCCGACGCGGCGTCCCCCTCACCCCCACTCCTCTGTACCGTGTTCAGGGGTGTAACCGCTGACCTTCCGGTATCCGTCGATCAGTCCGGCCGGCCGGGTCTCCACGTGGAGAGGCGGTTCGGATCGCCACCACAGCCAGGCGTTGTGCGGCGGCATCCGTTGGATCGCCTCGATCGGAAGCACCGGACGGTAGGTGACATTGGTCGAATAGCTCTGTCCGGCCTCGGGTCGGATGACCGCTCGACGATCCATCGGCATGGGGTCCGAAGATCCTCCGTGCATCGTGACCTCGATCCGACGTTGCTCACCGCTCCACGCCGAGACGTTGCGCAGATCGGCTTCGTTGGACATCCCGCCGTAGATGATCTTGGCTGTGGTGGCGGTGAGGATCGCCTGCTGTTCGTCGGTTCCGTAACGTCCACGCAGTTGGGCCAGGGATTGGGCCGCCCACAAGGTGATGATCCCTCGGCCTCCGCCTTCGGAGACCAGGGCCGGCAGACTCGGAAGCGGCGCGATGTTGGCGACCTCGTCCAAGGCCAACAGCAGCGGCCTGCGCAATCGTCCTCCCTGGAAGGCGGCGATCTCGGCCGCTCGCTGCGCGATGGAGTCGACCAGGCCGACGATCATCGGGGCGACCACGGACTGGTAGTGGCTCGGCCCGACGATGAAGAGCGACGAGTCGGTGGCCAGGAAATGGTCGATGTCCAGATCCACTGCGGAGCAGGATTCCAGCACGCGGGGTTCGGCGGTGGCTTCCAGACAATTACGCGCCACCGAGTAGAACGATCCCCGTTCCCTCTCCCCCAGGAGCCGTGTCGACTCCAGATCCTCGGCCCAGCCGACGGCCGAGGTCGAGTGTTCTCTCAAGATCTGCGCGGGCCTGCGCGTCTCTTGAGCGGACAGCCAACGACGCACTTCACTCATGGGGGCTTCGGCCAGGGCCGCGGCGTGGAACAGTCCTCGAAGGATGAGCGCCGCTCCGCTCTGCCAGTGTTCGCCGTCCTTGAGTCCGCCGACCGCGCCGGTCATGCCTTGTACCCGGCGGAAGCACACGGTCGGGTCGGCGCATCCGGCCAGCGGCGACCACCTCATGGTCTCGCCCATCCCCTCACTGTCGAAAGGGTCGTAGACGTACACCCTCCCTTGAGGGGCCGCGATATGGCGGCGCCGATCTCCACAGAAACGCAGGATGTCGCCTCGGGTGGTCGTGCTGACCACCGGGCCGGACCAGTGCAGAAGCGTGGGGATGATGACGCCGGAGGTCTTGCCGTACCGAGGCGGCCCGATGAGACCCACCGAGTCCTCGGGGGCCGACCACACCCGTTTGTATCCGTCCGCGGGGTCCAATCCCAGGTATACGCGGTTTCTGAGGTCGAGCCGGGTCGGCGGCAAAGGGGCGAAGAGCTCGGTCATGGGTATCAGTCCTTGAGGATCCGGGAGGCGGGTGGACCGTGGTCGACGTCGGTGGAGCCACCTTCGAGCGTCGGCGTCCTACCGGGTTCCTCCAGGAGTTCCAGACGCAGCTCCGTGGCGGGGTGGGTCGCGAGGATGCTCTGGTCCCACCCATTGCGCGCTCCGTCGAAGTTCTTGCCCAGGATGGTGAGCGCCGTGTACAGCCCGGGGCCGTAGCCGGCTTCACGCGCCTCCGCGTCGGCCCGGAGTTCGCTTCTTCGCCAGTAGCGGGAGTTGAGGGGCATGATGAGAAACCGGATGGTGAAGATGACGCTCCACAGCAGCACTCTGACCAGTGCGAGCAGGACGGTCCAGTACACGGCCGAGGCCTGCCATCGATGGGCGAGTTCGTAGAGGAGATAGAGCGGCCAGGCGATACCCCGGTTCCAGGCGAGGCCGAGCGCGTCACCGTGCTTGTAGTGCGCCACTTCGTGAGCGATGACCCCGGAGATCGCCTCGGTGTCGTAGCGGAGGGCCTCGAGCAGCCCTCTGTTCACGATGATGTGATGGATCCCCGCGTAGGCGTTGGGTTCGCGATCGTCGTCCATCAGGAGTCGAGGGCGTCGGTCCAATCCCATCCTGGCCGCGGCCCTGGCGATGATCGGTTCGAGGAACTCCGCCTCTCTTCTACTGGGGCGGCGCGCTCCCGTGACACGCAAGCGGCCCGCCTCCACCACCCTGCAATAGAGGACGTAGACGGAGGCGATGGAAAGGCCGGAGACGATCTGCCCGAGGGTCGCACCCAGAGGGAGGAGGGGGTCCTGCGACCACATCAAGGAGTAAGGCAGTAGTACGCCGAATTCGAGCATCTTGAGCCCACCTTTGAAGACGCCGATCAAACCCCCCACCATCCCTCCCGCGGGGAAGGAGACGTTGGGCATCAGATCCGACATGCTCACCGGCATGGGCAGGACCAGAGAGAAGACCATGTCGAACCGGCTGACCACCCCGGGTCCGGCGATGGTCCCGGAGACCAGACCGCCGATGCCTCCGAAGATCGCTCCGAGAGCGATGAGGAGTACAACGAACGGGATGTTGAACCAGGTCGCGATGAGAGCCGCCCCGTTCCCGATCACGTTGTCGAGCAGGCCGGACGTTCCTCGTCGTGGCGGTCGCTGTGGTCTCGGGGCATGGCCGGCCCGCGAAGCCCGGCTCTGGGGCTCGTCGTCCGGGGGTGGCTCGGTCCCGATGCTCGGAGCGGAGTCATCGAGGGGAGCGGACCATTCCTTGTCGCCCATCGTCGGCCGAGGGGTCGACCTGATCCGGCCGCTCGGAGGTAGAGCGGGGGCCGCGTCGCAGGCGGGGCAGCGAGCGTGGTCCGCTGAGGACCGCGCTCCACATTGATCGCAGTACATGGGGGGATCTCGTCGCGTACGGGAGGGTCAGGGGCGGGGGTGCGGAGCTCGTTGGGAGAGGTGTCGGTGCGCTTGGGCCGGGTCCACGAGAGGGACCGGGATTCGATCGGGATCGTGTCGAACACCGGTGCAGTGGTTCAGTTCCCGCGCGAGCGCGTGTTCCAGGTTCGGCAGGTCCTGTTGCCACCAGGCGATGGACAGGTGGGGGGTCTCGGGGTTGTGCCGGTAGGCGTATTCCCAGCTGCGCCGTACATCCAACAGCATCTGAACAGCGGCGGGGTGACGGTACCAGCAGGGGTGGAGCACGGAGACGACGCGGGGGTGATGAACGAGTACTCGGCTCATCCAGTCCTGGAGTCGTTCGAGGTGTTCTCGAGCGACATCGGGGGGCATCTCCGCCCACACACAGGGGGTATCGGCGTTCCGCCCGGAGACAGTGGCGCCGGAGGCTTTCGCCATGAGGGCGAGGAGCTCGTCGGCGAGTTCCGCCACCTGCTGCTCGATCCTGGCGATCCTGGCCTCATAGGGATCGACGGTCATAGGCCGAGTCCCGGATCCTCACGGCCCAGGTCTCGGACCGGTCCTCTTCTCCTATCGGGCACCTTCCGTTCCCGGGCGGACTGAGCCTCTCGCGCTTCGCGAATCCGCTGGAGTTTGAGGTCGATGATGTCGGAGGGAGAAGGTCCCTCGGCCGGGGAGGCCGCCGCGGTTCCCTTCTCGGAGGTGGAGGAGGCGGTCAGGCTCGGCTCCGGTTCGCTCCGGCCGCTCGAACCGGTGGAATCCCGGACCGATCGCCGATCGCCATCGGTGGAGTCGGCGGACTCCGAGCCCGCACGCTGTCCGGCGACGGTGGGAACCGGGCTGCTCGCGGACCCCTGCGAGAGTTCCCGAGCGCTCGAACGGCCCCGTGGTTCAGAAGCCTGCGGGTCCTTCCGTATCGCGGAGATCGTGTTATCCCGCCCTAGAACGCTCTTCTCGTTCTCCTCCGGGGAGGGAGGCTGCGGAGCCTTCTCACGGTGAAGGGCACGGTCATGGTCTCTGGCTTCACGCAGGGCTTCGGGGATGGAGGTCTCCGAGATCTCGGGCCCCTCTTTGCCCCGGCTCTCCTCAAGATGGCGACCATGCCGCCTCTTCGCCTCCTCCACGGTCTCTCGGACGCGATTATGCACGGGCTCGGCATCTTTTTCAGGACCTAAGCGGTTCGGGTCCTCGAGATAGGAGACCCTGGATTCGAAGCGTTCGGTCTCCTCTGCCGTCGGCTGCCGATCTCGCTCCGCCTTGATGGTGTCGCGGGCACCCAACGGGTCACGCATTCGACCATCGGAACCACGATGGTTCTCATAGAGGATCCGCCCATCACGGTTGGTGACGTATATGGAGTCGACCAGCCCACGGGACTCCAGGTCATGCGCTACTTCGGGAATGTTCCGGTAGAAGTCATCATGCCACCTCCTGCCGACCCAGCGTCCGTAGCCCCTCTCATCTCGCGATGTCTGGTATCTATCGGCGATCCCGAGGAGACTATTGGACTCATGCGACGCCACGAAGGCGACACTGGTGTGATACCCCTCATCGGAGAAGCCTCTCACCCAGGACTCCGCCCATTCCTTTCTTCCCAGCGGATGACTGGCGACGACATCATACTTTGGACTCCCGGCCCTCAAGTGGTCCATGCATCGACGATGCATGTTCGCTGGAAGCATCTGCCCAGCAAGGTCATACCCTTCAAAGCGACTACTTCGCGCTATCTCCTTGAAAAAAGGATGAAATTTAGAGTTATCATCACCATCATAAGAGGCGGTCGATGATCGACCCAAACCATCAACAAGATCATCCTGAGTTGTACTCTTCCCAACCCCAGGCTGTCCCCCTAAAATGATCGCCCTAGGACGATCATAGGCCCCACGATCAGGCCTCTCCAACGGGGTTATATCATCAATCCTTCTTTGAACAGCAATCTCTTTTTCATCTTGACCGATAGTCCAATCGAAGCTCACAGACCATACTCCCGATCAAGGCGATCAGCGATCTTCGGATACTCCTCAAGAATCCGATCTTTCTCATCTTCAGAAAGCAAATGAACTCTCTTTTTTACATCCATGTAGTATTTTCGAAGAGCACCGAACTCCTCTCGCTCATCAGAGCCAGGCTCAGCCCTGGCCTCCAAAAGTTGATAGGCAAGCCACACGCTTTCTATGGCCCCCATCAACCTTTCTTTACGTTCGATCCTGGAGATGTTCTCCCAGTACTTACGAGCTCGCTCTTCGTCTTCCGCCATGAGTCCCCTCCTCGGGTCGGGCGTTCGTACCGTTCCTATCTTGGCCACCGCACCGACAACAGAGGCGGTGGAAGGGTGGCCGGGAGTGGCCATTACCGGGTGAAGAGGGCCGGCATGATCTACGGAACCTCGACTCACTCAGGAGAGGCCGACATCTTCGAAGCCGACAGAGGAGCGAGCGTTACCGAGTTCGTGCTCCTCTTGACGGGGAGACACCGGAGCCCGGATTGTCGGTTCTCGAGAACTCGCGCTCATCGCAGGCGAGGGCCCGGCACGAAAAATCCCACCCCTCTTCTGGGATAAGTCTTCAAGGCAGCCCATAGACACGCTCAGGGTGGCGCCGCCTACGCGACACCACCCCCGACCGTGTTCGGTTCACCGTGACGAGGCAGGTACGAACGACCGCTGTGGTGCCCTCCCGATCGGGACCTCCGTTCTTCCTACGAGGACAGCCCCTCCCCCGCCTTCCGGCATCGTCTGCTCGGTGGTGCCGCCCTTATTCGCGGAGCCAGGGTTCGGGCAAGGGTGAGCGTTCGGTGAGGGCATCGTTCAGGCGGCGCCAGCACCGTTCGACCTCGGCCAGGGTCTTCCAGGCCTGTGCCGCGCCAGGTCCCCTCCGGAGCGCTTCACCCATGGACTCGTAGCAGTTGGTCGCATAGTCGTACGCGATCCCCCTGCGGAACACCGGAGGCGCACCCCGATCACATCCGAAAACCCGCCAGGCTCGAGGCGGAGGCGCTCCGGCCCTCATCCGGCGATCGAGTTCGGAGAAGAGCCCGTCCACCCGCCTCAGTTCGTGGACAGCCCGCGTCGCACGGCCGGGAGAGGAAAGAAGTCGCGAGATCTCGGCGACCAGGACGTCGGAACGTCCGAGTTCGGGAACCATGACGTGGTCGAGACCATGGTGGCTCATCCGCAGTACGCCTTTCCGGTCGCACCGATCAGGTCCAGGGGAGGCCGGAGCCTCCTCACGTAGGGCCGCACCCGGTGAGAACGGCGTCGAACCTCCGAGATGAGCTGGTGGGCGTAACCGTAGGAGTCCGCGTGCAACCCGCGCGAGGGTCGCGAAAGCCGCACGAGCACGGCGAAGAGTGCCAGTAGGATCTGCATGTCGTCCTGCCTTCGTTCAGGTCGGCCATGGCCCCGGGGCGTGCTGCTACACGTCGCCGGGGTTCTCTCTTTCCTTGACCGTGATCATACCTTGACAGTGCCATGGACTGCCATGGACTGATCCAGATTAATCACGTTGCCCACGCAATGCCACCGTCGGACGCATGGGTGAAGTGAGCATTCCTTCCGGTTACAGCGCCGACAGTGAACTCGACCACGAGGGGCCCGACCCGGTCTGGCTGCAGCTGGCGGCCATCCTTCTCTCGCGGATCAAAAGAGGTGACTACCCGGAGAACCGTCCGATCCCCAGCATCGCCGGCCTGGTCCAAGAGTTCGGGATCGCTCGAGGCACGGTCCAGAAGACGACCGCCTTCCTCGAAGATCGCGGCCATGTGCGCATCGTTCCCGGTAAGGGTGTATTCGTCCTGCCGAGAGATTGAAAGAGACCCCAGAGCGCCGAAGGCGCCTTGGGGTCTCTTTCTCTTCGATCCGATATCACTCGAATACGGGACTCATCCACAGCAAGGGGACGATGAATTATCCCATTCGCCCCCGTGCGTGCAAGCGGAGCGAAGAAAAACCTCGAAATGATCTCCGAATCCCTCGCGGGAGCCGTCACCGCTCCTACATAATCCTTACCGAGGGTGGGGACGGCCCGCCGGAGTCTTTCTACTCGCCTTCGGCGGGCCTACTCCTCCGCCTTCCGAGGCCTATGTCTCCGCCGGGGTATCCGGACGATCGGGACCGTTCGGCTCATCTGGGCCGGAGCCTCCCTGGACGGACGTGGTCGCGAGCTCCTCGGAGCCGCCCGTCCGTTCCTGCCTCAACAGCCCTTCGAGCCGCTCGACCTGGGAGCCGAGCTCGGCGATCCGCTTCAGGACCTCCTTGTGCTGGATCAGCTCCAGCTCCTGGTCCTCCTCCCAGCGACCGGCGTTGAACTCCTGCTCCATCGACGTGACGATCACACCGATCACCAGGTTCAGCAGAACGAACGCGGTGAGCACGATGTAGAGGACGAAGAAGATCCACGCGTAGGGGTGCTGCTCCAGGACCGCATCCGAAACGTCCGGCCAGTCCTCCGTGGTGATGAGCTGGAACATCGTGTACAGCGTGGTCCCGAGGTTGCCGAAGTACTCCGGGACCGTCTCGGCGAACAGTTGGTGGGCGAGGATCGCCGAGGCGTAGATGAAGATCAGCAGCAGGCCGATCACCGTGCTCATGCCGGGCACGGCCTTGAACAGCGCGCCGATGATCTGCCGCATCTGAGGCACGGCGGTGATCATGCGGAAGACCCGCAGAACCCGGAGGATCCGCAGTACCGAGAACGGCCCCGTCGCCGGGACCAGCGAGATCACGACCACGATGAAGTCGAACCAGTTCCAGTAGTCCTTCCAGAACCTGCCCCGCCAGGCGTAGAGCTTGAGCGCCATCTCGACCACGAACAGACCGATCGTGATCCGCTCGATCCCGAGGAGATACGGAAGGGCGGAACCTCCGTAGGTAGACCAGCCCAATATCACGGCATTGACCAGAATCACCATGAACATGACATTGGAGAACCAGCGGCTCTCCACTATTTGAGTGATCTGATCACGCCTCAACGTCACATTCCCCTCGACATAGGCACCTTGAATAAGGACAAGGAGCGTACAAATATATCGAAGCGCCTGTTATCACACAGAAGCGCCTCTCCCCCTTCGCGACGCGCCTCTCCTCCGGCGGACGGGGAGAACCCCTCATGCCGGCTGGTGACGCCACCAGACGAAGGTACGCCCGCCCGGACACCCGATGACCACAAGAGGGTGAACAGCGCCCCGAACCCCGAGCGGCCTCCATCGAGCACGGGATTTCGGCCCGGCACCATTCACCGCCCTCACCAAGTCCGAACCTCGACCTCCGCGACGCCTGAGGAAGACGAGGCCCTGGCCTCACCCCTTCACCGAAGGCGTACCGGAGCCGATGCGGTACGAGGCCCTCGCCGCTGATATGTTCACTGCTGGCCTCGGCGGCTTCCCGAGTGGCCCCCTGACCAGCGCCCGCGACCGAGGAAGAGACATGGCGGAGCTGAAGTACTTCACCGGATCGATGAACTCGGGCAAGAGCACGATGGCCCTACAGGAACACCACTCCCGCGGCGGCGAAGGCGTGCTGTACACGAAACAGGACCGCGCGGGCTCGGGGATCATCTCCTCCCGCCTGGGGCTCAAGTCCCCCGCGGTCGAGGTCGGCGACGCACTCGACCTGTACGACGACGTGGCCGAACGCAAGGCCCCCTACGTCATCTGCGACGAGGCCCAGTTCCTCTCGTACAAACAGGTGGGCCAGTTGGCGGGCGTCGTCGACGGCATGGGCATCGACGTCTACTGCTACGGGATTCTGACCGACTTCCAGGGGCAACTGTTCCCCGGCTCCAAACGCCTGGTGGAACTCGCCGACAGGATAGAGGTCCTACCGGTCTACGCCCGCTGCTGGTGCGGCAATCGCGCCACCCACAACGCACGTGTGGTGGACGGGGTGATGGTGTACGAGGGCGAGCAGGTGCACATCGGGGGCAACGAGTCGTACACGACCCTGTGCAGGCACCACTTCATGGCAGGCGTCGCCTAGCCGAAGGCCGTCACTTCCTCCCGTCATTCGTCCGCGCCGGGTATCCAGATACCGAATTCAACCTCGGAAACCCTGACCAGTTTTTCGGCTTCCTTCTCCATTGGGAGCTCTGGAATTTCCCCGGAACCTTCTATTCTAATCTCATAGACAGCACTCCTGGTCTGCAACAATAGAACATACCCGGTGACACCAGGAGAAATCTCTCCATGGACAAAATAGGACCGGTCAGCAAATCTAGAATCCCCCTGCCCCTCAACACCAATAAAATCAGAATCAAGCGACTCGACAGCACGATCGTAATCCGAACTCGCAACGTCGACCCGATTCGAATCTCCAGAAGAGATCACCGCATCATAGGAGTAGTCGAGTCTCCAGGGCTCGGTTGCGTCGTATTCAGATCTCAACTCCCAAACGCAGCTATCACTCACCCTCCTGTCTCCATCGACAACTCGATCTTCGTAGTTATCTTCCCCACCCTCTACAGGAAAAAGGGATACCTGGGCCGCTGCGGGAAGGTTGCGTGAACAAAGGTCCAGGTCCCCTGGTTCGATCGACTCCTGAGGGGCACCGGTCATAGCGACTGGAGGGGGCGTGGAAGAATTCCCTTGAACACCCGAGGAAACCGTCGAGACCAGGGTGCTGAGAAGTCCCACGATCACACCGAAGACCCCGAAGGCCGCGAGGGTTCCGCAGCCGAAGACCGCGAGGGCGGCCTTCCAGCCGTGCAGCCCTCTCTTCGCCGGCTTCTCGCGCTTCGTCTCTTCTC
This sequence comes from Nocardiopsis alba, assembly GCF_000710955.1. Lineage (NCBI taxonomy): Bacteria > Bacillati > Actinomycetota > Actinomycetes > Streptosporangiales > Nocardiopsidaceae > Nocardiopsis > Nocardiopsis alba. The sequence goes on from NZ_BAZE01000004.1 coordinate 310,582, forward strand.
TGGTCGTCGTCTCCGACACGGTCACGCCTGCGCTTCCAGCTGGGCCTTCACTTCGGGATGTTCGAGCGGTCGGGTGAAACCGACGATGGCCGCCCGGTTCGGGTCATCGTACTCGCGCACCGCGATGGGACCGCAGTTGGTGCACCAGGCCTCGACCATCAATCCATCTCCGACGACCATCCCCATATGGCCCGGCCCCGGAGGCTCTCCGGCGCGGGTCACGTCGAAGAAGACCAGGTCGCCCGGTTGTTCCTCGCCCATCGGAATCTCCGGCCCGAAGGACCATTGATCCTGGGAGACCCGGGGAACCGTCACCCCGATGCTCTCGTAGGCCTTCATGGTCAGTCCCGAACAGTCATAACCGTCCGGCCCGGTCCCGCCCCAGATATACGGCTTTCCTCGCTGGTCGAGGGCCCAGTCGACCACGGCCTGCGTCAATTCGTCGGGGGCTCGGCCGATGGGCGCGCCCTCTTCGTCCAATTGGCAGACGACCGCCGTTCTGATGGAGTCCGTGGTGTCGAAGTCGCCGTCCGAATACCGTTCGGCCCATTCCAGGACGTCGTCCACGTACCACCAGGCACGGTTGTATCCGAAGATCGCCTGACGAACATCGTCCTCGATCCCATGGGAGATCAGATAGTCGGCCGCCGCCGGAATGGCGTCCGCGGGATCGTACACGTTGACGATCCCGTCCCCGTTGCCGTCCACGCCGTATCCTTGATCGGGGCGGTCCTCCACGTCCTGGATCGGCTCACCGCCCCAGCTGTTCCCCGCGGCGGATCCGTCCAGCGAGCCGAACTGCATAGGCCCCGCCGCACCCCAGTCGTTGTGGCCCTCGGTGATACCGGGGCCGTCCCAACGCCCGTGGTGCGATTCGACCTGGCCGATCCCCGCCAGGATGTTCCAGGGGATCCCTCGGTCCTCCCCCGCCTCCCGGTAGAGCTCCAGGTAGTTCTCCGGGATAGAGTCCATGGCGTACTCGCTCGTCCCCGGTTGCTCGGCGTCGGCGTTGGGGGAACAGACCACCCCGCTCGACATCAGAGCGCCGAGTCGACCGGCCTGGTCTCCGATGACCGGGATGAAGATCAGCGCTACAAGAACGACGAACGCCATGGCCACGGCCAGTAGGCAGCCGATCCGGCCGGTCCAGGAACCGCTCGTCTCCGCGGCGGGGGGTGTCCGCTGCCAGATCAAGGTGTCACTCCTCCCCGAACTGTCCGACGTCGGCGGGCTGGAAGTCGAAGACCGCCCAGGAGCCGCCGTCCTTGATCACGGTGACGGCGAACTCGCCCAGGTCCTCGTCGAACTCGGCGTCTCCGGTCTCGGTGATGGACTGGGCCGTGACCACGAAGGTGATCGACCCTGCACCGAAGGTCCGGACCTCCTCGACCTCGGCCAGGCCCTGGGCGACCGCCTCCTTACCGCTCATCTCCTCCCAGAAGGCCCCGGCCCTCTCGGAGTCGGACAGAACCTCGGCGTACTCCTTCGTGGCCAGCTCCTCCATCGAGGAGTAGTAGTCCTCTGGAGGCCGGGAGTAGTCGATGGTCCCGTAGGCCTCGGTGAAGGCCTGCGCGGTCGCCCCGGCGGCCTGGAACTCCGCTTCGCTGAACGGGAACCAGGAGAGGACGTCCATGTCCTCGGCCTCGGTGGTGGTGATCGGCTCGGGAGGGACCGTGGCCAGTCCCCGAGGGCCGGAGGGCGCCCCGGTCGTCTCCTCGAGAGGGGCCGTCTCTCGAGGAGGGGCCGCGGCGTCGTCCTCGTCTCCACCGAAGCCGCCGAGGCTGACGTAGATCCCGAACCCGGCCAGGGCCGCGATCAGCCCGATCACGACCATTCGTTGTGTGCGTTCGGGGAGAGGGTTGGGCATGACGGTCTCGGTCGCCTCGTCGTCTACTCGGTCGCTCAGTCGTCGTTCAACCAGAACGGGACGTCGCGTTTACGGTCTCGGGTCGAGTTTCCACCCTCGCCCCAGAACGGGGTGATGGGGGCGTTGTCCCGGCGCTTGTCCGAACCGCTCAGCCAGCCTCCCTCACGGTCCCCTCGACCGCCGGGCGGAGGGGCCGTCGGGCGGGTCTGGCGCTGCGGGGCGGGGCGCTCCCGCCGCTCCCTCGGGGAGCCCCAGCGAGAACCCTGACCACCGATGTTGCCACGAGGCGGGGTGTTCTCACGGCCACCGAAGATGCCGCGTCCGGTACTGGGCTCGGGGCGATCGGCGCCGGCCGCCCGAGAGTTACCGGCGGCACCGCCGAAACCGCCGTTGGAGGAGCCTCCGCTCTCGTTCCGGGTGGAACCCGTGCTCCGTCCGGTGGTCCCGAAGACCGAGGCCCAGCCGCTGTCCCCGGTACCCGTGTAACCACCCGCGGGGCGAGGCGGGATGGCTCCGTTCGAGCCGCCCCCTGCGCCGCCCGAGAGGCTGGGCGCCTGGTCCGTGGTGCGGGAGGTCCCGTTGGGGCGCCCTCCGGAGGCGGTGGAGGTCGTCGTGGCACCGCGACGGTTGACGTTGAGCGGGGGCGCCGTCTCGTTGTCGCGGACCCGGCCGTACCCCCCGGATCCGCCGGTGCCTCGTGCCCGAACCGGCTCGCCGACCTCGCCCTGGGACTCCTCGGGCGTGGTCGCCCCTCCGGTCGGGGTGGTTCCGTTCGCCGGCACACCGGCGGCCGCTCCGGCGATCATCCCACCGCGACGACGGCCCCAGTTCTGCGCCTTGAGGTAGGCGACCGGAGGAAGGACCGCCGCGCTCTTACCCAGGGCCTGGCTCTGGGCGGCGTCACTGACGATCCGCGAGGTGAAGCTGTTCGCGTTGACCGAGGAGAAGAGGTAGGCGAAGGTCTTGCGGTAGATGAAGAGCGCCAGGGTGAACAGGGCCAGCAGGATCATCTGCAGCCCCCACCCGATCGGTGTCGACATGACGATGCCGTAGCTCATGACCAACAGGGCGATCAGCAGCACCACGAAGATCTGTTTGAGCAGGAAGCCCACCATCAGTTCCACCCAACGCAGCAGGACCATGCGCCCATAGCCCGGGTGGATCCCGATGAGCAGGAAGATCGGGGAGAGCATGAAGAGCAGCATGAAGCCGATCTTCAAGACGATGAGGGCGACCGAACCCGCCAGGATCAGACCGCCAGCGAAAATGGACGCGAAGAGAGCGAGCGTCGCCACCCCGATCCGACTTCCCGAGTCCTCTCCTGAGAAAAGAGGGTAGACACTCGGATACGAGGTCTCCACACTTGAGGCGATCTCCTCATATTCTGCTTGCTTATCCGAAATAAGAGTTCCCGCATCGAGCTCACCATCGGCGATCTGCTGCTGCTCTATTCTGCTGATTCCCTGAGCAGCGATCAGATCTTCCGCATGGTGCATCGCAGCATTCTCCGCGAGCTCCCCATTACCGAACTGCCCCGCGACCCACGGTTGGCAGACCAGGCTCGACCACATCATGTCCGCGTTGCGACGCACCTGGAAGTCGGCCTCCGACTCCCAGTCCGCGCGTTCGGGTGGTTCGGCCCCGGCCGGGCAGACCCCCGACCCTCCTCCGTAGGGGACCTGTCCGACCGCGCTGGTCACCAGCTGGGTCCCCGAGTTCACGAGGGTGCTGCCCAGCCCCATGACCTGGGCGGGGTTGATGAGGATCCACATGCCCAGCGCGGTGGCCGCGACCATCCACACGCTGGACTCGATGGTGAGCGTCATCCGCTTGCGGATGAGCCCGTACCAGCCGAGCCAGATGGCGCCCAGGATGACGATGGTGGGGATCAGTGGCCGCCAGACGCCTTCTCGGAGGGCGACCACGACGTTCTCGACCGTCTCGGTGAAGCTGGCCAGCAACCCGTCGGAGGTGGCGGCCTGGTAGACGGTGATGGTGGACTGGTTGATGGTCTTGGACAGGTCCCAGGCGGAGTTGGCGATCGTCGCCTGGGCACCGTTGGCCATCCCGTCCACACAGGATTCGGTGATCATGTGCCATTGGGTGCCGGCCGTGCCGTACTGGCCGTACATGCTGGCGTCGGGGGGAAGCCCGTCGGGTGAGCCCTCGATGGCGGACTGGGACTGGGGAGGCACCAGGAGCCCGTCGGAGCCGCTTCCCGCGGATTCGGGGAGGGGCGCCGGCTGCCCCGGGCACAGAGGGTTGGCGGTGGCCCCGCTCAGCGGCAGCAGGATGAAGCCGCTCAGCATCAGGAACGTCATCAGGAGGCGTCGCCATCCCCGCCGGTGGACGTGCTGATGCGTCATCTGCTGAGCTCCTGCGTCGTGTGTTCGTCCGGGGTGATGGCAGACCACGAGGCCTCACGCCGCACACGCCGGCACGCCTCCAGGCGCACGACCGCACGGCCACAAGGCCCCCGCATGTCTTTACCCCATCCTCTATGGTGCTCCATCACCGGGCTCGTGGATGGGTTCAACTCGATGAGATTTCCGATTCGTACCCTCACGGGGGACAGACGCACAGGTACGAATGCGACCTTTCATGATGTTTCCCCAGGTAGAGACCTTGAAAGGACATCCGGAACTCCCAAAAACCGCGAGGCCACAATTTGCTGACCAGACGGGGACTATGAGGGGCGTCACACCACCTTTCGTAGTGAAAAGTGGACACAAGGCCACCAATCGGACTGGAACCCGGTTCCTTTCACGGCTTCCGAGACGGCCGCAGCCCAGATTGCCGCCCGCCCGAAACACGCCGCCCCGTAGGCGAAGGAGGCTTTCGCACCAGGGGGAGCCATGACCCCTCGAGCCCCGAGGGGCCGCTCCGCTCACGCCCCCGCCCAGAACACCCCGGGGAGGCGAGGGCGCCGACCCCTTCGACTCAGGGACGGATCGGGGCCGTCGCGGCCTCGGCGACCGCCGTTGCGACCCTCTTCAGGGCGACGCGACGCTCCTCGTCGGTCATCCGGGTCGGCTTGTGGGTGACCACCGGATCGAGGACCTCGTAGCCGACGAACTCGAGCATGCCGCGATGGATGTGGAACAGGAAGTCGTCCATCGGGCCGAAGGCACCGCCCGGTTCGAAGGCCTCGGCGGAGCCTCCGGTCGTGAGCAGCAGCATCGCGCGCCTTCCGGCGAGGGCGGCGTCTTCGAAGAACCCGTGTTCGCCGCCGAAGACCCCGCCCATCACGAAGTCCCGGTCCACCCAGCCCTTGAGGACGGCGGGCATCGAGAACCACCACATCGGGAACGACAGGACGAGCAGGTCGGCGGCGAGCAGGCGTTGGAGGTGGGCTTCGACCTCGCGGTCGAGGGCGCCCTCCCGGACCGCGCGCATCTGTTCGGCCTGCGGTTTGAAACGGTCCTCGGTGGACTCGAACTGTTCACGGTGGAGGACCGGAGCCCATCCTTCGGCGTAGAGGTCGAGCACGTCGACGTGGTGGCCCGCGTCCTTCAGGGTGCGCGCCGCGGTGGTCATCTGGGCGGTACTGAAGGAGTGCGGCTCGGGGTGCGCGTGGACGATGAGGGCCGTGGGGACGTCGCTGAAGGTCGACATGATCGGATCATATCGACATATTGCGATGCGTCAATCAGATATCGGTTCCGATGGCCCGCGCCACCTGGGCCAGCCGCTCATCGTCACGCCGGTAGTGCGTCCACTTGCCCACCCGGGTGGGGTGGACGAGGCCGGCCCGCTCCAAGGTGCTCATGTAGCTGGAGACGGTCGACTGGGCCAGCCCCGACTTCTCCTGGATGTGCGTGACGCACACTCCCACCGACAGGCGATCCGCGATCGGTTCGTACTCGCCGAAGTGCTCCTCCGGGTCCTTCAGCCATCGCATGATCCGCAGACGCGCCGGGTTGCCGAGGGCCTTGAACACCTCGATCAGGTCGTTCGACTCCGGATCCACCGCCACGGACATACGCCACCTTTCCCACCGGCCGATTCGACGCACCACGATATCCGGACGCCCGAACCCCGGCTGTGGTGTTCGGATGCCCGTCATCGCGTGAGGTGTCGTGGGAAGGCCCTGGGAGGCCGTCAGGGGGTGGTGGAGGTGAGGGAGACGCGGTCGAACCGCTCACCCGGTGGCGAGGGCGCGAAGGCCCCCGTACGGTTCCTCGCGCCCTCGTCCGGATGTCCGCCGACGTCTCCATGCGCCCCGGGACGGCCACCCGGCCCGGCCGTCCTGGAGGAACCGGACGACGCGCGTCCGTTCACGTTCCCCCTCCGAACCGGTGGACCGTCCCTGAGTACACATGAGAACGTCCGTTCTCACACCGCGAGACTATGCCGCGGGCACGGAGCTTTTCAAGTGGAGTACGCGAGACCCGCCACGGTCTCCGCCGCCCACTTCGGCTCCCTCTGCACCTCTCGGACAGTCGGAGGGCGGATCGCGAACCCGGCCACCCGGCCGCCCGGTCGCCGAGGACTACGATGAAGAACGGACATTCTCCTGGATGGGCGAGAAGATGCCGGATATGGACACCGTCACGGACGACCGCGCTCAGGTGCTGGACGCCGCCGACACCCTGTTCTACGACCATGGGATCCAGGCGGTGGGCATGGACCGTATACGGGACGCCGCCCGGGTTCCGCTCAAACGGCTCTACAGGGTCTTCCCGTCCAAGGCCGAACTGGTCGAGGCCTACCTGCGCAGACGGGACGTCCGGGCCCGCGAGGCCTTACGCGCCCACACCGACCGGTACGCCGTCCCCGAGGAACGTGTCCTGGCGGTCTTCGACTGGCTGCACGGTTGGTACTCCATGCCCGACTTCCGAGGCTGTCCCTTCAGCAACGCCTTCGGGGAGCTGGGCCGTGACTCCGAGCCGGTCGCCCGGGCCGTACGCGACCATATGAACGCCGTTCGAGACCACCTGTACACGCTGGCGGCGGAGACCACGTCCCCCGACCCGGATTCTCTGGCCCGTCAACTGCACAACCTGGTCGCCGGGGCGACGATGCTGGCGGCGATCCACGGTACGCCCGAGTCCGCCCTCCACGCCCGGGAGAGCGCCCGGGTCCTCTTGGACGCGCAGCCCACGCGTTCCGGCTGATCTCCCGGCCCTCGCGGCCCGAGAGAACCGGAGCCTTCCGTGCCGTCATCGGACGGAGAGCACCGATCCCACGTCTCTCCCTCGGAGGTGTCCGCGAGCATGTCCCCGTCGTCCCCCCGATCCCCCGGTCCCGCCACGAAGAGCCGCTCCGTCTCGTTCCTCGATACCTCTCCGTTCACGGCGACGGCGATCCTGGCGTTCCTTCTCCCACCGATCGTCGTGGTCGCCTCGTTCCCCCTGTTCCTCGTCTCCCTCTTCGTCGGGGTGTTCGTCTTCCAGGTCGACTCCCACGCCTCGACCGCGGTCTTCACCGTTCTGGCCGGCGTCGGTCTGGTGGGTTTCGCCTTCCCGCTCCACCGGTTCCTGCGGCGGGCGGGCCTGCCACGGCCCTGGACCCTCGTCTGCCTGCTGTACCTGGCGATGGCGCTGCCCGCGATCCAGCTCCCCTTGTCGACGTTCCTCTTCGGCGCGGGGGCGTTCCCGGGCGCCATCGGCCCGGAGGCGGACGGCGTCCCGTGGATCATCGGCGCCTACCTGCACCTGGCCGTGCTGTGCGCGGCCCTGTTCCTGTTCGAGCGCCGTCGACGTTCCCGTGATGGGCTCCCCTCCGGGGCCGGCCCCGTCACCGACGAGGACGTACGGCGTACCGACCGCCGGGTGATCCTTCGAACCTCGGCGGCGCTGGCGGCGACCTTTCTGATCACCGGGGCCGTCACCGCCGGGATCGCCGAGCGGAGCACCGCCGAACAGGTGGCCGAGGACGCGGCGGAGCTCGGTGCTCACACCCGCCCACTCGTCGTCCTGGACGACCCCGGCTGGAGGCCGTGGCATGTGCGTTCCCACGACGATCCGGAGGAACTCCGTATCGCCTACATGAACGACGATCGGGAGGTCGTAGAGGTCCACACCATGCCCTTCGAGACGGTCGAGGACGGGTTCGTCGAGGAGAGGTCGGTCGAGGTTCCGGGGCTCTCCGGGCACGGGGCCCGGGCCGCCTTCGACGTTCTCCCCGGCTTCGTTCCGGAAGGCGACTCCCTGTTCGTCGAGCTCCCCGAGACCGGCCGCGTCGTGGCCCTGTATCCGGGCGTCGACGGCCGGCACGGCCTTCTTCAGGGGACGGCCCGTTTCGACGTGACCGGAGAGGAGCTGCTGGAGCTGGTCGGGCACCTGCGTCTCCTCGACCCGGGGGACACCGAGGCGGTGCACGAGCTCGCCCTCCAGGCACGTACGGCGCGGTGACCCCGGACGGTTCCGACCCGCTCGGCGACCTCTCCGGCACCCTGAGGGCACCGGCGTTCCACGAGCTCGTGAACGCCGTCTCCAAGCGCCCGAAACACCGGCACGGAGGTCTGACCACTATCGGTCACCTGCGGTAAAGCCCCGAGGCAGGGCGACCTCCCCCGGTTTACAGTGGTGTTCCGGTTCCGACCGATCCACGAAACGGCGGTCCCCTCTCCCGCGCGTGGTGGTGCGCGTTCACTCCCGCGAAGGCAGTCCCGCGCGCCGGCCCGCACCGCCAGAAGGGAGGCCGTTCGGATGCCCCCGCCCGAACACACGACGGTCGGCCGCTACGAGCTTCGTGAACGGCTGGGCGTAGGCGGAATGGGCACGGTGTGGCGTGCCTGGGACCCCGCCCTCCAACGGGACGTCGCGGTCAAGGAGGTCCTGCTCCCCGACGGCATGAGCGAGGAGGACCGGATCGAGGCGCACGCCCGCACCATGCGCGAGGCCCGGGCGACCGCCCGGATCAGCCATACCGCGGTGGTCACCGTCCACGACGTGCTCGAGCACGAGTCGAGCCCGTGGATCGTGATGGAGCTGCTCAGCGGTTCCTCGTCTCAACAGCACATCGACGCCCACGGGACGATGCGGGTGGAACGGGTCGAGAAGGCGGCGCGGGCGTTGTTGGGCGGTCTGCACGCCGCCCACGCGGCGGGCGTGACGCACCGTGACGTCAAACCCGCCAACATCATGCTCACCGAGGACGAGCGGACGGTGCTGACCGACTTCGGCATCGCCAACGTCGACGGGAGCGCCGCGCTCACGCGGACGGGGGTGTACATCGGTTCGCCCGAGTACATGGCCCCGGAGCGGTTCGAGGGGGAACGGGCCCTGCCTGCCTCGGACCTGTGGAGCCTGGGCGTGACGCTGTACTCGCTGTTGGAGGGGCGTTCCCCGTTCAAACGGGACAGCATCACGGGCATGATCAGCGCGGTGTTGACGTCACCGGTACCGCCTCGTCTGTCCCGGAACGAGGCGGCGGGCTCCCCTCGGAGCGCGGCCCTGCGGACGCTGATCGAGGCTCTGTTGACCCGGGACGCGGCGGCCCGGCCCACCCCGTCGGCCGCTCTGGAGCTGTTGGATCGCGTACGTCCGGAGACCCTGGAGAACGTGCCGATCCGTAGGGGCGCGCCGCCGGGTGGTGCGCCCTACGGGGGCGTGACGGCCCGGGGCCCGGGGCCGCGCGGGGTTCCGGTGCCGCGCCCTCCGGCGGGCGGGGTTCCGACACGGCACGTCCCGCTTCCTGGCACGCCGCCTCGAGGCGTCCCGGTGGAGGGGGTCCCCGCGCCGCGCCGTCCCGTCTCCGGCACTCCCCCGGGCGGGGTCCCCGCGGGCGGGGGACCTACGTCCCCGCCACGTCCCGCCCCTCCGCCCACCGGGGCGGTGACACCCGGCCGAGGTACGCCCGTCCCCGGTGGAAGCGGGCGGTCTTCCGGAGCCCCCGGCCCCGCACCCCGTCGTCCCACTCCCCCGCCGGGGACCCCCGTACCTCGCCCCTCCCCTCCGAGGGCCTCTCCCGGTGGTGTTCCTGTCGAAGGGCCCGCGTCGAAGGTCGTGAGTATGCCGACGGAGGCCGCCCGGGGGTTCCTCGACGGTGTCGGTTACAGCGTCTCCCCTTCCGAGGGTCGGTCGAAGGGGGAGAGATCAGCCTCCTCGCTCGCCGTCACGGTGATGTGGGGGATCAACGCCGTGGCGTTCTCGGTCCTCGCCGTCCTGGGTCCCTCGCTCGGTGCCGGAACCGGATGGGCCGGTGCCGTGCTCGCGGCCTCGGCCGGACTGTCGTCGGCCGGTGCCGCGATCGGGCCGGCCGTTCGCCACCGGGCCGCGTTCCCGGTGGGGCTGCTCGCTCTGCTCCTGAGCGGCGCGGCTCTGGGATGGGGCGTGTTCACCGGGGAGGGCGTCTGGCCCCTGGTGGCGCACGCGCTCTTGACGGCGCACGCCCTGGCCGCCTGCGGGCTCCTCTTCTTCTCGCGGAGGCCGCGCTAGGACGAAGTCCTCGACCGCCCGCCCGCGCCCTCCGCTCCCGCCCGTGGGAGACCATCGACGCCGCCCGAGCCCGGAGGAAAGGTCACACCACGGCGGGCTCGACCCGGTCGAGCCCCGTGGCCGCGGCGTGAACCCGGGCCACGCTCTCGTCACGGATCCGTCTGGCCGCTTCGGCCGTGTCCGACAGCTCGACGACCTCCGACGATTCGGCCCGGAGCAGCGACGCCTCCGCCCGCAGCTCCGCGTATTCGGTGAGCGCCCCCACGGCCTCCTCGCACTGTTCCCACTCCAGATGAGCGGCGACCGCCTCCTCCACCAGCCGCCCATAGGCGACGATCCGCGCGACCCGGGCCCGGATATGGCCCTCGATGGCGTCCAGATGCTCGCGTTGAGGGCGCAACGCCTCTCTGACCCGCTCCGAGGTGGCCCGTTGCCATCGCAGAAGGTGGTCGCGGCGCAGCTCTCTCCGACGGGCGAGGAGGGAGGCGATCCGCCATTCCTGGTCGCGCAGGACCACCAGGCCGCGGGCGGTGTCCAGGGGGTCCTCTCCGCCGAACTCCGCCCGGGCATCGGCCACGAGGTCGAGGGTCCGCTGGACCTCGACCAGCGCGTCGTGGTCGACCGGGTCGATGTCCTCGGGGAACAGGACCCGGCCTCGAAGGTCGATCGTGCCCCGTCTCCCCTCCTCGCCGACGAGGACGTCCACGGAGACCGTCCCGACCAGGAGCGCGAGGAGCGCCGCGGGGGCCGCGACCAGGAGCTCCGGGTCCACCGACCCGAACAGCCACAGGGGCGTGATCGCCAAGGCCCCGAGACCGGCCAGGCCACAGATCCATCGGGCCCCGCGTGTCAGATCGGGGTGAAGGATCGGGGTGAGGGCGTACGCGGCCAGAAGGAGCACGATCCCCGGGCGGCCCCCGGCCACGACCAGGACGGTGGTCAGGATGCCCACCAGCCAGGACATGCGCTCCCATGCCTCGCGCAGACGTCGAAGCCGGTCGTGGACCTCCCCCGTTCGGGCGGGGTCGTCGTCCTCGGCTGTGGTCCCGCGGTGGAAGCGGTGCGGTGCGATGGCCGCCGCCCGGAGCAGGTCCTCGCGGACGTCCTCGGGCAGGGCTGGGTCGACGACGGTACGCGGCCGGATGACGTCCTCACTCATGGGGATCCCTTGTGAGTGGTGGGGGTCTGTCGGACGGTGTCCCGAACGCCGAGGCGCGTTCGGGACACGAAGGTCGGTACCCCTCTAGATCCCCATCAGCTGCGCGCGCTACTCCCCACGGCCGTTAGTGGACACCATCTCGGCGGGCCGCTCCCGGGTGGGGTTGGTGTCCAGCCAGCGCAGCAGAGATTCGGAGACCAGGTCGACGCCGATCCTGCCGGTGCGGCCGTCCAGGTCCCGGAAGAGGCATTCGCCGTTGCCGAGGTTGCGCAGGACCGCCATGTGGTCCTCGTTCGGTTCCACGCCGAGCAGGTCCATCACGCTGCCCACCTCGTGCGCCTCGCTGGAGCGGAAGGCGAACACCGAGGACAGACAGTTGGTGACCTGCTCGTTGAGCATGTCACCCGCGTTCTGGGAGACGAGGATGAGCGCGGTGTTGCGGGAACGGCCCATGCGGGAGACCTCGGGGACGAGCTTGGCCCCCTCGGGCGTGGAGGTGACCGCCCAGGCCTCATCGAGGAAGATCGCCTTGGGCAGGCGACGGTCCAGACCGTTCATGAGGCGGCGGGCGAACTGGGAGACCAGGTAGAGCAGGGCCACGGACAGGCGCTGTTCGTAGGAGTAGTCGTCGCGGTCGACCCCGGAATCGGGCAGGGTGAGCCCGCCGAGGGTGAAGACGGTGGTCCATCCCTCGGTATCGATGCGTGCCTCGCCCTGGGGGTCGAAGCACAGGGAGGCCAGACGCATCTCCGCCATCGATCCGAGCACCGCGCCGAGGTTGCGCGAGGCGGCGTCGTCGGAGGCGGTGAGGTGGTCGACGACCTTGGCCAGGGAGGGCCGGGGTTGGTTGGCGACGGTGGCCACGGCCTGGATCATCGCGGACTCGCGCTCCTCGCTCATGCGGGGCAGGAGCAGACGCAGGGTCTCGGTGGCCATGGTCTTCTTGGCCGCCAGGTCGTCGCCGAACGCGAAGGGGTCCAGTAGTCCGGGCTGGGCCGAGCCCAGCGACATCACGCGCGCCTTGCGGCCCCGGTGCTTGAGCAGTTCGACGAGGGACTCGGCGTCGCCCTTGGGGTCGATGGCGGCGACGGTGACCCCGCGCAGGGCGAGCTGATAGATCATCAGCAGCGCCAGGGTCGTCTTGCCGCCGCCGGGCTCACCGGTGATGGCGATGGCGGTGGGGCGGTTGCGCGCGGCGGCCACCATGGGGTCGAAGTGGACGATGGAGCGCGCCCGTCCGACGGTCTCACCGACGTAGGGGCCCACCCAGCCACCGCCCTGCCGGTCGGTGCGGTCGCCGACCTCGACGGTGGCGGTGGGCATGCCGCCCGCGATGGTGCGCAGCGGCTGACGTTGCGCGTAGGCGTTGAGCCGGATCTTGTCGCCGGGCAGCGACTCGTTGAACAGGGAGAGCTGGTCGCCGGTCGAGTTGATGACGTCGATGCCGATGTCGCGGTAGTGCTCCATGACCGCCTCGACCTGCTGGACGAGGAGGCGTTCGGTGGGCGCGGAGACCATGAGCCGGTGCCAGCCGTAGACGAACGGCAGGCGTTCCTTGGTGATGCCGTGTTCCAGCATGCGGGCGGCGTCGATCTGCTCGGCGAGGGCGATGGGCGCCTCCACTCCGGCCTCGCGGATGTGGGCGTCCATGTCCCGCGCGTGCGCGAGTTTGCGCCCCACGTCCTTGGAGGCCTTCGCGGGCGGGATGAGCTTCATGCGCAGGGAGAGCTCGACCGGGAAGGGCAGCGCGTCGGCGTGGTGCAGCCACGGTTCCCCGTCGGGGAAGGGCATCAGGTCGGGGAATCGGGCGAAGGAGAGGAAGGAGACGTGGGTGGAGCCGGAGGGTTGTTCGAGTCTGAGCATGGAACGCCCGTTGTGGACCACACCGTCGACGAGCGCCTCGATCTCTCCCCGCCCCCAGGTGCGGCGGCCGGCGGCCGAGGGGCGGATCTCCTCGGAGGTGCCGGTGACGGAGTGTCGGACGAGCCAGGCGATCTCATCGGAGGTGGCGTGGCGGGCGTGCAGGGAGCTGGCGGCCAGGGCCCTGCCCAGACGTTCGGACTGGTCGGTCCAGCGGGCGAGCTCCTTGTCGTCGACCGCGTCGTCGTTGATGCCGAGGACCTGTTCGGTGCGCTGGTAGGCGCCGAAGATCTGGGAGAACAGACCGAGGCCGCCACCGGCGTTGCGCATGCCCAGCCGCACCCCGAGGTAGACCTCCTTGGTCCAGAAGTCCTTGGCCCATACGTGCCGGTACATCTCGTCGAGGTAGTCGTACCAGCCGGGGCCGGAGTCGGCGGTGGCGTCCAGTTCGGTGGCCCACTGGGCGGCCGGATAGGTGCGGTGGGCGACCCTCAGGTGCACCTCGGCGTCGTTCATCCGGATGGCGGCGAGGGCGATCGTGATGTTGGTGGCGAGCGCCTGCCGTTCCTCGGGCGTGGTGAACTCGTAGGAGACGGTGGGCAGTCGGAAGTAGGCCCAGGCCTCGGTGTCGCTGAAGAGCACACGGTCGTCGAAGTAGCGGACCGCGAGGCGGGTCGCCCCACGGGTCCCCCTGGTGCCGGTCATCTCGTGTCGCCTTGCCCTTCTGGTCGCGTCGCGGCTGAGCGTGCCAGTCCATAGTGGAGCATGCGGCCCGAGGCGCAGAAGCAAACGGGGTTACGGCACGCCGGAAACCCGATCGTGGTGGGTCCGGGTGGGCACGCGACATCCGGACGCGCGCCCACCCGTCCCCTCCCTCGTCAGCAGGCGGTGTCGAGGGTGCCGTTCAGGGAGGATTTCTCCGTGGAGGTGATGGTGAGGTCGTAGCGGTGCTTCACGTCGATCCAGGACTTCACGTAGTCACAGTGGACGGAGGTGTTGGTCGGCATCCATTCCGAGGGGTCCTTGTCCCCCTTGGCGCCGTTGCTGGACGGGGTGGCCAGCCACAGCTGGGAGGACTCCACGTCGTTGGCGAAGTCGGCGCGTTCGGAGGTGGACCAGTCGGCGGCCCCGGTTTTCCAGGCCTCGCTCAACGGGACCAGGTGGTCGACGCTGATGTCGCCGGGAACGTCCTCGACCCACTCGTCGTCGAAGGCGCTCCACCAGCTTCCGGAGGTGGGCTGGCACCTGGAGTCGGTGACCACGTCGTGGCCGTCACGCTGGAGCACCACCTGTCGAGCGGTGCAGGGGCTCTCCACCACGTTCCAGTGGGGGAAGAGGCTTCGGTCGTAACCGTCCTGGGGGCCCTTGGGGGCGACGGTGAGGGAGTCCAGCTGGGTCCTGGCCTCGGACTCCGAGGGGATGTTCGGGGGCAGGGTGTGGTCGGCGGCGGCGGGGGCGGACCATCCGATGACCACGGCCATCGCGGCGGCCGAGACCGCGGCGATGCCGCGCGAGAGCGCACGGGGGAGGGTGGACACGTTATCTCTCCTCTTGAGCGGGTCGAGGAAAAGTGGACGCACCTACTGTGCGGTAATCGAGCCCTCGACACCAGACCCCGTCAGGAGAATTCCGCGTGAAATACACGGAGCGGGTGGGGCTGGAGCGCAAAACGGGAGCTCGTCGGTTTGAACCATGCAGCACACCAGATTCGTGTGAAACAGGTCACACAGAAACCGGGGGGTCGGACGTCTCGGGGGAAGGGCGGACGGTGACAACCGGACGACCTGGGATGATGACCCCGGGTCAGCGGATTCGTCACCCTGGGCGATTCGACGCAGGTAAGCCCTGGGGCGACCTCACCAACCTCGTGCAAACCCGAGAACAACGGTCCTTGGATTTACGTTTTCCGCCCATATAGTATGTCAGTAATACCCCGAGACCCCTCCGGTAAACAAACGGGCGATCGAGCCTCGAATATGCCCTCCCGTCGGATTTGTTAGGTTCACCTGTCGTAGGAAAGAACCCGATTCGAGAGGAGCGACCCTCAACGAGGGGAACGGCATGACTCTGCAAATGGATCTTCCGACCGCGGACGAGTACCCGACCCGTAAGGCCCCGGAGCCCGCGCTGCTCTACCGCCAGGACCCCACGGTCTGGAGCGGTGACGCGAAGGGCCCCTTCACCGCCGAGGAACTGAGCGACTATGGTCGCCGCGGCTACACACAGGTCGCGTCGATGGTCGACGCTCAGGAGGTCGAGCGGTACCGGGCCGAACTCAAACGCCTCAGTGACGACCGCGCGCTCCGCAAGGACGAGCGGGTCGTCGTGGAACCCACCTCCGACGAGGTCCGTTCCGTCTTCGAGGTGCACAAGATCAGCGAGGTCTTCTCCGACCTCGTCAACGATCCCCGACTGGTCGACCGTGCCCGTCAGATCCTCGGATCCGACGTGTACGTGCACCAGAGTCGGGTGAACTACAAGCCCGGTTTCGGCGGAGGCTCGTTCTACTGGCACTCCGACTTCGAGACCTGGCACGCCGAGGACGGCATGCCGCGCATGCGCGCGGTCAGCTTCTCGGTGGCCCTGACCGACAACTACACCCACAACGGCGCTCTGATGATCATGCCGGGCTCGCACAAGACGTTCGTCTCGTGCGTCGGCGAGACTCCGGAGGACCACTACCGGTCCTCGCTCAAGAGCCAACACGTGGGCACCCCGGACCAGGCGTCGCTGGCCCTGCTGGCCGAACGGCACGGCATCGACGTCCTCACCGGTTCGGCCGGCGACGTGACCGTCTTCGACTCCAACTGCATGCACGGATCCGGGGGCAACATCACGCCCTTCCCGCGATCCAACGTGTTCATCGTGTACAACAGCGTGGAGAACGCCTGCGACAAACCCTTCAGCGCGAGCTCGGCTCGCCCCGGGTTCCTCGCGTCCTCCGACACCACTCCGGCCGGTCGTTAGCATCCGGCCACAGGCACTCGTAGGGCCCCGGACGCGCGAACGTGGGAGAGACGTCCCGCGCGTACCGAAGCGGCCGCCCGGCCCCGGCACGGACACCACGGGTTCGACGCCTCGAACGGGCCGGCCACGAACGCCTCGGGGCGTGTGAGAGCTCCACACGCCCCTTCCGAGAACCACCGAGGGCCCGCCCCGATCCGGGGCGGGCCCTCGGGCCGTGTACCGACCTCAGTGCCGAGGCGTCGAGATCAGCGAGTTGACCAGGACCCCGCCCAGGGCCCCATGGGCCCTCTTGGTCGCGGGGCGCAACGCGCCCACGTCGATCTTCGTGTACGAGGACCCCAGGTGGTCGTCCCACGGAATGCGCACGATCGCGCGGCAGCGGCCTCGGGCCACCCGCTCGGCGGCGTCGACGTCCCGCAGGCTGCGCTTGCTCACCCCGTTGACCACGAGCACCGAGTTGGCGCGGAGCGCGGAGTATCCGTTACCGTCCAACCACTCGAAGGTCATGGACACGGCGCGCTCGGCGTCGGCGCTGGCCGGCGCGACCAGCACCAGGCCGTCCGCGACCGGCAGGGCCCGCGCCACACCGGTGGCGGCCGGGTCCAGCAGCGTCAGACCGTAGAAACCGCCGAGCAGTTCGGCGAGCTGACCGTAGTCGCGGTCGTCCAGGGTCTGGACGTAGGGATCGTCGAGGGTCTGGACGACCTCCAGCCCGGTCACGGCGCGCCCCGCGTAGGAACGCATCCGCTCGTACTCGTCGATCCCGTCGGCGTTGGCCAGCAGGGCCGTGAGCGTCTCCGGAGCCTGGGCCCCGACCCGCCGGGACAGTCCGTTGGGGCCCGGGTTGACGTCGACCGCGACCACCCTGTCGTCGCGGTGCGCCGCGAGGGTGTGGCCGAGCATCAGCGCGGTCACCGACTGTCCGGCGCCACCGGTGCATCCGAGGACCACCAGGGCCCGGGGTCGGTCGAGGGGTGCGCGGAGCCGTTCGATGTCGCCCTCGGGCAGGTCCGAGCGCATCGGCGCCGCGCCGCCGGTGACGACCCTCGCCAACCGGCGCCATCCCCGGGTGGCCCCGGAGTCGCCCGCGGCCTCGGCGGCGGGTTCGGCCGGTTCGGGGTCGACCCGGCGCGCGGTGCCGCCTCCGGGGGTGTCCCCCAGGCCATCGTGTTCTCCGGTGCCGTGGTCGAGCTCCAGCTCCTGGGAGGGGGACTCCTCCCGATCGGCCGTCTCCTCGCGCGCCTCCCTCGTCTCCTGTGCGGTGCGGGGCGCGGGCGGCTCGGGCTCCTCTCCGGGCACGGTCTGTCCGAAGAGTCGGCCGATCCTGCGGGCGTTCTGGGCGACCTTGTGGAAGACCCCGTCGTGGGGATCGTGCGGGCCGAAGGACTCCCGGTCCTCCGAGGTGTCCGAGGGGTCGGGCTCCGTGCGCCGGCCGTCCTCCTCGACGGTCTCCTTCGTGATCCCCGGTTCGGAGGCGATGGCCGGCTCGGCGGCTCCGTCGGCCCGACGGCGGGCGCGCAGGGCGGCCTCCTCGGCCTCGGCCAGTTCGTCCTCGGTCGGGCGGAGGGCGGCGGCCGCGTTCTCCTTCGAACGGAGACCTTCGACCTTCCGAGGCCTCTCGGGGGCGGGTCGTTCGACGCGCTCCCGGTTCGTTCCCTCGACCGCGGCGCTGCGCTCCGTGGAGTCGGCCGCGTCCACGGTCCCGGTCGCGCCGGCCCGGACCCGGGGTTCCGGTTCCCGTCGCACCTCCACGAAGCTGACCAGCTCACCCGTACCGTGATCCAGCTGGGTCGCGGGCTTGGCCGTCTCCTCGCCCCCCTTCGTCGGTGTCCCGGTGGAAGGGGCGGTCCGCGGTTCCACGTCCGTCCGGGGTTCGGGGTCCTTCTCCAGGACCGTCTCCGGCTCCGGGGCGGGTTCGGGCGCCTCGGTGGCGACGGCCTCGACGGCCTCGGGGGCCGGTTCGGGCTTCGGGGCGGGGACGGGGGCGTCCGTCCTCTCCGGTCGACCGTTCTCCCCTTCGGTCCCCCGCTCTCTCGTCTCCGGTTCCGGAGCGGGCTCGGGTTTCGGCTCGGGCTCCCGTCGCACCTCCACGAAGCTGACCAGCTCACCCGTACCGTGATCCAGCTGGGTCGCGGGCTTGGTCTCCTCCTCGGGGTCCTCCGTCCGAGGCTCGTCGGCGGACGCCTCCCGCTCGCCGCTCTCCTCCCGCAGTTCCTCCGCCGGGATGACGGGGTTGTCGCGGTCTCCGACCTTCGGCTGGTCGGGGTGACGGCGCTTGCCGTCGTCGAACCACTCCGCGTCGTCGGTCGGTTCGTTCTCCCGCTCGTGCGCGGGAACGACGTCGGCGAACTTGGGGCGGGGCGGCGCCGGGGTGTCGGCCTGGATCAGGTGGCGATCGAGCACGGACATGTGCTCGTCCCACTCGGAGTCGTGTCCGGTCCGCCCCTCACCCTCCGGTTCCCGTCCCGTTCCGCTCCTGTCGGCGGTCTCGGTCCGGGCCTCGCCGAGGCCGTCGGTGGCGTGCGAGGCCTGCGGTCCGGCCGCGGTCCGGCCGATCCGTCCGGCTTCCGCGGGGGTAGGCTCCTCCCGCTCCGGGGTGGTGGACGCCGGTGGAAGCCATGGAGCCGGGGAGACGTCGCGGGCCGCTGAGGGCCTGCCCGTGGCCTCGGCGTAGCGCGCGGCGTAGTCGGACAGGTCGGGGTAGCCGCCCGCTTCGGAAGAGGAGTCGCTCGACGCGCCCTCCCGATCGGCGCCGTCCGGGTCGAGGGACCAGGGGGCGGCGTGCGGCCGCCCCTTCGGCCCGGCGGGCCCGTCCACGGGGTCGGTGTCCTCGGTGGCGGGCAGGGCCGTACCCCGCGCGCGTATCGGGGGTTCGGCGGGACGGACCCGTTCGCGGACCGGTTCCCGTTCGACCGTGTCGGCCACCCGTGTGTCGTCGGTGACGTCGACCGGACCGGTCTCGCGCTCCCGGCGGTCGGCCAGGTCCTTGGCGACCCGGATGCCCTGGGCGCGTCCGCGCAGACGACGGGCGGCGGTCGACTCCGAACGGCTCTCGGTCGGCTCGGGCGCGGCCATGATCTCTTCGGCGCGACGCCGGTCCTCGGAACGCTCGGCGGCCGATCGGACCGCCGAGGCGAGTTCATCGGTGCTCATGGCGCCGGTGTCGGATTCGGCGTAGGCGCTCTTGGAGGACAGACCGATCGGTGTCTCACCGGAGGAGGCGCGCAGTCGGGCGAGCCACTCGTCGCGGTCGCGTCGTTCGTCCTCCTCGGTGGCGTGGACGGGCTCGTCGAAGACATCTCCCTCGATGTTCGAGCCCTCCCCACCGACACGATCCCGAGCGTCGTCCTCGGGTTTCTCCCGGGCCTCGCCGTCACCACCGCCACCGGTGTTCAGGGCGAAGCCGAAGTAGTTGAGTACGCGGCGGCCGACCCCGGGACGGGCGCCGTCGTCGCTTTCGCGGGCCTCTACGGCGGCCATCGCGGCGTGGGTGTCCCCGAGGCCCTCCGTGGTCTCCCGCGTACCCTCAGTGTCCTCCTTGGCCGGCGCTCCGGCGGTGACCGGAACCCGCGTGTCGGGGGCCTCGACCGTCTTCTCCGGTTCGGTGAGCCGGTCGCCGGGGTCGGGGAGCGGCTCGACCTCCCTCGCGGCGGGCTCGGGGGCGGCCACCCCGCGCAGCGGCGGCGCCGCCTCCCCGACGGCGCGCGGATCGCGTTCGACCTCGCTCGGGGCGGTGGATTCGATGGAGGCCTCTTCGGAGACCTCGATCTCCTCCGTCTCGGCGGCCTCTTGGTCGCGGCGTGCGCCCCGGGGCAGGGGAAGCGGCCCGGCGGCGGGGTCGCGGTGCCACACACGCACCGCCACACGCACCTCCGAGGGCTCGTACTCCGGGGCGAGCCTGGTGTACACGCGCGCCTCGGTGAGGAAACGCGCCTGTGAGATGAGCAGCTCCGTGAGGCGCTTGCCCTCGATCACCGGCCGGGTCGCCAGCACGGTGATCACCCCCGGTGGCACGACCCACAGCACCAGGTGCCAGCCGTTGCCGAACTCGAAGGGGGCGTTGACGATGCTCAGCAGCACCACCCAGAGCGCGAAGACCCCCAGCGCGACACCGAAGGTGCCGACCGGGAGCGGCATGGGCAGCCGGAAATCGTAGAGCTTGTAGAGCCTCTTCTCGATACGCCAGATGTTGGTGTACGTGGGCAGATCCACGGTCTCCGGCCTCCCTCGCCTATTCCGTCGGTACGCCCATCGCTCGGGCGAGCGCCACCGCGATGACCTCGATGATGCCGGGGACGTAGAAGACGATCCCGATGAAGATCGCCAGGATCAGGAACTGCGCGAACCGTGTGATCTCCCTGGTGAACAGGAAGAAGATCGCGACGATGGACACGATGACGAGGAAGAGCGGCCCGAAGAAGCCTCGCAGGAAGTCCGCGAGTCCACCGGTGTCGGGGGCGTTCTCCGTCGTTCCCGGGGTGGCGTCGGCCGCCAGGTGGAGGAGGTCCGTGCCACCGATGGCCGTCATGGCGTCGGCGGTCGAGGACAACAGGGGGAGCATGTCAGGCGCCTCCCTCCGGTGTCGTTTCTGGTGTGCGCATGGTTCTTCTCGTCTCCTTGCCTACAGGCCTCGTCACCCGCCGAACGAGTGCGGGGCTCCCTGGATGTCACGCACGTACCACTCACTGCCCGAGTCGACGACCGTGACCAGGTAGTTCTGCTGCACCATCTGTCCCGCGTTCCCGCCGTCTCCGGCCGCGTCGCCGGAGGGGAGGGACCAGAGCACGGTGGCGGCCACCTGTCGTACGTCATCATCCCCGGTCGAGGACTGGGATGGCACCGCGATATCGGACAGTTCGTGAAATTCCAGGGTGTTCGCCGGAAGTGGGGTGATCGAGACCCCCGGTTCCACGTAGCGGTCCAGGTGTCCGGCCTCCTCCGCGTAGACCTCGAAGAAGCCTGAGAGGGTGTCCCTCAACTGTTCGGCGGCCTGGGAGTCGGTGTCGTAGGAGACGCCCTCCGGCAGGCTCGCCTGCGCCGGGGCGGCGAGCAGCGCGGGAGGACCGGAGAGCACCAGGGCGTCGCCATCGCTGTAGACGGGCACCTGGAGGCTCATGGGTTCGCCGTTGACGTCGGCTCGGACCACGACGAGGGCGTTGTGGTCGTCGAGGACGTCGACGGCGACGACGGTGAGGTTCTCCCCGGTGAGACCGTCGGCCGGCACGTTGAGGGAGCCGACCTCGCCCTCGGGCACGAAGGAGACCAGCGCCGACTGCCGGGCCTCGAGGTCGGAGGTGTCGAGGTAGGTGTCGGCGAAACGCAGCGCGAACGCGGCCGCGGGGGCTTCGGGGAACGCGGGGGCCTCGGTCGTCTCGGTGTCGGCGGACGAGGAGGAGGGGAGGGAGAAACCATTGCGGATGGGGAACCAGATGCCGTTGAAGATGACGACGATGATGAACGCCCAGAGGAGGACGCGCCCCACGCCGACCCACCAGCGCCCGCCCGCGCCCGCTTTGGGCCTGCGGGGACGCGGAGCGTCGAGATCGTGGTCGTCGTCGGCCCGGTCACGCACCGCGGTGTCGCGCCGCGACGTCTTGACCATCCCCGCCTCCTGCACATAGTGACGCGCCGGCGCTTTCGCCGGCGCCCGTACATCATCGCGCCGTCACCGACGCTTCCGCCATGCCTTGTCTACCCCATCCCTATAGTGAGGCATTGTGAGGGTTGGGAGTGGCCAGGGCGAGTCGGTGTTTCACCACCAAGGCCACATTGCACCACCGAAGGAAGCACACAAAAAGGTCAGAGCATGGCAATACACCACCGAACCTGCTCTAGTGATGTGCGCTTCAGTGCATTTCCGACCAGACCGTAAAGGGATTAGTCACCTTCTGGAGAGCCAGATCTGTCCCCACCGGCCGGAAAACCACCGTCCGGATGTCACCAAGGGCCCTTCCGGAACACCGACCTCCCTCGACCCGACCGGGCGGGATACGGAGAACCCGGGCGACCCCACGCCTCCATGGCACGTCCGATCGGACGAACGCCCAGGCCAGAACGGGGGACCGCTGTCTATGATGTCCGGATGATCCCTGATCGGCCCCTTCCCCGGGCACTGCTCGCGCTGTTCGCCCTCATCTGCCTCGTCCACCTGTGGATCCAGGTGTTCGGCCCCGAGAGCTGGTCACGTCCCACCCAGGTCGCCCTCATGCCCGCCCTGGCCCTCGTCCTGGTCGCCGCCGCCGGTCGCCCGCTCGGCCGCCTGCTCGGACTCACGGTGGTCGCCCTGGTCTTCTCCTGGCTCGGAGACACCGCCCCGGGCCTCGCCTCCGGCGACACCGCGTTCCTGTTGATGGTGGGTTTCTTCCTCATCGCGCAGGTCGTGTACGTGGTGGCCTTCTGGAGGTACCGGGCCGAGAGCGTCCTGTACCGACGGCGTCTCCTCCTCGTCCCCTACGTGGGTTACGTGGCGGCGCTCGTCTGGATCTGCGCGCCGAACACCGGCCCCCTGCTCGTCCCTGTGCTGCTCTACGGACTGCTCTTGGGCCTGATGGCGATCCTGTCCACCGGGCTGGGACCGTGGGTGGCCGCCGGCGGGGCCCTCTTCCTGATCTCGGACTCGCTGATCGCCCTGAACGCCTTCGCCCCCGGCCTGGACCTGCCCCAGCGCGACCTCCTGGTGATGAGCACCTACATCGCCGCCCAGACGCTCATCGTCCTGGGGCTGCTCCGGCTCGAACGCGCCCCGGAGCCCCGGGTCACATCGAACGTCTGAGCGTGCTCGCCCGGCCCACCTCCCCTCCGGCCGTTCCGGGCCCGGAGGGGAGGTGGGCCGGGTCACTCCAGGACGGCGGTGGCCTCCACTTCGACGAGGATCTCGGGACGGTACAGGCCCTCGACCCCGATGAGCGAGGCGGGCGGCAGCGGGCGGGGCAGCCCGATCTCCTCGGCGACGCGTTCGATGCCCGCCATGAGCTCCTCGACCCTCTCGTCGTTCCGGTTCGTGACGTAGAACGTGAGGCGCACGACGTCGGAGAAGCCGGCGCCCGCGCCCGCCAGTCCGGTCGCGGTCTCCCGCAGGGCCGAGGCGACCTGCCCGGCGAAGTCCTCGCGCTCTCCCTCGCGCGCGACCTGACCGGCCACGTGCACGTGACGGGTCCCGGTCGCGACGGCGACGTGGTGGTAGGGCGTCTCCCCCATCATGCCTTCGGGGGTGAACAGTGCCACGGCCATGTGCTTCTCCTTCTCGCTTCGATGTCCAGGTATACGATTGATACCTGCTATCCAAAGGACACTTCAACGAGACCAGGTACCGTGCGCGAAACCTCCTCCACCCCTCCCGAACACGTCGAGATCGCCAGGCCCCATCGCGAGCTGCTCGACCAGGTCCTCGACAAATGGTCGCTCCAGGTACTGAACGAGCTCTGCGAACGCCCCTCGCGCTTCAACGAACTGCGCCGTGCGATCCCCGAGGTGACCCAGAAGTCCCTGACCGCGACCCTCCGCCGCCTGGAGCGCAACGGGATCGTCGAGCGCACCGTGACGAGCACACGGCCGGTGGCGGTCGAGTACGACATCACCCCGCTCGGCAAAACGCTCCGAGAGCCGATCGACGCGCTCCTCGACTGGGCCCACGAGAACATGGCGGACATCGAACGGGCGCGCGCCCGGTTCGACGAGGAGGGGTGAACCCGCCCTCCGTCCCGCCCGGGTGACCGGCGGATCCACCGGAGCGGGTACCCCCCACCCCTATCCGACGGAAACCCCGCCGAGACACCCGCACCCCGAGCGCCACCCCACCGCAGGACGACCCTTCACTCGCGCCGACCCGCGCGTTTCCGACCACTCCCACCGCCGCCACCCCGGATCCCCGACAGCGGGGATCACCTCTTGCAAATATACCCCCCAGGGGTATATGTTCATGGGCATCGCCCCGAGAACGGGACGGCACCGACAGGACCAGAGCATCGGGAGTCACCATGCGGAACCACACCGGCCACGACACGACCGCCCACACGCACCACGCCGACCACGGCGACCACTCGACCCACGCCGCCCCCGGCGGCCTCTCCGTCTCGGAGAACGGCCACACCCTCGAGTTCGACTCCACGATTTTCGACGCCGGCACCCGGACGGTCACCTTCCGGGTGATCGGCCCCGACGGGCGGCCGGTGACCGAGTACGTCCCCGAGCACGAGAAGGAACTGCACCTCATCGCCGTCCGCCGCGACACCTCCGGGTTCCAGCATGTGCACCCGGTGATGGACGAGAAGGGCACCTGGAGCGTCGAGGTCGCCCTGGAACCCGGCGACTGGAGATTCTTCGCCGACGTCCACCCCGCCGGTCACGACGGGACCATGACCCTGGGGATCGACGTCTCCGTCGCCGGACACTACGAGCCTCGTCCGCTCCCCGCGATCGATCGGGTCGCCCGGATCGGCGACCACACCGTCACCCTCGACGGCGAACTCGTCGCAGGGCAGGCCCGCGAGCTGACGCTCACCGTCGCCCGCGACGGTGAACCCGTCACCGACCTCCAGCCCTACCTCGCCGCCTATGGACACCTGGTGGCGCTGCGCGTCGGCGACCTGGGCTACCTCCACGTCCACCCCGAAGGCGCCCCCGGCGACGGCGTCACCGCGCCGGGCCCGGAGATCACCTTCATGGCGGTCGCCCCGTCCGACGGCGTCTACCGCCTCTACCTGGACTTCCTGCACGACGGGGTCGTCCGCACCACCGAGTTCACGGTCCGGACCACCGCGACCGTTCCCGGGCCGGACGCCGCGCACTCCCACGAGGGGCACCACGACGCCCACGCCCACCACTGAGCCGACGTCCCGACATCCGAAGGGCCACGATCATGACCCGCCTGAACCGACTCACACCCGAGACGGCGGTCGGCGCCTCACGCGACCTCCTGACCGACCTGGTCTCCCGTCATGGCCGCGTCGGAGACATGGTCTCCACCATGGCGCACTCGCCGGCCGTTCTCGGCGGCTACCTCCAGCTCGGCCGCGCCATGCGACGGGCCCGGCTCGACCGCCGGATCTCCGAACGGATCTCGATCGCCGTCCAGACCCACCAGGGCTGCGCCCTCTGCCTCGACGCCCACATCGACGCCGCCCGCTCCCTGGGGCTGGACGAGGAAGAGATCGAGCGCGCCCGGGCCGGCACCTCGGCCGACCCCGCGATCGCCGCGATCATCGCCCTCGCCCTCCAGGTCCACCGCGAACCGTCCTCCATCACCGACGAACGGATCGTCGAGTTGAGGGAGCACGGCTACAGCGACCGGGAGATCGCCGACGTCGTCGGTGTCGTCTCCCTGAACGTCCTCACCGGCGCCTTCAACCTGCTCGCCGGCCTCTCACCGGCCACCACCGACGGTGTGTAGCCGTACTCCGGCCCCGTGTCGAGGGGCGCGGCCCCGCCCGCGAGACCGCGCCCCTCCACGTCGGCCTGGAAGGAAACGTCATGCGTCTGTTCACCATTCGCGACTATCGCTACCTGTTCAGCGCCCAGGTGATCGCCCTGTTCGGCACCGGGCTGACGACGGTCGCCCTCGGACTGCTCGCCTACGAGCTCGCCGGCCCGCGCGCCGGTGCCGTCCTCGGCACCGCACTGACCATCAAGATGGTCATGTACGTGGTCATCGCGCCCTTCGCGGCCGCGTACGCCGACCGGCTCCCCAGAAGAGGGTTCCTGGTCCTCCTCGATCTCCTGCGCGCCGGGGTGGTCCTGGCGTTGCCGTTCGTCACCGAGATCTGGCACATCTACGTTCTGATCGCCCTGCTGCAGGCCTCGTCGGCGGCGTTCACCCCGACGTTCCAGGCGGTCATCCCCGACATCGTCACCGACAAGGCCGCCTACACGCGGGCCCTGTCCGCCTCGCAGGTCGCCTACACCATGGAGAGTCTGCTCAGCCCGGTCCTGGCCGCGGTCGCCCTGCTCTTCATGGGCTTCGACCTGCTGTTCGTCGGCACCTCCGTCGGGTTCGCCGTCTCCGCTCTGCTCGTCCTGGCGACCCGCATCCCGAACGCCCGCCCCAGCGCCCACAGCGGGGTCCGGGAGAAGCTGGTCGCGGGGATCGGGACCTTCGTCCGAACCCCGAGGCTGCGCGGCGTCATGGCGCTCAACATGGTGGTCGCGGCGGCCGGTTCGATCGTCGTCGTCAACACCGTCAACCACGTACGTGACCGGCTCGGCGGTTCCCAGTCGGACGTCGCCTGGATGTTGGCCGTCTCCGGTCTCGGAACGCTGCTGGCCGCCCTCGTCCTGCCCCGCCTCCTCGACCGGATCGCCGAACGCACCGTCATGGTGACCGGCGCCGGGGTCCTCGTGGCCGGAACACTCGGCGCCCTGGTCCTCGTCGCCGTACCCGCGGCCGGATGGGCCGGCACCGCGATCGTCTGGGGCGTGATCGGCGTCGGGACGGCCCTGGTCGTCACCCCGACCGGCAAGGTCCTGCGGGCGTCCGTCCCGCCGAACCGGATACCCGAGGTCTTCGCCGCCCAGTTCTCTCTGTCGCACCTGGCCTGGCTGGTCACCTACCCCGTCGCCGGCCGGCTCGGAACCGCGGTCGGGCTCGCCCCCGCCTGGACCGTCCTCGCCGCCCTGGCCGTCACCGGAGCCGTCGGAGCGCTCCTGCTGTGGCCGCGCCACGACGCGGACGTGCCCGTGGAAGAGGTGGAGCCCGCCGAGTCCGTGTCTCCGTCGGGGACCGTCGGCCGAAGGTACGGACCCGCGGCCTGACGGTACGGAGAACACCTAAGACGAGAGGGGCGGACCGCGATGAGCGGACCGCCCCTCCGAACCGTCTCCGGACCGGTGCCGGAACGGACGGGTCAGTCGATGAAGCCGACCGGCAGGGCACCGTCCACGGCGTCGCGAACGTCGGCGGCCGCCGAGGCGCCGAGGCCCCCGTAGAGCTCCACGATCCCCACTCCGTGCTCCCGGGCCTCCCTGACCCGTTCGATCAGTGCCTCCCGGTCGGCGACCCCGGCGACCACGACCCCCTCGTGCCGGGCCAGGGGTGTGGAGACCGTCGACCCGTACAGGAACAGCGCTCCCCCGGCCTCCCCGGCCTCGAAGGAGGCCTTGTAGGCGGCCACCTGTTCGAGTGATTCGAATCCGTACCGGTTCACCCTCACCTCCACACCGCCACCGATCACCTCGATGACCCGCGCGGCGTCGTCGACGCCGACACCGCCGCAGAGCTCGACACGATCGGCGTCGCGTGCGGCGTTCGCCGCCCTCTTCACCAGGTCGGCGAGTTCGACCCCCTCGATGATCACGTCACCGTCGTCGACGATGACACCCGGCTCTCCTTCGAACAGAACATGTGTCGTCATGTCCGACCGAACATCCCCGGTGCCGGCGGGATTCCTCGGAGATCCGGTGCGGGAATAACCTTCGGCCCCTCACCGGACCGTCCCACGGGATCGATGGCCACAATCGGCCGCCACCGCGCGGACTCGTTCCGGCTCGGACGCTTATCCGCACGCTATGATCGCGACGACGGGTGAGGATGAACCCCTGATTCCCCATGCCTTCGGCCTCGAATACGCACGATGAGCCGACCGCCTCCCCTCTCATGAATCAGCGGAACCGGACACCCCATGTCGACAGGGTGAAACACACACGCCGTGCCACCTGTCGAGACATACCCCCGTTTCAGCACGGAAAGGAAGCGCGCCCGAGCGCGCCCCCGCATGAAGACCAGTAAGAGGATTCTCGCCCCCATAAGCCTGATCTCCGTCGCGGGGATCGTTCTGACCGGATGTTCCTCCGGCCCGGACGGTGTATACGATTTCACCCGGTCCGAATATCTCGAACCCGCCCCCTCGGTCGGAATCGACATCCCCGACGGGCTTCGTGAGGCCGCCGGGGCCGACGCCGAGGGACTGCTGGTCTCCTCCGCCATCGCCGGCTCCCGCGAACTGGAGGGATCGCAGTACTGCGCCATCGACATCGGGATCTCCTACACCGACGACAAGGCCTTCGAAACGCTCACGGCGCCCGTTTACGGCGAGGACGAGGCGGCCGCGGAGGTTCGAGAGGACATTCGATATCTGTCGAGTGCCGTAGCGCCGGAGGCGACCGAGGACCTCGACACGATCAAGGAGGACTTCCTCGAGAACACCCGGGAAGGGCTGCAGTACGAGATCGACTCCTCGCGCGATGAGGACGTCCGTGAGATGAGCATCGAGGAATACCTCGAGAGCGAGGAATACGACAGCCGAGTGGAGGAGTACTCCCTCGACGGGGTGGACTTCCCCCGTTCCGTCGAAGAGTTGGCGGCCACGGCCGTCTGGGCCCATTACCACTCGTGGATGGAATACGCCGGTCTCGATCTGCCGGACCCCGTCCCGGAGGCCCCGGCCACCACCGAAGCGGCCCTCCAAGAGGCCGTCGCGGGATTCGAGGAGTATCGAGCCGAAAAGGTGGAGGAATCCGCCCAGGTGCCCGAATGGGAGAACCTCGCCGGACCGCTCGGCTTCGATTCGCCGTATTCGATGGAGGACTTCGACGAGGCCGACCTCGAGGAGGGTTCCTACTTCTCCGATGACCTGGAGACCGTGACCGTGGTGAGCGACTGCGCCAAGTCCTCCACCGACGAGGACTCCCTCATCCCCTTCCACTTCCCCATCGAGACCGAGGACGGGATCGATACCTTCGCCTCCGTCGATCTCACCGTGATGAGGAACGGCGACGTCTCCGTCGCCGACAGTGAGGTGGACGGCTACGTGGTCGACGCCAACGGCGACTGGATCACGGCGGGTTGAGGCCACGCGGTCCGCGGGTGAACCCGTCGAGGGGACCGTGGAGAGGGCGGGCCGGGGCGACCCCGGCCCGCCCTCTCCATGCTCACGGGCTCCGGTGGGCTAGACGGCCGCGCTCGGGGCGTTCCGCGGGCTCTCCCCGGGCTTCTCGGAGAGGTAGCGCTCGAGCGAGTCGTCGAGCTCCTGGATCCACGGGGTGTGGTGCTCGGCCGAGAGGGTCCCCGTCATCACCGAGCGGTACACGCGGTCGCGGTAGCCCATGATGTCGGCCTTCTTGTCCCGCTTCCAGGCGAGGAAGATCTCCACGACCCGGTCGAGGTCGAATTCGGGGTAGTCGGTCTGCTCCAGCAGGTCGCGCACGTAGTCGGCCTGGAAACGGATCTCGTCGGCGTCCGAGGCGATCTTCTCGAAGCGGGCCCGCCATTCGGCGATGGACGCCGCGCGCTCCCGCTCGTCGGGCAGGTCGGCGCGGCCCATGATGAGGTCGCGCACGTACCAGGCCTGCGTGTCGAACATGTTGAAGGTGAACCACTGGTCCTGCGCGCCCAGGTAGGCCAGGCGCGGGTTGCGCTGCCACACGACGCCGCGGTACAGCCCCTCGGGGTAGACGTTGTTCGGCGAGGACAGCGCGAGATCGCCGGGGAGGAACGGGTACTTGTGGAGGTACCCGGTGCACAGGATGACGGCGTCGACGCGCTTCGAGGTGCCGTCGACGAAGTGGACCGTGTCGCGCTCGAAGCGTTCGACGAGGGGGCGTTCCTCGAAGCCCTCGGGCCAGTCATAGCCCATCGGCGCGGAGCGGTAGCTCGCCGTCACCGAGCGCGCGCCCATCTTGTACGCCTGGCTGCCGATGTCCTCGGCCGAGTAGCTCGAACCGATGACGAGCACGTCGCGGTCCTTGAGCGCCTCCGCGCCGCGGAAGTCGTGCGCGTGCGTCACCTGCCCCTCGAAGGTCTCGATACCGGGAAGGTCGGGGACGTTGGGGAAGGAGAAGTGGCCGGTGGCCACGACCACCCGACCGAACTCCTCGGTCGTCGTCTCTCCGGTGGGTAGGTCTTCGACCGTGAGCGTGAAGATCTCTCGCGCGGCGTCGTACTCGACCCAGCGCACGATGGTCCGGAACCTGATGAACTCGCGCACGTCGGCCTTCTTCAGGCGGCCCGCGATGTAGTCCCACAGCACCGGGCGCGGCGGGTAGGAGGAGATCGGTCGGGCGAAGTGCTCGTCGAAGGAGTAGTCCGCGAACTCCAGCGCCTCCTTCGGGCCGTTCGACCACAGGTTGCGGTACATGCTGGAGTGCACGGGCTCTCCGAACTCGTCGAGCCCGGTGCGCCAGGTGTAGTTCCACTGGCCGCCCCAGTCCGCCTGCTTCTCGAAGCAGACGATCTCGGGGATCTCCGCCCCCGCGCGGGCCGCGGCCTCGAAGGCCCGCAACTGTGCCATGCCCGAGGGGCCGGCACCGATGATCGCTACTCGTTCTCCGTTCGCCACTTACGGGTCCTCCATATTCGTCATGTATCGAATGCGTCCACCATCGAGACGGCACAGGGCCCGTACGGTCACCGCGAGCGGAACGGCTCGATCGGTCCGGAGAGGCGAACGTCCTTCGACGGTGGGCGGGGGAGACGGCCGAGGCGCACCTCGGCGACGACGGAGCGTCGGCCCTACCGTTGTTCTGGGGCGGTCCGGGGCGAGTCGGGGGTCGACGCCTCCGGGGACCGCACGGTCTCTTCACGGACCTGTGGTCGAGACAGTGGTGACTTTAGAGTACAAAAGCCCAAAAAACGCCACGAAGCCGGGCATGGGTTCATCGGATGTATCCCGATGCGGCAGGAGGGGACGCGAAGCGTGACCATGGGCGGCCTTCTCACGGATCACGGAAGGCGCGCGCCACCGCTCACTCCTCGAACCGCCACTTGAGCAGCAGGTTCCCGGGACGTGGAGGGTGGACCGGCCCGGACTCGCCCCCCAGGCGGACACCGTCGAGGTTGTAGCCTCGGCGCACCACGTCATCGTGGACCTCGGCCAGGAAGACCCGCGGGCCCGGCTCCCGAAAGGCGTACACCTGCCACCGGCTTCCGGGGACGAACCTGTCGATCCAGGAATCGTGGACGAGATCCGCGAGCCCCGCCGTGTGCCGCTCCCCCGCCGGGTCGACGTACTCCACCATGACGATCTCGGTCTCGTCGGAGGTGTGGATCGACGTCACCGTCCCCGTCCTCGGACTCCGGTCCAGAGCGGGCAGAGGGGCGAAGGTGACCCGGGTCAGGCCGATGAGGGTGGTCGCCGTCGCCACGAGGACGACTCCGAGCAGGACGCAGAGAACGACCTCCCAGCCCATCGCCCCGCCTCTCTTCGAACACCCCGGTTCGGGTGGGCGACAGCCTCCCACGCCCCCGATCCCCGTTCAAGCCCCGGACGCGCCCCATAGGCACGACCCCTGACACGACGACGGGAGGGTGGGGAACGCGCCCACGCGCGCTCCCCACCCTCCCGTGGCGAAGAAGAGGTCAGACGTTGAAGCGGAACTCCACCACGTCGCCGTCGGCCATCACGTACTCCTTGCCCTCCATGCGGACCTTGCCCGCGGCACGGGCGGCCTGCATGTCACCGGCCTCGACGAGGTCGTCGAAGGAGACGACCTCGGCCTTGATGAAGCCGCGCTCGAAGTCGGTGTGGATGACACCGGCCGCCTCCGGGGCGGTGGCGCCCTGCTTGATCGTCCAGGCCCGGGCCTCCTTGGGGCCCGCGGTCAGGTAGGTCTGCAAGCCGAGGGTGGCGAAGCCGACCCGCGCCAGCTGGGCCAGACCGGACTCGCTCTGACCGAGCGACTCCAGCAGCTCCTGGGCCTCGTCGTCCTCCAGCTCGGCCAGCTCCGCCTCGATCTTGGCGTCGAGGAAGATCGCCTCGGCCGGGGCGACCAGGTCCTGGAGCTTGGTGCGCAGGGCCTCGTCGGCGAGCTCGTCGCTGTCGAGGTTGAAGACGTAGATGAACGGCTTGACGGTGAGCAGGCTCAGCTCGCGCAGCCGGGCCACGTCCACGCCCTCGGCCTGGGAGAGCGAGGTGCCCTCGTTGAGAACCTCCTGCGCGGCCCTGGCCGCGGCGAGGAGCTCCTGGGCGTCCTTGTCCTTGGCGTTGCGCTTGGCGTCCTTCTCCAGGCGCGGAACGGCCTTCTCCAGGGTCTGGAGGTCGGCGAGGATCAGCTCGGTGTTGATCGTCTCAATGTCCCGGGAGGGCTCGACGTCGCCGTCGACGTGGGTGACGTCGGCGTCCTCGAAGGCCCGGATCACCTGGCAGATGGCGTCGCTCTCGCGGATGTTGGCGAGGAACTTGTTCCCCAGCCCCTCACCCGTGGAGGCGCCGCGCACGATGCCCGCGATGTCGACGAAGTCGACCGTCGCCGGAAGGATCTTCGCGGAGCCGAAGATCTCGGCCAGCTTCCCGAGCCGGGCATCGGGCACACCCACGACTCCGACATTGGGCTCGATGGTCGCGAACGGGTAGTTCGCGGCCAGAGCGTCGTTCTTGGTCAGCGCGTTGAAGAGGGTGGACTTGCCAACGTTGGGCAGGCCGACGATCCCGATAGACAGACTCACAAGCCCAGAGTCTATGCGGCCCGAGAGGGTGGGCGAGTCCTCGGCGACCGAAAGGCGGATCCTGCCATCGGGCCCGTTTCCCCAGGTCGATCCCTGAAACACGGTGCGTGAACACCATTACACAGAGTAGGTTCGACCAGTGACGCCGGTCACCCCGGGCGGGAGCGCGCGAAAGACCCGCACCAGGGGTGCACATCGGATGACCTGGCTCTTTTCCGGTCGCCGCCACCACGGCACCGTTCCTTTCCGTGGGGAGAAGACACTATGGTCCACAACCAGTTGCGCGCCCTTGTGCGCCGGTACCCGATCGTCCGTTTCGCCACCCGACGGATCCGTGTCCATCTGCCCAGAAGGCTCGGCGGCCTGGACCCCGCCCGGGTCCCTCCCCGATACCGCCGCTTCACGCTCTCCCTGCCCCGCCCGGAGGAAGAGCGACGGCGCCCTGGCCCGGACCGCCTCGCTCTGCACATGCCCGGTGACCTGACGGTGCCCCGGAGTCTCTCCGAGACCGGACTGGCCGGTCACGAACCCGACAGCGTCGCGAGCTTCATGGCCCTGCTCGACCACACCCGCCCCGGGGCGGTCCTCGACGTCGGCTCCGGCATCGGTGTGTACTCGATCCTCGCGGCCGCCCGTTCCCGCCGCCCCGTCTTCGCCTTCGAACCGACCCCCGAACTCGCCTCCGCCGCGAGGTCGGTCTCCGCCTCGGGGAACCTCGGCTTCACCGTGGTCGACCTGGCCCTGAGCAACCACAACGGGACCGCGCGACTGTCCCGGGCCCCGCACAACGACACGTGCAACCGGATAGTGCACAGCTCGCGTCCGGCTCTGTCCCGTCCGACCGTGCGGACCGCCACCCTGTCGCGGTGGAACGAGACGGCGGCGGTCTTCCCCACGGTGATCAAGATCGACACCGCCGGGAGCGAGCCGGACGTGGTGGCCGGGGGCCTGGAGGTGCTGCGCCGGTACCGTCCCTGGCTGCTGGTGAAGGTCCGGCCCGGCCGAGGGATCGAGGAGAGGTTGATGGCGCTCCTGGATCCCCTGGAGTATCTGTGGTTCCCGGTGACGGGGGATCCCCCCTTCCAGGCACGCGGGGAGATCTCCGGGCGGGCCTCCCCCGCCTCGGGGAGGATGTGGATGTTCACCCCGGAGGAGCCGCCCGAGGAACTGTGGTCCTCGGTGAAATCCTGGCGTGAGGCCCTGCGGTCCTGCGACGCGACCCCTACCGCCCCCTGAGCCGCTCTCCACCCTCTCTTCCTCCGCCTCCGCTCCGCGCGTGACCGACCGGATCCCACCGGCCCCGCAATCGCGACGTCGACGGGGTTCGGGACGCGGACGCGCCCTCGATCCCGCGAGAGGCCCCGCGGGGACCCGAACTGAGAGAACATGGGTCACCATGGACGGCCTCGTACTCGTACTCATGCTTCTCATCGGTCTGGCGATCGGTATCGCGGTGGGGTGGACCCTGGCCCGCGGGCGCGACGCCCAGGCCCGTGCCGACGCCCGGGCCGCGGAGGAACGCGCCGCCTACATGGAGGAACAGCTCGCCGACCGGTTCCGCGCCCTGTCCTCCCAGGTACTGGACCAGACCAACCGGAGCTTCCTCGACCTGGCCGAGGGGCGTCTGCGCGCGGTGGGCGCCGAGGCCGGGGGCGATCTGGACGAACGGCGTCGTGCCGTGGAGCGCATGGTCGAACCGTTGACGGAGACCCTGAACCGGGTCGAGCTCCGTCTGCGGGAGGCCGACGCCGGGCGCGCCGCCGCGCACGCCGAACTGGCCAAACAGGTGGAGCTCGTCCGTGAGGGCTCGGACCGATTGCGCGACCAGACCAGCTCCCTCGTGACGGCGCTGCGGCGTCCCGAGGCTCGGGGGCGATGGGGCGAGCTCCAGTTGCGTCGGGTCGCGGAGCTGGCGGGGATGGACGCGCACTGCGACTTCCAGGAGCAGGCGGTGGCCGGGGCGCACCGGCCGGACATGGTGGTGCGGTTGGCCGGTGGCAAGAACATCGTCGTCGACTCCAAGGTCCCGCTGGCCGCCTACCTCGACGCGGTGGAGGCCGGAGAGGGGCCGGCGGCCGAGGAGCGGCTGCGGGCCCACGCCAAGCATCTGCGCACCCACGTGGACCAGCTCGCCGCCAAGTCCTACTGGGCCTCCTTCACCCCGGCCCCGGAGTTCGTGGTGCTTTTCATCCCCGGTGAGGCCTTCCTCGCTCCGGCCTTGGAGCGCGACGCGGACCTCCTGGAATACGCGATGGGTCGTCGGGTGCACATCGCGACGCCGACGACGTTGATCTCCCTGTTGCGGACGGCCCAGTACGCCTGGCAGCAGGAGGCCCTGAGCGAGAACGCGCGCGAGGTCTTCGACCTGGGCAAACAGCTGCACTCCCGCCTGTCGACGCTGGGCGGTCACGTCGAAGGTCTGGGTCGGGCGCTGACCAGGACGGTGACCGCCTACAACCAGACGGTGGGTTCCCTGGAGAGTCGGGTCCTGGTGACCGCCCGCAGGTTCGGCGAGTTGGGGCTCGTCGACGCGGATCTGGATCGCCTGTCGGGTCTGGAGGACCGTCCCCGCACGGTGGCCGCCCCGGAACTCAGCGAGTCCACACCGAAATTCGCGGAGTCGGACATGTAGGGAGTGGATATATCGAATATGACCAAGTCAGACGGTATTCGGCGTGGAAGTAACGTCCCCGACGACCCGACCTGAAATGAAGTCGGCGGACTTCTCCGGGGAGAGTGACGAAACGCCCAAGGCCGCGAAACCGACCCGAACCAGGTGGGACGATCTCGGCGTCCAAGGGAGGGAAGGCGCGTTGACCCCGGAAGGGGCAAGTGGCCGAAATGGCGACACGTTCCCAGGAAAGACACCCGGAACTTCACAAGAAGTGACACACTAAACACTGTGAGTAACAAACTTGGGAGGCGCACGACCATGCCCCCACGCAGGACGGACGGCCCGGATCCCGGGCAGGCCCCGTACTTCGTGCGGCCCGAGGGTCGCGGCCGGAACGTGTCGAACCCGGCCGCCCCCCGAGGCCGGACCACCACGGCCCGGGCCGGCTCACCCTCGGCCCCTCGACCCCGCCGTACCCGACCGCCCCGCCTGACCGTACGCGGCGGGGTGCTGCTGATCGTCCTGTTCAGTTTCGCGGGCACGATGATCGCCAACCTGACGTCGACCCCGGCCGCGCCCGGTATCGCCTTCACGGTCGCCTGCCTGGCCACCGCCGCCATGGTCCGCCCCGGCGACCTGTTGTCCCTGTCGGTCAGCCCGCCGATCGCCTACTTCGTCGCCGTGGTCGCCGCCGAGAGCGTCCTGGCCGCGGGCAACGACGGCTTCGGACGCATGCTCGTCCTCGGTCTGGCCACCCGGCTCGCCGAGGTCGCCCCCTGGCTGTTCCTGGGAACCGCCCTGGTCCTGGTCATCGCGGTGTTCCGCGGGCTGCCCGGCAATCTCCGCACCCTCGGCGACGAACTCAACGGCCGCAAGTGAGCCGAACGGTCTCGGCCGTTCAGAAGGGCGCGTCGGCCTCCGAAGCCCCTTCCCCGTCACCCCGACGCTCGTCCACGGCCGCCGCCAGTCTGGCCCGGGCCCCCTCCAGCCAGCGCTCGCAGGTGCGCGCCAGCTCCTCGCCGCGCTCCCACAGCGCCAGCGACTCCTGGAGCGTGAGGCCTCCCGACTCCAGCTTGCGGACGACGTTGTTCAGCTCCTCCCGGCTCTCCTCGTAACTCGGTTCCGGGGCCACCTTCTCCTCGGCCATCTCTACTCCCCCTCGGTGATGTTCTCGGTCGTCGTATCGTCGTCGGCCCCGGTCCCGCCGGCCTCAGGCTCCGCCGCCTTCTTGGACGCGGCGGTCTTCTTCGACGCCGCCGCCCTCTTGGACGGGGAGGCCTTCTTCGAGGCCGTCCTCCCCGATCCGCTCTTCGTCGCCCGCCCGGAGGTCCGGGGCTCGCGGGTCTCCGGTTCCTCCTCGGTGGGGCCGTCGAGCGCGTCCACCGAGTCGACGGTGGCGGTCAGGCCGTCCTCGGCGAAGCGCAGGCGCAGGCTCTCCCCCACCGCGGGTTCGGTCGCCGAACGGACCACCGACCCGTCCTCCCTCTGCACGATCGCGTAACCGCGCGCCAAGGTGGTGGCCGGGGACAGGGCGTGCAGGCGGGCCTCGGTGTGCCTCAGCTCGTCGGAGGCCCGGTCCAACGAGATCGTCAGGGAGCGCCGGGCCCGGTCACGTGCCTCAAGGACCTGGTCCATGAGCCGCTCGGTCTCCCGGACCGGATCGGCGAGCACGGGGCGCGAGCGGATTCCGGACAGCCACGTGAACTCCCGGTCCAGGCCGCCCTTGATCACCCGCCGGCCTCGATCGCGCAGTTGGCGGATGATCTCCAGCTGTTCGCCGACGTCGGGCACGACCTTCTTCGCGGCGTCGGTCGGGGTGGAGGCCCGAACGTCGGCGACGTGGTCGAGCAACGGGGTGTCCTGTTCGTGCCCGATGGCGCTCACCACGGGGGTGGCGGCCTCGGCCACGGCCCGCACGAGCGCCTCGTCGGAGAAGGGCAGCAGGTCCTCCATCGAGCCGCCGCCCCGGGCGATGACGATGACGTCGACCTCGGGGTGGGCGTCCAGTTCGCGCAGGGCGTCGATGACCTCTCGGGTGGCCCGGTCCCCCTGGACCGCGACGGGCCGTACCTCGAAACGCACGGCGGGCCAGCGGCGACGACCGTTCTCCAGCACGTCGCGTTCGGCGGCGGAGTCACGACCGCAGACCAGGCCGACGGTGTTGGGCAGGAAGGGCACGGGGCGTTTGCGCTCGGGCGCGAACAGTCCCTCGGCGGTGAGGGTACGGCGCAACTGCTCCAGACGTGCCAGCAGCTCACCGATCCCGACGTGTCGGATCTCCCGGGCACGCAGTGAGAAGGTGCCCTTGAGCTGGTAGAAGTCGGGTTTGGCGTGGACGACGACCCGGTCTCCGGGGCCCGGGGGCGTCCCTTGTCGTCGAAGGACCGAGGTCTCGCAGAGGACCCGGACCGAGGCGTTGGCGATCGGATCGCGCAGGGTCAGGTAGCTCATCCGCCCGCGCGAGTTGAGCTCGGCGATCTGCCCTTCGACCCAGATGGCCCCCAGCCGGTCGATCCAACCACCGACCGCTTGGAGCACGGCCCTCACCGGCTGCGGCGCCTCAGCGGAACTCTCCATACCCATGGCCCAGAGCCTAGGCCAGAGTGAGGACGGTTCAGCGGAGCGCCGTACTCCGACCGGTCGACCTTCCGGGGCCGTCGGCCGTTCCGACCTCCGTCACCGACCCGTTCGGGCTCGCCGTTCCCCCACCGGGCGTCGTGCGGTGGGCTTCGGCCTCCACCGCACGACGCCCTCTCCGGCCACGCGCGGTCGGCGCGCTCCCCGCCCATGGGCGCGCTCGAGCGGGGCGAACATGAGGAAGGGCATGGACCGGAACGCTACTTCTCCTCGTTCTGGAGCTTGGTGATCCGGTTGTCGTACATCTTGATGAACTCGGGGCGGCCCTGGTGGGCGACCTCATAGGCGCGCAGATCGCGGACCTGCTCGATGGTGAGCTTGCGCAGGCGGGCCCTGATCGAGGGGAGCGTGAGCTCGTCGTAGGTGGGGACGGCCAGGTCCTCGGCGGCCGGGGCGGCCTCCTTGCGGACCTTCTCCAGGACCTCGTCGTCGGCGACGGTGGTGTGCGCCTCGGCGGCGGCGAGCTCCTCGGCGAGCTCACGTCCGTCTTCGGGGAGATCGGCGGTGGCCGGGGCGGCGGGCTCGTCCTTGGGCTCCTCCACCAGCGTGGCGGTCTCGGCCTCGGCGGTCTCCTCGGACGTGACCGGGGCGACGGGCTCCTCGACCGGCTTCTCCGCGACGGGGGCGGGGGTCTTCTCGACCGACTCCTCGGCGGGGGCCTTCTCCTCGGCCTTCTTCTCGGCGAGGGCCGGGGGCTTCTCCTCGGACACGGAGGGGGTGTCGACGACCTCCGGAGCCGTCTCCGTGACGGGGGTCTCGTCCTTCTTCTCCGGTTCGGCCTCGACGACCGTCTCCTTACGCCCGAAGATCCCCTTGACCAGGGACATCAGCTTCGTGGTGATAGTCGGATTCGACATAGGGCGGGGGCTCCTGAAGATCTCGGCGGGTGGGCGGGCGGCGCGGCCGGCAAACCGGGCGAGGCCGAGCCGAGGGCGAACCGCCTCATAACAGATGCGATGGTGAACCAGGATAGATGAGGGGGGAACGGCACGAGCGGCGGGCATGTGAACGATTTCGCCACTTCGCGGGCCGACCGGGTACGTTCCGTTGTGACGACGTCACCTTCCCGTGCCCTCCCCGAGAGGCGGGCCCGGATCGATGCCCTACGCCACACCCGGGTCCACGACCCATGATCGCACCTAGGATGTGTTCATGACTGCGATGACGACTGCCACGAACCAACGCCGTGTGCTACTCGCCAACCCCAGGGGTTACTGCGCCGGTGTCGACCGAGCGGTCATCACCGTCGAGAAGGCCCTGGAACAGTACGGCGCCCCCATCTACGTGCGCAAGCAGATCGTGCACAACACGCACGTCGTGCGCACGCTGGAGGAGCGCGGCGCGATCTTCGTCGAGGAGACCGAGGAGGTGCCCGAGGGCGCCATCGTGGTCTTCTCCGCTCACGGCGTCTCCCCCGCCGTCCACGAGCAGGCGGAGAAGCGCAGGTTGAAGACCATCGACGCCACCTGTCCGCTGGTCACCAAGGTCCACAAGGAGGCGAAGCGCTTCGCCTCCGAGGACCGCGACATCATCCTCATCGGCCACATCGGCCACGAGGAGGTCGAGGGCACCAGCGGTGAGGCCCCCGAGCACATCCAGATCGTGGAGAGCCCGGAGGAGGTCGACAAGGTCGAGGTCCGCGACCCGAACAACGTCTCCTGGCTGTCCCAGACCACCTTGTCGGTGGACGAGACCAACCAGACCGTGGACGCGCTCCGTGAGCGTTTCCCGAACCTGCTCGACCCGCCCAGCGACGACATCTGCTACGCCACCTCCAACCGCCAGGACGCCGTCAAGGCCATGGCCCCGGAGTGCGAGCTGGTGATCGTGGTGGGGTCCGACAACTCGTCGAACTCCGTCCGTCTGGTGGAGGTGGCCCTGGACGCCGGCGCCGACGCGTCCTACCTGATCGACAACGCCGGCCTCATGGACGAGGCCTGGCTCGAAGGCGTCACCACCGTCGGTGTCACCAGCGGCGCCTCGGTCCCCGACATCCTGGTCCGCGAGCTGCTCGACAAGCTCGCCGGTCACGGGTACGGCACCGTCACCCCGGTGACGACCGCCGACGAGACCCTGACCTTCTCGCTGCCCAAGGAGCTGCGTCGCGACCTGCGCGCCGAGTGATCCGCACACGTGAAAGGGGCCCCGCCGACCGGGAACGGTCGGCGGGGCCCCTTTCACGTGTGCGGAGGCGGTTCAGGCGTCGTCCTCGGACTCGTCGGCCCCGGAGTCCTCGTCCTCGGGAACGGGGAAGCTCTCCAGGTGTTCGGCGAGGATCGCGAACTCGTCCACGGAGGTGCTGCCGGAGATCACCAGGGTCCGCTCGTCGTCGCTCAGGACGAGGGCGCCCCAGTCGTCGGAGTCCAGGTGCTCCCATTCCTGATCACCGACCATGACGGTGCCCACCGGCTCGGCGTCCTTGGCCCGGCTCTCGACCACCGTGTCGCGGTCGGCGTCGCTCTGGGTCAGCATCGCGTGGCTGTCCCGGGGGGTGGCGAACCCGATGCTCCACTCGACGGGGCCCGTCGTGTCCAGCGTGGAACTGGTGGGGATCCACCCTTCCGGAAGCTCGTCGGAGGGCGCCGTCACCGGATAGTCGGCCGCCTGTCGCAGCACTTCGATGTCCGGGCGGTAGTCCACGGTGGGGATGTTCTCACCCGAGCGCGCGGAGACCACGAACGACATGACCAGCAGGATGCCGACCACGACCCCGAGGGAGATGGCGTAGTTCTTGAAAGTGGCGTTGGCCCGGCTGTACTCACTCATGACATGACCAGCTTGCCGCAGGTCCGGGGCCACTTCGACCCGGGGTCGGGTTAGTCGGCGTTCGCCGAGGCCCCGATCGTGTCCCGATCCGTGTCCGTTCGCCCGGTGAACGGGCGGTGGCGGGGCGGGGACGACCTCGTGAGCTCTTCGGTGTGACACCTCTCCCACCGGCCGCGCCCGCCGGGCGGAGGATCCCGGCGGGTCGGGGGAGCCGTCGTCGCTCAGTCGCCGTCGGGGCGCCGTCGCGATTCCAGAAGGCTCAGCAGTCCGGTGATGTCGTCGGCGAGCTCGTGGGCGTCCTGGTCGTCGCGGCGCACCACCTCGGCGACGGCCAGCAGCATCGAACCGCTGACCACGATCAGGAGCGCCTCGTCGACCGGTTCGTCCGCCTTGCGGAAGAGCGCCACGTTGCGGTCGGTCCACTGGGTGAGCCGGTCCCGCAACTGGTGGTCGAACCCGGGAGGCCCGTCTCCACTGAAGAAGAGGCGGGCGGTGTCCCGTTCCTCGATGCATCCGAGCAGATAGGCGTGGGCCGCGATGTTCATCAGCCGTGTGGGATCGCTCTCACCCCGGGCCCTGGCGTCCTTGACCGCCTGGTGGGTGCGTTCCTGCTGGCGTTGCTGGAACTCCTCGTACAGGGCGAGGTAGAGATCCGCCTTACCCGTGAAGTGGTGGTAGAGACTGCCCACGCTGGCCCCGGCGAGCGAGACGACCTCGCTCACCCCGGCCTTCGCGAACCCCACCGTACGGAACACTTGGGCCGCCGCCCGCAGCAGGGCACTGCGGGTGGCCGCACCACGCGGGGACACCCGCGCGGGCTTGTCCGTCTTGTCCACTGTCACGCCCTCACTCCTGTCCGAGTTCCCGCCAGCGTAGACCGTCCCGCCCCGTCCGGAGCCGATCGTCCTCGTTCCGACGCGGCCCACCCGTGACGACCGCAGGTCACTTGGGGTGACTACCCTAAGACGTGAACCCCACCCTGTTCCCTGACGGAAGGTGTCACGTCCATGTCGCAGTCCAGTAGCCCGTCCGCGCAGCAGTCGGCGCCCGACCGTAACCTCGCGCTGGAACTGGTCCGCGTCACCGAGACCGCCGCGCTCGCCGCGGCCCGCTGGGTCGGCAAGGGCGACAAGATCGGCGCGGACGGCGCCGCGGTGCGCGGTATGCGCCACATGATCAGCACCGTGTCGATGAACGGCACCGTGGTGATCGGCGAGGGCGAGAAGGACAACGCCCCCATGCTCTACAACGGCGAGCTCGTCGGTGACGGCGGCGGCCACGACTGGGACGTCGCGGTCGACCCGATCGACGGCACCACCCTGACCGCCATGGGCATGCCCAACGCCATCGCCGTCATCGCGATGAGCCCGCGCAACACCATGTTCGACCCGTCCGCGGTGTTCTACATGGAGAAGCTGGCCACCGGCCCCGAGGCCGCCGACGTGGTGGACATCGCCGCTCCGGTCGCCGACAACATCCAGGCCGTGGCCCGCGCCAAGGGCAAGTCGCCCCAGGACGTCACGGTCGTCATCCTGGACCGGCCCCGCCACAAGCAGCTCGTGCAGGACGTGCGGGACGCGGGCGCCCGGATCAAGTTCATCAGCGACGGCGACGTGGCCGGAGCGATCATGGCGGCCCGGCCCAACACCGGTGTGGACCTGATGCTGGGCATCGGCGGCACGCCCGAGGGCATCATCACGGCCTGTGCGATGAAGTGTCTGGGCGGCGTCATCCAGGGTCGCCTGTGGCCCAAGGACGACGAGGAGCGCCGCAAGGCCATCGAGGCCGGTCACGACCTGGACCGTGTGCTCTACACCGACGACCTGGTCTCCTCGGACGACGTGTTCTTCGCGGCGACGGGCATCACGGAGGGCGAGCTGGTGGGCGGTGTCCGCTACGAGTCCACCGGGGTCATCACCGACTCCCTGGTCATGCGGGGCCGCAGCGGCACCGTGCGCCAGGTCCGCAGCGAGCACCGTCTGAGCAAGCTGTCCGCCTACAGCGGGGTCGACCTCACCT
The DNA here is from genome assembly GCF_000710955.1 of Nocardiopsis alba. NCBI lineage: Bacteria > Bacillati > Actinomycetota > Actinomycetes > Streptosporangiales > Nocardiopsidaceae > Nocardiopsis > Nocardiopsis alba. Next base: position 353,227 of record NZ_BAZE01000004.1, read on the forward strand.
CCGCTCCGGAGTAGGACCCGCCTCTCCCGCGCGTCCGGCCACCGGTGTCCGTAGCCCCTCGACCAGGGGCCACGGACGTACCGGTGGCCTCTTCGTTCTCAGGCCTCCTACGGCTCACATGTCGGATTCGGAACCTCTCGTGCCCCGCCGGCGTCACACAGGTCACCGGCCGAGCCGCCGGCCGTCTGTCTCGAACACCCGCGTCGGAGGTCCGATGTCCTACCCTGATCCCCCGCAGCAGCCCCAGTGGCAGCCGCCGCAGCAACCCGGGCAGGCGTACCCTCCGCCTCAGGGCCCCGCCGGAGGGGCCCCGCAGCACCCCGGGTTCGCCGCTCCCCAGGGGCCCGGTCCCTACGCCGGTGGCCCGGGTACGCCCATGGGGCCGGGCGGTCCCGGCGCCCCCATGGGTCCCGGTGGCCCGGGTGCCCCCATGGGTCCCGGTGGCCCGGGTGCCCCCATGGGTCCCGGTGGTCCCGGGGCTCCGATGGGTCCCGGTCAGCCTCCCTACGGCGGTCACTTCCAGGGAGCACCGGTTCCGCCCCCCGAAGGCGGTGGTCGTCGTCGCAAGTGGCTGATCCCCACGGCGGCGGGCGTGGCCGTGGTCCTGATGGGCGGCACCGTCTGGGCCGCCATGTCCCTGGCCGACTTCAAGGGCCCCCAGCCCGAGTCGGTCCTTCCGGGGAACTCGGCCGCGTTCGCCAAGGTCGACCTCGACATCAACGGCTCCCAGGCCGTCGACCTGCTGCGCTTCGTCGACAAGCTCCCGGACGAGATCTCCGACGAGATCGGTGAGTTCGACGAGGACGACACCGAGAGCCCCTTCGCCGAGCTGTTCTCCGACACCTACGACCTGGATCAGGCCTCGGTCGAGGAGTGGATCGGTCGGAAGGCGGGTGTGGCGGCCTGGAACACCGATGACACGAACGCCGGGGACTCCGACGGGATGGCCTTCGCCATCGCTCTGGGGGTGGAGGACACCGGCGCGGCCGACGCGCAGTTCAACGAGCTTCGGGAGAGCCACGACGTCCATCACCGCCTGGTCGACGACTTCGTGGTCTTCACCGACTCCGAGGCCGCGCTCGCCGACTACGACGAGCAGATGTCGATCAACGGCGACCTGGAGAGCGACGAGACCTTCAAGGGTGACGTGGACACCACCCCCAAGGGCAGCATCGCCCTGGCCTGGGCCGACCTGGGCGCCATGCCGGACAGCGCGGACCTCGGCAACGAGCTGGCCCCCGAGCTCGGCTCCGACGCCTCGGTGAGCGGCCGGATGACGGCCTCCTTCCGTGTCGACAACGACTACCTCGAAGCCCGGATGGACGTGCTCGGGCTGGAGGTCGAGGGCGCCGACACCGATTGGCTGGCCGTCGGCTCCGGTGGAAGCCTGGAGGCGATGAGCGGTCTGCCCGGCGGCTCCGTCATGGCCTTCGGTGGCAGCGGGCTGGACGAGATGTTGAGCCTGGCCTGGGAGAACGACGAGTTCCCCGGTCTGGACGGGGACGAGCTCCGGGAGATGGAGTCGGACATGGCCTCCGTCGGGGCTCCGCTGCCGGACGGGTTCACCAGCCTGCTCGGCACCTCCTCGGCCTTCGGCGTGGCCGACCTCGACATGAACTCCCTGATCGGTTCGTACGGTTCCTCGGAGCCCTCGTTCATCTTCCGGGCCGTGGGCGCCGACGAGGACGTCTGGAACGAGCTCCTCGGCGACGTCTCCAGCCCGTACTCGACCGCCCCGACCGTGGGGTCCGACGGTGACGCGGTGACGCTCAGCAACGGGAGCATCGGCGGGGGCACCCTGGCCGAGGACCAGGTCTTCCAGCAGACGATGGCCGGTATGGACGACGCCGTGATCGCGGGCTTCGTGGACCTGCGACAGCTCACGAGCGGCCAGGTCTCGGCCCCCGATCAGTGGGGGGCCGTGGGCATGGGGATGACCGTCGCCGACGGTGGCGAGCACATCATGGTCGAACTGCGGTGGGCGCCCAGCGGGGGCTGACCGGCGTAAGGGTTCGCACGGCGGCGCGGAAGGGGGCCCCCTTCCGCGCCGCCGTCGTCGTGGGGGCCGTCCGGTGGGCGGCCCCTCGTCCTTTTCGAAGCGCGCGGGACCGCTCCGCCCTCGTTCGTCCTTTTCCATGAAAATCGCCCTCGCGCATGACAAAGGAACGAGGCTTCACGACAAAAGGCGATAACGCTTTCCGGGAGCCTCGGAGCATAAAGCGGACACGGAGGGTGAAGACGTTTTCTCATGGATCGGTCCTGTTCGGCAGGGTGATCCACCATCAACCGAAAACAAACCTTACTGTTGCCTGGATCACTCGTCAACCCCGCAGGCCACGGCCTTTTATTCCAGGAAACCTTCCCTTTCACCAACATCTCTGTAATAGTCACCACCCATACCTTTCGGGCGGGCTGGAACCCCCGTGGGCCCCGTGCCACCGGGCTGCCCGAAAGGTCGTCCCTCCAGCCCGGACGACCGCGCGGGTTCGCGACCCGCGCGGTGCCCCCGCTTGTCCATGACTTGAGGAGAACCCCCTGATGAGGTTCGGACGACTCGCACGCTCCGCCGCCGTCCTGGCCGCCGTTCCGGTGGCCGTCACCGGTCTGGCCGTCACCCCGGCCGCCGCCCACGGCACCCTCGGCGACCCGATCAGCCGGATCGCCGCCTGCTACGCCGAAGGCCCCGAGACCCCGCAGTCCGAGATGTGCGTCCGGCTCGTCGAGGAGAACGGCACCCAGCCTCTCTACGACTGGCACGAGGTCAACCTCGCCAACGCCGACGGACGCCACCGGGAGATCATCCCCGACGGCCAGCTGTGCAGCGCGGGCCGGGACAAGTACTCGGCCCTGGACAACCCCGGCGACTGGGCGAGCACCGCCGTCACCCCGTTGCCCTCCGGAGCCGACTACACCTTCGAGTACACCGCCGCCGTCCCCCACGCCGGCTACATCGAGTACTACGTGACCACCGACGACTGGGACCCGAGCACCCCGCTCACCTGGGACGAGCTGGAGCCGGAGCCCTTCGCGATCGACGACCAGCCGGTCGCCGAGAACGGCACCTACACGATGACCGCCCGCCTGCCCGAGAAGAGCGGTGAGCACCTGATCTACACGATCTGGCAGCGCACCGACAGCCCCGAGGCGTTCTACACCTGCTCCGACGTCACCTTCGGAGGCACGAACGCCACCGTGATGCCGGCGGCGCAGACCGAGGCCTTCGACGTGGACCTCACGGCCTACGAGGACCTCGACCACGACCACGCCGCGACCACCGCCGACTCCGAGGACGCGGGGACCGCCGACACGGCCTCCGACGGACACGGCGCCCACGCCGCCGGTGAGGAGGCCCTCGCCTCCACCGGTACCGCCGTCACCGCCCTGTTCGCCACCGCCATCGCGCTGATGGCCGCGGGGGCCGGCGCGCTGCACCTGTCCCGTAGGCGTCGAGGCCTCGTCTGATCCGAGGCGCTCCCTCGGTGTCGGTCGATCCCGACACCCTCGCGGCCCCGTTCACGGACTCGTTCCGGAACGGGGCCGCGCTCCGTCCCCCGGAAAACCCGTTGCCCCGGTCTCCGCTCCCCGGCTACCGTCGAACGGTCGGACCACGAACATCAGGACAGGTGGGTATGCCCCGGAACGCGCCGAGCGCGCCTCATGACAACACGGTCCTCCGCCCGTCCCGGACCCTCCGGATCGGCTGAACGGAGCACCGTCCTCCGTCGAGTCCCGCTCGGCGCTCTTGCTGATGAACCTCTCATCCTTCGGCAAGGAGTCTCCGGGTGTCCAACACCGACCCCACCTTCGGCATCGCCGACACGTCCACCTTCACCTGTCTACGCTGTGGCACCTCCGTCTCCGTCCTCTCCCCGGACGGGGCGGAACGCGACCACTGCCCGAGCTGTCTGACCGGCCGCCACGTCCACGAACGGCGCTCGGGCGGACGCTCCGACTGCGGTGGCCCCATGGGGCCGATCGCCGTCGTCTCCGATCACGATCGTTGGCGGCTCGTCCATCGTTGTGCCCACTGTGACGGGCTCTCCGAAGGGGACGTCGCCTCCGACGACAACCGTCTCGTACTCATGCGCATCGCCGTACGGCCACTGGCGGAACCGCCGTTCCCGCTCGAACTCCTCGGGGAGGTGTGAGCGTGGGCCGACGTTCCGACCGGGGAGGAAGGCGCCCTCAGCGTCCCAAGACCTCCCTGCGTTCTCACGGGGATCGGGGCCGTCGTCACGGACCGACCGCGGAGTCCTTCCGCTGTCTGGAGTGCCGACTCGACGTGTCCACACGCGCGCCGGGGACCGCGCATCGCAACCACTGTCCGAACTGTCTGACCAGCCGTCATGTGGACGGCCGGCTCCCCGGGGATCGGTCGGCCGGTTGCGGTGGCCGTATGACGGCCGTGGGGATGACGGCGCGCTCGGACGGCGAGTGGATGCTGGTCCATCGCTGCGTCTCGTGCGGTGGGCTCGGCACCAACCGGGTCGCCGGGGACGACAACGTCCGGGCCCTGGTCCGGTTGGCGGTGCGACCGCTGTCCGATCCGGCTCTGACCCGGTCTCTTCTGACGCGTCTGTGAGATCTCGCGGGCCCGCTCCTCGGGGCGGGCCCGCCCGTCCGCCGAGAGCGCGCGAGCGGGCGGGGATCGCGGCCGTTCGTCGAGGTCCCACGTCCGGGGGGAGGGACGCGCTCACACGCCGACATGACGTGCGCAACACCGTGAAGGCCGGGTGAGGTGCGATGTGCTCTCGTGCGTCTGGCAGGCTTTAGTCACAGGTTTTCCCAGGAGAGTTGGGTTGCAATGAGTGAGTTCCGTATCGAGCACGATTCGATGGGTGAGGTCAAGGTCCCGGCGTCGGCCAAGTGGCGGGCCCAGACCCAGCGTGCCGTCGAGAACTTCCCGATCTCGGGCCAGGGGCTGGAGAACGCCCACATCGCCGCCCTCGGCCAGATCAAGGCCGCCGCGGCCAAGGTCAACGCCGAACTCGGCGTGATCTCCGACGAGCTCGGCGAGGCCGTGCGCGAGGCCGCCCTCGAGGTGGCCGAAGGCAAGTGGAACGACGAGTTCCCGATCGACGTCTTCCAGACCGGTTCGGGCACCTCCAGCAACATGAACACCAACGAGGTCGTGGCCACGGTCGCCAAGGAGCGCACCGGCCTGGACGTTCACCCGAACGACCACGTCAACGCCTCCCAGTCGTCCAACGACGTGTTCCCGTCCTCCATCCACATCGCCGCCACCTCGGCCGTGCAGAACGAGCTGATCCCGGCGCTGCGGCACCTGGAGGGGGAACTCACCCGCAAGTCGGTCGAGTTCGCCTCCATCGTCAAGAGCGGCCGCACGCACCTGATGGACGCCACCCCGGTCACCCTGGGTCAGGAGTTCGCCGGGTTCGCCGCCCAGGTCCGCTACGGTGTCGAGCGTCTCGAGGCCGTCCTGCCGCGCGTGGCCGAGCTGCCCCTCGGCGGTACCGCCGTCGGCACCGGCATCAACACCCCTGAGGGCTTCTCCGCCCGGGTCATCGCCGAGATCGCCGCCAACACCGGCCTGCCGCTGACCGAGGCCCGCGACCACTTCGAGGCGCAGGGCGCCCGCGACGGTCTGGTCGAGCTCTCCGGTCAGCTCCGGACCATCGCCGTCGGCTTCTGCAAGATCGCCAACGACATCCGCTGGATGGGCTCGGGCCCGACCACCGGCCTGTCCGAGATCTTCCTGCCCGACCTACAGCCGGGCTCCTCGATCATGCCGGGCAAGGTCAACCCGGTGCTGTGCGAGGCCATGCTCCAGGTCTCCTCCCAGGTCGTCGGCAACGACGCCGCGGTGGCCTTCGGCGGTGCCTCGGGCAACTTCGAGCTCAACGTCCAGCTGCCGATGATCGCCCGCAACGTGCTGGAGTCGATCCGTCTGCTGGCCAACGTCTCGACGGTCTTCGCCGACCGCTGTGTGTCGGGGATCGTGGCCAACGAGGAGCAGTGCCGCGTCTACGCGGAGTCCTCCCCGTCCATCGTCACCCCGCTCAACCGCTACATCGGCTACGAGGAGGCCGCCAAGGTCGCCAAGCAGTCGCTGGCCGAGAAGAAGACCATCCGCGAGGTGGTCGTCGAGCGTGGTTACATCGAGGACGGCAAGCTCACCGAGGAGCAGCTCGACGCCGCCCTCGACGTCCTGAAGATGACCAACTCCCGGTAGGTCGTCCACGGACTCCTCTTGGGGCGCCCCGCGCACGCGGGGTGCCCCCTGCTGTGTACCGGTTCGGTTCCGTCCTCTTGTCCGCGGGAACCTTTCGCCGGTCGGGCACATCGGACATCCTTGCCAGAACACCCAGCACAGAGCCCGCTTCGAGAGGGCGACAGATGTCGAGTTACAGCGAACGCCCCATCGCCGACCGTTACGTGCTCCGCCGAGAGCTCGGACGCGGTGGCATGGGCATTGTCTGGGAGGCGCACGACACCGCCCTTGACCGCGTCGTGGCGATCAAACAGGTGCTCCTCCCCGGCCACTTCACCGACGCCGAGCGCGACGACGCGCACGCTCGTGTGCGTCGAGAGGCCCGCTCCGCGGCGCGGGTCTCCCACCCCACGGTCATCACCATCCACGACGTCTTCGACTACGAGAACAACCCCTGGGTCGTGATGGAGCTCGTGGAGGGCGGTTCCCTCCAGGACCTGTTGGCCCGAGAGGGCACGCTCCCCCCGGAACGGGTCGCCGACATCGCCGAGTCCCTGTTGAAGGCGGTGCGAGCGGCGAACAACGCGGGCGTCCTGCACCGTGACATCAAGCCCGGCAACATCATGATGTCCTCCGATGGCAGGGTCATCCTCACCGACTTCGGCATCGCCACGATCGAGGGCGGGCCGAGCATCACGCGGACCGGCGCCCTGATCGGTTCCCCCGAGTACATGCCCCCCGAGCGCCTGGAGGGCGGACCGGCCGAACACCGGGGCGACCTGTGGAGCATCGGTGTGACCCTGTACTCGGCGGTGGAGGGATCGTCCCCCTTCCACCGGGACTCCATCACGGCGGCGATCGCCGCGGTGATCTCCGCCCCGCTGCCCCCGATGACGAGGGCCGGATGGCTGGAGCCGGTGATCTCGGGTCTGCTGGAACGCGACCCCGACCGCAGACTCACCGTGGAGCGGGCACTGGAGCTGCTCGAGCGGTGCCGTGCCGGTGGCGGGTCCAGTGGGCCGACCGGCGCCATGGCGGCCGGGGGTTTCGGTCATGTCGAATCCCCCACGCCCCATCCCTCTCTCCATGCCCCCAGCGGCGGCCACCCCGGTGGCGCCGGGTACTACGCCCAGGGCCCCTACCCCGGAGCCGGCGGCGCGGGTCACATGGGCGGCCCTCCACCGGTCGGCCACCGTTCCGCGGGCCACCCCTCCGGTCCGGTCCCGAGGCGTCGCTCCTCCAAGGGTCCGTTGATCGCCCTGCTCTCCATCGCCGCCGCGGCCCTGCTGATGGTGATGGGTCTCGGTGTCATCGGAGTGCTCGTCGGGGGCGAAGAGGCCGGTGGCGACCTCTCCGCGGAGGACACCATCGCGCCCCGGGAGCGTGACGGCGGTGGTGAGCAGGACGCGCCCATCGAGATCGAGGGGACCCCGCCCCAGTACGACGACGACGATCTCCAGCCCTACACCTCCGACTGGTTCTCGATCTCCTACCCCGGCGGGTGGACGGTCACCAACGAGGCGATCGACGAGCCCTTCGCGACCTTCGTCGCCCCGGGCATGGAGCACCAGATCACGGTGGAGGGCTGGGAGGAGACGGAGTTCACCGGGACCGGCGCCGAATTCCTGGACCAGAGCCGCGCCGGCACCGACATCGACGGTGAACAGACCCGGGACTACGAGGTCCTCGACACCGAGGACTTCGACCGGGAGGACTTCTCCGACGGCCTGGCCGGGCTGGACGTGGCCTACGTCGAGGCCGACCTGGTGAACGACACCTGGAACGATCCCGAACGCCGTTTCTGGGCCTACGCGGCCGTCGAGGAGCGTGGAGACCACCGGATGTTCTACCTCGTCACGGTCAACGTGCCGCGTTCCGAGGAGGGGGACTTCGACAACATCCCCGAGGACATCATCGAGACCTTCTCCCCGGTCCGCTGACCTTCCCTCGAACGGGGAACGGCCCCGTGCGGAGTGATTCCGCACGGGGCCGTTCGTGTTCGGTCCTCCTACGAGGATCCGGGGGTCGTGACCGGTACTAGGGAGTGTTTTCTGGGTGCTTTCGTTCGGCATCGGCGGAGCCGATCCGTGGCGAGCGGCAGCCGGGCGATCTCTCGCCAGACGACGAGCGAAGGTGCCCCTACTGTGCCCTGCTACGCAGGCTCCGCAGGATCGCACAGCGGGGGCCCGCCCGGGTTTGGCTGTCCGAGTGATGTCGGCGCCGCGAGAGGAAGCCCGGCCACGCGAGCGCGGAATGATCCAAAAAACACGACCTAGTACCAGCCGACGGACTGGGAGTGGGCCCAGGCGTCACAGGGGGTGCCGTAGCGCCCCTTGATGTAGTCGATGCCCCAGGCGATCTGCGTGGCGGGGTTGGTCTGCCAGTCGGAGCCGTGCGTGGCCATCTTGCTGCCGGGAAGCGACTGCGGGATGCCGTAGGCACCGGAGCTCGGGTTCTGGGCCGAGGGGTTCCAGTTGCTCTCCTTCTCCCACAGCGGCTCGAGGCAGCCGGAGAACTGGTCCTCGCCCCAACCCTGATCGAGCACCATCTGCAACGCGATGCCCTTGGGGTCGCCGCTGGGCGGGGGCGTGGTGGACCCCCCGTCCTCGTCGGACTCCTCCTCTTCCTCCTCCTCTTCCTCCTGGATCGAGCTTCCGGTGGCGGAGGTGCTGAGCACCCCTCCACCTCGAGCCGAGTCACGCTGTTCCTGGGCCTGGGCGCGCAGGTCCGCGAGCTCGTCCTCGCTCAACTCCTCGGAGGCGAAGAAATCTTCGTCACCGTCTCGGATCTCCGTGTCGGTGGCGGGTTCCTCGGACGTGGGGACGGTGGCCGCGTTGGTGGCGGCGTCCGGGTCCAGACCGTCGTCCGCGAAGGCGGAGACGGCGAACGTCGCGCCGGCGACCAGGGTCGCCGCACCGACCACTGCGGTACTGCGCAGCGACATACGGTTGAGTAGCACGTTTGCCTTTCCCAAAAGGGGGTTTAGGGCAGGGAAAAACCTATTAATACCAGCCGACGGACTGCGAGTGTGACCAAGCACCGCAAGGGGTCCCATAACGCCCCTTGATGTAGTCGATGCCCCAGGCGATCTGCGTGGCCGGATTGGTCTGCCAATCAGAGCCGTGGGAGGCCATCTTGCTGCCGGGAAGCGACTGCGGGATGCCGTAGGCACCGGAGCTCGGGTTCTGGGCCGAGGCGTTCCAGTTGCTCTCCTTCTCCCACAGCGGTTCCAGGCATCCGTAGAACTGGTCGGAGTCCCACCCCTGGTCGAGCACCATCTGCAACGCGATCTCCTTCGCGGAGCCGGAGGGGACCGAACCGCCCGAGGAGGAACCGGAGGGAGCCGACGAGGCGGTGGAGGGGCTCTCGGCGGGCTCGGGATCCGGTTCCGGGTCGGGCTCGGGTTCCGGCTCGGCGATCCCGCTCCCCGTGCCGCTTCCCGACGACGCCGCGGCCGCGACCGCCGCGCCGGAGCGCTCCCTGGCCTCCTCACGTCGGTCCTCGCGGTCCCGCTCGTCCTGTGGAGAGGGGCTCGCGAAGAAGTCGTCCGAGAGGTCCACCGCCTCGGGGCTCTGGAGGTCCGGGAGGGCCGCCGTGGAGGCCGCCCTCTCCGGGTCGAGGCCGTCGTCGTCGGTCTGCGCGAAGGCGGAGACCGTGAACATGCCGCCCGCGACCAGCGCGGCGGCACCGACGGCGCTCATCCGGCGCCAGGAGATGCGGTTGAGTAGCAAGATCGCCCTTTCACGTTGACACACGCGTGTCCCGCTCGGGGGAGTTCGCGTGGTGTGGGTCGCCGCGTCGGACCGCGTGGCCCTCGACGACCTGCCGTGGAGGGGACGGTTTCGACCGTTCGACCGACCACGGGGTGGGGCACCCACACGGGAGGGGGTTGCTCGGTGCAGCGCATTCAGCCTGCACCATCGTCACGGTAAAGTAACGCCGTTTTTACCGTGTCCTGAATCACATTACGGAATGTACGGTTATTTCACCGCTCTGACCTGCGAAGAGGCACGAAGGGTCAAGGGGTGATCATGTCCGGACAGGTCTGTGTCACGTCTCTCCCCCGGAGTGATCCCGGGCCGCGTCCGCCGTCTGAGTACCCGTACGGATGTGCCCGCACGGGCGGGACGCCCAGGATGAACCGTATGAACGCCGAAGGAACCCCGTGGCCGCCCGGGGCGGGTCCCCAGTGTCCCGACTGCCGTATCGCCCTCGCGCCCTCGGCCCACGCCTGCCCGCACTGCGCGCTCTCCCTCGTAGGGCCCACGGCGCAGCGTCTGTGGTGGATCGACGCGGAACTGGTCTCGCTGGACCGACGCCGAGGCACCCTCCTCGCCGAACGCCCCCGTGTCCTGGAGCGACTGCGCCGGGAATCGTCCGTCGGAGCCGAGGCGGCACGCTCCTCGGAGCGGCCCCTTCCGTCCGAGGCCCCCGCCATGGGGCTCTCCCCCGTCCCGCAGGGGCCACCGCCGATGCCCGGAGGCGCCCCGTCCGGCGGTCGCGTCCGCGACTCGGCCCAGAACGTCATCCTCGGGCTCGGAGCCCTCCTCATCGGTGTCGCGGCGCTCGTCTTCGTCGTCTGGAACTGGAGCACGATGGGGACCGGGGCCCGGGCCACCGTGCTCGGAGCCATCACCCTGGCCTTCGCCCTCCCCGCCCCGCCGCTGTACCGGCGCGGCCTGCGCTCCACCGCCGAGACCTTCGGCATCGTGGCCGCCGGCCTGCTCTGCCTGGACGCGTTGGCCCTGTGGTTCCACACCGACGGCCTCATCAACACCGCCGGTTACACGGCCGCCGCCCTCGCGGTGATCGGCTCGCTCCTGGCGCTCTACCGACGGCTCGTCCCCCTTCGCTCCCCGTCGGTGCTGATCGCCCTGTTCGCCCAGCCGATCCCGCTCCTCCTGGTGCTGGCCCTGCCCGTCGACACCTCCTCGTCCCCGGCCTGGATCCTCGCCTCGATCTCCGCCACCGCGCTCGCCGACACCGTCGTGCTGCGCCTCCTCGGTCCCGCACACCCGGGGGCACCGCTCCGCACTCTGCGCGCGGCCGCCATCGCGATGTGGACGCTCACCCTTCTCATGGTCGTCCCGACTCTGGCCCTGCTCACCTTCGAACGGTTCGACCCCTGGCACGGGTGGGGCCTCGTGGCGGCCCTGCTCCCGGCCGGGGCGGCCGTCCTTCTCCTGGCCCGACCGAGAACGGAGCCCGCCTCCCCCCTCTCCTGGCACCTACCTGCGGGCCTGGCCACTCTGACCCTGGTCCCCCTCGCCGCGGGACCGCCGATCCTTCCGGCCCTGCCCCGAACGATCTCCTCCCCCGGAGGCCTGTCCCTCTCCGACATGGCCGAGCCCGCCGTCGTACTCTCCTTCGGAGACCGGGCGGTCGACCTCCTGCCCCCGGCGAGCCTGCCCCACCTGATCGCGATCCCGGTGGCCGCGCTCCTGGCCCTGGGCGTGCTGTGGAGCACGCACCGACGGGCCCTGCCCGTCCTCGCCGTACTCCTGGCCCCCGTGACCCTCCTGCCCCTCCCCCTGTTGGCGGGGGCCTCCCAGTCCGTGGTCGCGGTGGGGGCGGCGGTGCTCGGCGGTGGACTGATGCTGCTGTCCGCCGTACTGCCCGGCCGGTCCGGCCTCGTCGCGCCGATTACCGGCGCCCTGACCCTGGTGGCGGGCCTCGTCTGGGCCCTGCCCGAGGGGTACACGACCCTCACCGTCCTGGTGATCGTCGCCCTCACCGCGATGATCTGCGCCCTCGGAGCGCGTCGATACGCCGGACGCCGCCCCCACTCGGTGCCCTCTCTGCTTCTGGGAACCGCCCTGACCTGGGGTACGGCCCTGGTCATGGGCCTCGTCCACCTGATCGGGATCCGGATCGAGGCCGGCCGGGCTCCGGACCAGTGGTGGCTTCTGGGGGCCGTACTCGTCCTTCTCTCCGCGACCGTCCTCGTCCTCGCCGGAGCCCCGCTCCGCGCCGCCCCCTCCTCGAAGGCCGAGGGGTCCGGGCGACGCGACGTGTTCGAAGTCGTCGGGCTGGCCCTGCTGACGTCGCTCCCCCTGGTGGTCGGGCCGCCCGGCGCCCCCGTCGTGGCCTTCCTCTCCCGCTCCTTCCCGCTCTACGGGGCACCGGTCGAGGCCCTGACCCGCCCGGCCCACGAGTTCGTGGGGCTCCCCGACTCCACGGCGGCGGGTCCGGCCGTGGCCCTCGGAGCGTTGATCTCCGGCGCGGTGGCCCTGCTCGTGGTCGCGCTGGTGTACCGGAGGCCGCTGCTCCGGGCCGCCGCGCTGCTCGCCCCGGGTGTCCTCGTCCCGTTGCCCTTCGCTCTGGGGCTGCCCTTCGTGGTCGCCCTGGTGTGGACCCTGCTGGTCGGATCGGTGTCGATGATCTGCGCCGGGCCGATCCGCCGGGTCGGGGTAGCCCTGGTGCCGTGGACCGCCGGCGCCTTCACCCTGCTGCTCGCGACGAGTTGGGCCCTGTCGGAGCGTTACTCCACCGTGGGGGTTCTGTTGGTGGTCGCGGTCACCGCCTCCGTGTCCGCCGCACTCGCCCGTACCCGGGCGATCGCCGTCGCCTCCACCGCCACGGCGACCTTCGCCACCGGGGCCTTCGCCTTCGGCCTACTCCTGACCTTGGACGTATCGGTCGAATACGCGGCCTTCGGTCCGCTCCTGGTGGTCGCCGCCTTCGTCGCCGCGGCCCCGCGCCTGGCCTCCCCTCTCTTGGAGTCGACCGAGATCCCCGCCGCCGTGTGGGCGGCGCTCGCCCTCGGCACGGCCCTCGTCTTCGGCACCCGCCCCGAGGTGATGGCGACCTCCCTGGCGGTGGTCGGCGTGCTGGCCCTGGCCCGCGCCCTCCACCCCGACCGCCGATGGACGGCCGCGGTCGGCGGGATCCTGATGCTCTGCGCGCTGTGGACCGTGCTGTACGCCTGGGACGTCTCCGTTCCCGAGGCGTACACGGTCCCTCCGGCGCTCGCCTTCGTGGCCATCGGCCACGAATGGTCGCGCCGCGCCGAGAGGCCCGTGTCGAGCCTCCTGACCCACGGCGGCGGGCTCGTCCTGCTCCTTTTGCCCACGGTGCTGTCGGCTCTCGACGGCGATGGGATGGAATGGCGGGTGCCCGCGGCCCTGGCCGTCGGCCTGGCCATGGCCCTGTGGGGCATGCGCGCCCGGCTGCTCGCTCCCCTGCTGATCGGAGCGACCGGGGTGTTCCTCGTCTCGCTGCGCGCCTTCGGCCCTCCGCTGTGGGATCTGACCCGGGCGATGCCCAACTGGGTGCCGATCGCCGTGATCGGTCTACTACTGCTCTTCGTCGGAGCACGTTACGAGGCCGGGCTGAACCGGCTGCGCCGGGCCGGGCACTACCTCGGACGCCTCCGCTGACAAGGGGCGTGGCCCCTCCACCGGCGGGGTGGAGGGGCCACGTACGTCGTCGGGGTCGGGGACCGGTCGTTCAGGGGACCTCGGGGACGAGGGTCAGTTCTCCAGCATCTCGGTGACCAGGGCGGCGATCGGAGAACGCTCGGACCTGGTCAGGGTGACGTGCGCGAACAGAGGGTGGCCCTTGAGCTTCTCGATGACCGCGACCACACCGTCGTGCCTGCCCACACGCAGGTTGTCGCGCTGGGCGATGTCGTGGGTGAGCACCACCCGGGAGTTCTCGCCCAGCCGGGAGAGCACCGTCAACAGGACCCCGCGCTCCAGCGACTGGGCCTCGTCCACGATCACGAACGCGTCGTGCAGCGAACGACCTCGGATGTGCGTGAGCGGAAGGACCTCCAACATCCCCCGGTCCACGATCTCCTCGATGACGTCCTCACTGGTCACGGCCGACAGGGTGTCGTGCACCGCCTGACCCCAGGGCGTCATCTTGTCGTTCTCGCTCCCGGGCAGGTAGCCCAGTTCCTGACCGCCCACGGCGTACAGCGGGCGGAACACCATCACCTTGCGGTGGCGGCCACGCTCCAGCACGGCGTCCAGGCCGGCGCACAGGGCCAGGGCGGACTTGCCCGTACCGGCGCGACCGCCCAGGGAGACGATGCCGACGTCGGGGTCGGCGAGCAGATCCAGGGCGATCCGCTGCTCGGCGCTGCGTCCCTTGAGACCGAAGACGTCACGGTCGCCCCGCACCACCTTCACCGACTTGTCCGCCTGGACCCGACCCAGGGCGCGCCCCTGGTCGGAGACGAGCACCAGCCCGGTGTGGCAGGGCAGCTCCTTGGCCTCCTCGATCTCGCTCTCACCGTCGGAGAACAACTCCTGGATGTCGGCGGCGGGCACGTCCAGCTCGGCCATACCGGTCCAGCCGTGCTCGATGGCGAGCTCGGCCCGATACTCGTCGGCCACCAGACCGATCGACGAGGCCTTGATCCGCATCGGCAGATCCTTGCTGACCAGGACGACGGAGTCCTCCTCCGTCCGCTCCTCCCGAAGGTTGCGGGCCACCGTCAGGATCCGGGTGTCGTTGTCGCCGAGCCGGAAGCCCGCCGGAAGGATCGCCGGATCGCTGTGGTTGAGCTCCACCCGGAGCGTGCCGCCCTGGTCGTTCACCGGTACGGCGACGTCCAGACGGCCGTGGACCACCCGGAGATCGTCCAGGAGTCGCAGCGCGCCGCGGGCGAAATACCCGAGTTCCGGGTGGTGACGCTTGCTCTCCAGTTCGGTGATCACCACCACGGGGATGACGACCTCATGCTCGGCGAAGCGGGTCATGGCCAACGGGTCGGCGAGCAGGACACTGGTGTCGAGCACATAGACGCGCGTCCCCTCGGTCGTCTCGGGGACGGCCGGGGGCTGGGTGTCACGGCGATCGGTCGAGGAACTAGCCACTCGTTCTCCCCTTGGGCACCACGAGGGTGCCCTGCTGTCACGGGATCATGGAGGACCGGGACCCGCCCCATGAGGGCCGGGTCCGGCCCTCCTCGTCGATGTTCCGCAGTACAGCCGGAGATCAATGAGATGGGGCCTCCCGAACGGGTGGACGAACACCACCCGCTTTCATCGACGCTACGCGCCCGAGAGCCCGTTTTCCAGATCCCGAACCGGCCCCCCGGTGAACTTCGTGTGACGGGCCCGTCGTCGACGGACACGACGATCCCCACGAGCGAGGGTCGGAGAGAGAAAGGGAGTCGGAGCTCAGGAGCCGAAGCGCCGATTGCGCGCGCCGTAGGAGCGCAGTGCACGCAGGAAGTCCACCCTGCGGAACGCGGGCCAGAAGACCTCGCAGAAGTAGAACTCCGAGTGCACGCTCTGCCACAGCATGAAACCCGAGAGACGCTGTTCACCCGAGGTGCGGATGAGCAGGTCCGGATCGGGCTGTCCGCGCGTGTAGAGATGCCGAGCGATGTCCTCGATGTCCAGGCGCTCCGCCAGCTCCTGGATATCGGTGCCCTTGGCCGCCTCCTCTTGGAGGAGAGACCGAACCGCGTCAGCGATCTCACGTCTACCCCCATACCCGACGGCGACGTTGACAACCAGGCCGGGGTTGCCGGATGTGGCCTCTTCCGCCTCTTTCAAGGCGCGGGCGGTCGAATCGGGCAGGACGTCCAGAGCGCCGACAGGTCGCGTGTTCCACCCCTCGTCTCGCAACCGGGCGATGGTCTGCTCGATGATGCGGACGAGCGGGCCGAGTTCGGCCTCGTCACGGGTCAGGTTGTCCGTGGACAGCATCCACAGAGTGACCACCTGCACACCGACCTCGTCGCACCACCGCAGCAGTTCGAAGATCTTGTTCGCACCGGCCTGATGCCCCTGCTCGGCGCCCGGAAGACCACTGCTCTTGGCCCAGCGCCGATTGCCGTCCATGGCGACACCGACGTGCCTGGGAATCTCCTGGCTGGTCAGACTGCGTTCCAGACGCCGTTCGTACAGCCAGTACAGGGGGTCACGGAGCCCCATTGGCGAAACCTCTCAGAGCTGGATCAAAGGACGGCGCACTCCAGTGACGGATGTGCCGACGGGGATGGGTCCAGAGTAGTTCGCCTGGAAGGTCTACGTCACGGCCAGCGATTTACGCACGTGCTTGCGCCCCTGATGGATCCGGGACTTGACCGTGCCCAAGGCCAGATCCAGTTCGGAGGCGATCTCGTTGTAGTCCATCTGGCACAGGTCGCGCAGGACCAGGGGGGCCACCAGGTTGGGGCGGTCCTTCTCCAACTGTTCCAGGGCCTCCAGCAGGTCGATCCGGGAGCCCGCGATGACACTGGTGGTCCGAGGGTCGCGCTGGTGCGGCATGCGCTCGGCCTCGGTCGGGAACTCGGCGGAGCGACGCTTCATGGAGCGGTAGGTCTGCCGCGCGGAGTTGGACACCACCGTGTACAGCCACGTGGTGAACAGCGAGTCGCCCTTGAAGCTGTCGATCTTGCGGGCCACCCGCAGCAACGCGTCCTGGCAGGCCTCCTCGGCGTCCTGACGGTAGGGAAGGAACCGGGCGCAGCGACGCAGCACCTCGGGCTGGATGCGACGCAGCAGGTCGTCCAGGGCGGCGGCGTCGCCGTCCCTGGCCCGTCGCGCGAGCTCTTCCAGCTCCTCGTCGACGTTGCTCGCCACCCTGCGTCGGGGTGCGGCGGGGGTCTCCTCGTGGTCCGAATGATCACTACTGCGCATGGTTCGTCTCTTCCTGGCTTACGACAGACGTCCGGCCGTCCACGCGGGCGCGTCTCGCTCCCACGTTCGAGAGGGTCACACGTCGGTTGGACGTCTACGAACCCCGCTCGGATCCGTCACTACGCATGACACCGCCCACTCCGTTGCCACGGAACGGCCGTATCCGAAAGGGGGGTCTTCCAGTCTCCATGCCCCGAAGGCGTCGGCGCTACCCGGGAAGGGGATCATATCCGCGGAAGCCAACGCCAAGGCCCAGATGGTGTATTAGTGGGCAACGAACGCGTATCAACCCCCAACAGACCGAGGCGGAAATGAGCCAACCCGAGGCTTTCGGACGCTACCGCGTCATGCGACGCCTGGGTTCCGGTTCGTTCGCCACCGTCTGGCTCGCCCAGGACGACCTGCTGAACTATCCGGTGGCCATCAAGGTACTCGCCGAGAACTGGGCGCACCAGATGGACATCCAGCACCGGTTCCTGGAGGAGGCGCGCATCCTCCGACAGACCGATTCCACCTGGCTGGTGGCGGTCCACGACGTCGATGTGCTGCCCGACGGCCGCCCCTACATGGTGATGACCTACGCCGACCAAGGCAGTGTCGCCGACCTCATCCACCGCGGTCAACTACCCCTGGACGAGGCACTGCGCCTTCTGACCGAGATCGGCCAGGGGATCACCGTCCTGCACAACCACGGCACCATCCACCGGGACATCAAACCCTCCAACGTCCTCCTACAGTCCTCTCCCGTGGGCCAACGCGTGCTCGTCGCCGACCTGGGCTTCGCCAAGTCCATCGACGAGGCCTCCGGGTTCACCGCCGCCGCGGGCACACCCGGCTACATGTCCCCCGAGCAGAGCATGCCCGGTGGTGACCTGGACGTTCGCTCCGATGTGTACTCGCTGGGCGCCGTCGCCTACGAACTCATCACGGGGAGACCTCCCTCACGCCCCCCTGTGCGGATCGCACCTGGCCGCATCCGGCCAGGTCTTCCTCCGGCGCTCGACGAACTGATCCTCTCCGCCCTGTCCGTGGACCGGGAGAGCCGCCCCGCCGACGCCAAGACCTTCACCGACCGGGTCAGGGCGATCCGTATGTCCAGCGATCTACCGCAGGACATCCCCTGGTGGCAGCGCTACCGCATGCCCTGGCCGAGGGCCGGGGCCCTCACCGCCGTCTGCGGCCTGCTCGCGCTCGGGCTCACCACCTCGCTCGGCGTGCCCGGGGTCTCCCTGTCCACGGTCCGCTACGCCGACCAGGAACTCCGTGTGGACGTGCCCACGGCATGGGCGCGCGAGTTCCACACCGACCAGGAGGCCCGCCCCGCGGCCGCCGAGGCCGGAGCGGGCCCCGGGCTCCTCGTGGCCACCGGTGCCGACGAATGGCACAACACCGACGTCCCCTCCTACGGGGTGTACGCCACCGTGGTCCCCGGCGCCCCCGACCTGCGCAACGTCGCCGACACCGACCCCTGTCCGAAGCCGCCCGAGGAACGCATGGTCGACACCCCCCATTGGGAGGGCGGCCTCTGGGAGTGGCCCGACTGCAACGGCGGCGCCTTCACCGCCGCCGCCGTCCACCCGCCGGGCACCCCCAGGACCGTGTACCTGGAGATCCGCCAACCCGACTATCGGCCCGACCTCGTCGACGAGATCATCGCCGGCGTACGGCTCCGGTAGGAGGGCTCGCTCTGGATCAAGGTGCGACCCCGCTCAGTTCGTTGGGCTCCTCGTCCAGGGTGACCGAGGCGGTGACCTCGCCGGTGGGCAGGTCCACGGCGTGGATCGCACGGGTGGCGGGATCGCTCACGTAGGCGGTGTCACCGCGGACGAACAGGGCCGGTCGGGGCTCCTGCCATTCCAGGGGCTCCTCCCAGGGGTCGATCAGTTCGACGCTCTCGGTGATCTCGCCCTTCTCCGGGTCGATGACGTGCAGCGCGCCGTCGGTGCCCAGGACCAGCGCCTCCCCCTCCGGGCCCCGCCCAAGGGAGCGGAACGTGTAGCTGGAGGGCAGGTCGACCAGGCTCAGCTCGGCGCTCTCGGTGTCGATCAGGGCGACCCGCTCGGGGCGTTCGAGTTCGGCGTCGGGGTCGGTCTTGTAGTCGCCCAGGATGACGGTGGAGTGATCGGATCCGGCCTGGTTGCCGATACGCCCGTAGTCGTCGGGGGCCTCGACCTTGGTGAAGGCGCCGTCCCGATAGATCAGGGCCCCGTCCTCACAGCCGATGGCGACGACCCCACCGCGCGCCGCGCTCTCCCCGTGCACCCCGGGGCAGTCCTCGCTGCGGGCGATCTCCTCGCGGTCGGCGTCCAGGACGATCGCGCCGACCCGCTCCTCCTCGTTCCCGAGGGTCACCAGAAGCCCTCCGTCCTCCAATTCGACGGCCACCCCGTGGTGCGCCTCCTCCGTCGTGTACACCTCGACGTCCTCGGGGTGTCCCGCCCCGAGCGCGTCGGTGTCGAAGGCGGTGACCTCACCGGTTCCGTCGGCGAACAGCACCGTCCGGCCCGCGTGACGGACGACGTGTCCGGGGGCGTCCGCCTCGAAGAGGACGTCGGTCGTCTCGGCCACCGCGGCGTCCAAGAGCCGGAACCCCTCGGAGGTGGAGACGAACACGTGCCGGTCGTCCCCGGCCGGGTTGATCCGGTTGAAGCCCTCCAGTTCGATGTCCTCGACCACGTCGAGGGTCCTGCCGTCCAGGACGTACAGACCACCGTCGTAGGTGGTGACGAGGGGGTCGGTGACGGTGGCCTCGGCGGCCGCCTCCGGGTCCGCGTCGCCGCCCTCGCCGGTACCGCAGGCGGTCAGGAGGAGTCCTGCGGCCAGGAGGGTGGGCAGGGCCGCTTCGCGGCCGTATCTTCTCGCTCGCATGGTGATCGGCTCTCTTCTCGTTTCGTGTTCCGTACAGGGGGGTGCGTGACGTGGTTCAAGCCCGGGACCGGGCTCACCCGCCACGGAGTCCGTCGGTGATGGCCTCGGTGTTGGCGCGCATCATCTCCAGGTAGGTGGCGGCCCCCTCTCCCTCGGCGCTGAGGGACTCGGAGTGGAGGGGGATCACCTCGATGTCCACACCGGCCTCCTCCGCCATGACGGTGACCAGGCGGTCGGGCTGGGAGGAATCGGAGAAGACCGCCGAGACGCCCGCCTCGGCGACGGCGTCGGACAGGTCCTTGAGGTCGGCGGAGCTGGGCGAGGCCAGCGTGGTGCCGCCGGGGACGACCGCCCCGATGACCTCGAAGTCGTAGCGGTCGGCGAGGTAGCCGAAGACGTGATGGTCGGTGACGAGTCGGCGGCTCTCGGCAGGCAGGGATCCGAACTCGTCGGACATCCACCCGTCGAGCTCCTCGATCTCCGCCGCGTAGGACTCGGCCCCGGCGCGCACCGCCTCGGCGTCGACACCGTCGACCTCCGCGACCACGTGTTCGGTGATCAGATCGACCGCCGTGAGCATTCGGACCGGGTCGGTCCAGAAGTGCGGGTCGGGCGACCCCTCGTCCGCATCGGAGGTGTAGGGGAGCGGATCGACCTCCGCCGCGACCTCCAGGGTCGGCACCCCGGCCTCCTCCGCCGCGGCGACGTTGCGCGCGATCCCCTCCTCCAGGCCGAGCCCGTTGTGGACGACCAGGTCGGCGTTCTCCAGGATCGCCGCCTCCCGGGCGGAGATCCCGAAGGAGTGCGGGTCGGCGCCGGGCTTCATCAGCACGGTGATCTCGGCCTCGTCGTCGACGATCTCCCGGGTGACGTCGCCGAGGATGTTGGTGGTCACCACGATCCCCGTACCGTCGTCGTCTCCGGTGCACGAGGTGAGGGCGAGGACCAGTCCCAGGGCGGCCGCGGCCGAGAACGCGCGCCCACGTGGCGCGAAGGACGTGTTCACGGGGCTCACCATCCCGTCTCGACCATGAGGTCCGGGGTGACGCCCGGATCGAGGGAGCGGGCCACGCGCAGGTCGTCGCCGTGGTCGATCTCGTGGACGAGGCCGGCGTGCGCGTCGTTGACGTAGGCGCGACCGGCGTCGACCTGGAGGGCGGGCGGGTGGGCCGTGTCCACCTCGTCCAAGAGGTGGACGGAGGCGTCCTCCTCCCCCGTCTCCGGGTCCACTGAGCGCAGGGTCCCGTCCCCTTCCAGGACCAGGACGGGGGCGCCCTCCCCGATCGCCACCGCGTCCACCACGTCGTGGGCCTCGAACGCCCGCCATTCGGCCGCGGCCAGGTCGAGGACCCAGAGGTCCCCTTCGGTGGAGACGGTCGCCAGGACCGCGGAGCCGGGACGGTGGCGCAGCGCTTCGGACCGGCCCTCCTCCGGGTGGGCGAGCGTCTCGGCGATCGGGGCCCCGTCCTCCTCGGTGATGTGGAGGGTGCCCTCCTCACAACCGACCACGAGGCCCCTGCGGGTGACGGCCGCGCCGTTCGGATCGACGCAGGTCGACTCCGATTCCTCCAAGGGGGAGCCGTCACGCTCGTGGACGCGCACGGAGCCGTCCTCGATCACGATCAGCCGTCCGGCGTAGGGCAGGACCACGGCGTTCCCGGTCAGGTCGGGGACGATCTCCTCGACCGTGCCCTCCTCCAGCCCGGAGCGGTCCAACAGCGAGGAGGCGCCGTCCGGGCCGGCCAGCGAGGTCAGCGCGGTGTCGGTGATCACCAGAGGGGAGGCGGGGGCGTCCACCGAGCCGACGGGGCCGCTCTCGGTCCGGTAGTAGTGCTTGTGGTCGCCGTGGTCCACGGTCCACACACCACTGTCGAGGATGTCGAGGGTCTCCCGTCCGGAGGCGTGGAGGTAGGCGAAGCGGCCGTCCCCCGATATCCCGTCGACCCCCGACGTCCCTTCGAAAGCGGTCGTCTCCTCGGTGATCAGGTCCAGAAGGCCGACCTCTCCGGTCTCCGTGTCGGCGACGACGAGGCGGTAGTGGGGTTCGGAGAGCTCTTCGGCCCCTTCGATGTGGCCATGGGGTGTCTCCTCGGTCTCGTCGACGTCCGTTCCGGGGTCCGGGCCGGAGCATCCGGCCAGGAGCAGGGCGCACAGCCCGACGGCCCCCGCGATCGTGGTGGTCCTGTCCTGTCTCAAGGGGTCACCGACCTCTCTTCACTTCGGTGGGCGGGTTCGGGGGGTCGAAAGGTTCTCCGGGGTACGGCCCGTCGCCGGAGCGCCGCGGTGGAGGCCGAGGCGAAGAAGAGGAGCACCGCCGTCGCGGTGATGGTCGCCCCGGCCGCGGTCTCCCAATGCCAGGAGACGAGCAGGCCGAGGACGGTGGCGGTGGCGCCGAAGGCCGTGGCGCCGAGCATGATCGTCGGCACGCTCCGCGCCCAGTACAGGGCCGCCGCGGGCGGGGCGATGAGGAGTCCGAACACCAGCAGGGTGCCGACGACGTGGAAGGAGGCGACCACGGCGAGGGTGACCAGACCGAGCAGGACGGCGTGCGCGACCCGTGGGGCCAGGCCCAGGGTGTGCGCCTTACGCGGGTCGAAGGCCAGAGCCAGGAAGGCCCGGTGGCCGAGTGTCGCGACCACGAGTGCCACGGCCAGTGAGAGTCCCAGGTGGAGCAGGTCCCGTTCCCGGACGGCCAGGACGTCTCCGAAGAGGAAGGCGGTGAGGTCGACGGCGAAGGACGCCGAGTGGGAGACCAGGATCACCCCCACGGAGAGCATCCCCACGAACAGCAGACCGATGCTCGTGTCCTGGGAGAGACGGCGGGAACGCCCCAGTGCCGTGATCCCCGCGGCCATGGCGCCCGCCGCCAGCGCGGCCCCCAGGAACAGGCTCTGTCCGAGGAGGGAGGCCAGGGCCACTCCGGGCAGCATGCCGTGGGACATCGCGTCCCCGAGGAACGCCATGCCCCGCAGGACCACCCAGGTGCCCGCGATGGCGCAGATCGCCGAGACCAGGACCCCGGCCCACAGCGCGCGCTGGACGAAGACGACCCCGAAGGGCTCGATCAGTGCTTCCATGATGCGACACACTACAACGAAAACCATTATCGTTTCCAAGTAGGGTCGAAAAAGGACGAAAGGGGTGGTCGATGTGATGCTGAACGATCTGCGCGCGGGATACGGGGAGGGGGACGTCCTCAGAGGGATCGACGCCGAGATCCCGGAGGGGGCCGTCACCGCGCTGGTGGGGTCCAACGGCTCCGGAAAGTCCACCCTGCTCGGCGTCCTTGCCGGAACGCTCTCCCCCAGGACGGGCACCGTGACCCCGCGCCGGAGGGTCCGTCCCGCCTTCGTGGTGCAGCGCGGAGCCGCCCCCGACTCCCTGCCCCTGACCGTGCGCGCCACAGTGGCCATGGGTCGCTGGGCGCATCGTGGGTTCTGGCGTCCCCTGAACCGTCACGACCGCGCCGTGATCGACCGCTGCCTGGAACGGACCGGCATCGCCGACCTCGCCGGACGCAGACTGGGAGAACTGTCCGGCGGTCAACGCCGAAGGGCCCTGCTCGCCCAAGGGCTGGCCCAGGAGACGGACCTGCTGCTACTCGACGAGCCCTCGACGGGGCTGGACCACGAGGCGGGAGAACGGATGCGCGCGACCATCGCCGAGGTCGCCGCCGAGGGCGTGACCGTCGTCCACGCCACACACGACCCCGAGGAGATCCGGGCCGCGGACCATCGTCTGGTCCTGGACCGGGGCAGGGTCGCGAGCCCCTCGGCCGCGGAGGAGCTCCTCGATCGGTTCACCCTCGCCCCCACCGACCGAGGGTGAGAAGGCCGCTGCCGGCCGCCCCTTCCTGGAGCGACCGGCAGCGGAACGGGGATCAACCGATGAGCTGTCGGACCAGCTCCTCGGAGGTGGTGACCGGGAGCTTGCAGGTGAAGCCCTCGCACACGTAGGCGGTGGCCCGGCCGTCGATCGGCACCCGGTGCTCCAACAGTGGCACGCCACCGCTGTCCCTGCCGTCACCCTGGGACAGGACCGTGCCCAGCGGGGCCCAGCGCAGAACGGTGCGCACCAGCTCCTCGGTCTCCCGAGAGCCCGGTTCGCCGACCACCGCGACGGCGCGCGGACCGGTGAGCAACGCCTCACCCGTGGCCAGCCCCCATCCCGCGAAACGAGGCGCCTTCTCGGCCAGCAGGGGGACCACCGACAGCGCCCCCTCGGCCGCGGCCCGATGCCGTTCGCTTCCCGTGAGCGCGGCGTAGGACAGCAACGCGGACGCGGCGGCGAAGCGACCGGAGGGGGTGGCGTTGTCCGTCGGATCCTGAGGTCGGCTGAAGAGCCTCTCGGCGTCGTCGGCCGTGTCGTAGAACCCGCCCTCGCCGTCGCCGAAGCGCTCCAGCACCGTGTCCAGCAGACCACCGGCCTCGCGCACGTAACGGGCCTCGCCGGTGACACCGTGGAGTGCGATCAGCCCCTCGGCCAGATCCGCGTAGTCCTCCAGGACGCCGGCGCTCGGCCCAGGACGGCCGTCACGCGAGGTCCGCACCAGACGCCCGTAACGCAGATGCACGTCGAGGACCAGATCCGCGGCGTCACGGGCCGCGTTGATCCACCCCGGGCGGCCCAGCAGGGCACCCGCCTCGGCCAGGGCCGCGATCGCCAGCCCGTTCCAGGCGGCGACCACCTTGTCGTCCCGGGCGGGCGGCACCCGCTCGGCCCGCGCGGCCGACAGGGCGGCCCGCACCCGGTCGTAGCGCTCGACGTCGTCGGGGTCGACCCGCAGCTGGAGCACCGAGGCTCCCCGTTCGAAGGTCCCCTCCTCGGTCACCCCGAACAGCGCGGCCGCCCAGGCCCCGTCCTCGTCCCCCAGGACCTCGCGCAGTTCGGCCGGCGTCCACACGTAGTAGACGCCCTCCTCCCCCTCACTGTCGGCGTCCAGGGCCGAGGCGAACCCGCCCTCGGGGGTGCGCAGGTCGCGCAGCATCCAGTCGGCCGTCTCCTGGGCCGCCCGCAACAGCAGGGCGCGTTCCGTGTCGGCGGCCGGATCCGTCCCCGAAGGTCGTCGGCTCAACCGTACGTAGGCGCGCAGGAGAAGGGCGTTGTCGTAGAGCATCTTCTCGAAGTGGGGGACCACCCAACCCCGGTCCACCGAGTAGCGCGCGAACCCCCCGCCGATCTGGTCGTAGATCCCTCCCCGCGCCATGGCCACCGCCGTCCCGCCCGCCATGAGCGCCGCCGGCGTGGGCTCGTCGGCGGTCTGGAAGGGGAAGGTCCGCTCGTGCTGCGCGGTGAGGAACGACAGCAGCATCGACGGCGGGAACTTCGGTTCGTCGCCGAACCCGCTGTTGGCGGTGTCGTAGTCGCGGATCAGCCCCTGGACCGCCAGGTCCAGGTCGGCCGCGGTCGGCGGCGGAGAGGCGGCCAGTCGGCGGGGGGCGCCGAGCGCCTCCACCACCCGCCTGCCCTGGTCGAGGAGGTCCGCGCGCTTGTCACGCCACGCGGCGGCCACGCCTTCGAGCAGGCGCCGGAAGTGATCCCTGGGAAAGTAGGTACCGCAGTAGAAGGGCGCGCCGTCGGGCGAGGCGAACACGGTCATGGGCCAGCCGCCCTGACCGGTCATCGCCTGGGTCGCCTCCATGTAGACGGCGTCGACGTCGGGGCGTTCCTCACGGTCGACCTTCACGTTGACGAACAGGGAGTTCATCAGGCTCGCGGTGGCCGGATCCTCGAAGGATTCGTGGGCCATGACGTGGCACCAGTGGCAGGCCGCGTAGCCGACCGAGATCAGGACGGGCACGTCGCGGCGGCGGGCCTCGGCGAAGGCCTCCTCACCCCAGGGCCACCACTCCACCGGATTGTCGGCGTGCTGCAACAGGTACGGACTGGTCGCGTCGCTCAGACGATTGGGCATACACCCACTCTGCCAGGTCGCCCCGCGAGGAGGCCCGGACGATCCGCGCCCGAAAGCGGGTCACACCGTGAAGAGGGAGACGCCCCCGCGGGTGCGCGGCGGGGGCGTCCACCTCACTTCTCGGTGTCCTTCTGCTTCTCCACGGCCGCCGCCCGCGAGGCCGACGCGGAGGCGGACTCGGAGGAGGTGCGGATCGCTTCGTCGCTGCTCTGCTCACCGCGCACGACCAGCAGTTTGCCGGTCATGCTGCGCATCAGGAAGTAGAGGGCGACGCCGATCGCGAAGACGGCGAGGAAACCGAGGACACCGGGCGTGACGGTGTCCTTGTCCAGCGCGAAGCTATTGGCGAGCACCGGAGCGGACACGAGAAGGGTGTTCATGGAACTCATACTCTCACTGCCTCGCGGACACCTGCGAAGAGGTCCTTCTCAGGGACCTCCGTGTCCACGAGGGAACGGACGAGGTGGTAGTCCTCGGTCGGCCAGGCCTCGGCGACGATCTCGTTGGGGACCGCGAACCAGAAGCCGTTCGGGTCGATCTGGGTGGCGTGCGCCCGAAGCGCGTCGTTGGCGACCTCGAAGTACTCGCTGCAGTGGACACGGGTGGTGATCTCCCACCGGCGACGCTCCATGTCCTTCACACGGGCGGCCCACTCCTCGAACGGGTTCTCCATCCCGTGCGCGGCCAGGGTCTGGGCGAGGGCATCGAAGCGCTCGGGCGGGAAGCCCACGAAGTAGTACAGCTTGAGCGGCTGCCAGGGCTCCCCCGCCTCGGGGTAGGCCTCGGGCTCGGGAGCGGCGTCGAAGGCGTGCATCGACGCCTTGTGGGTCATGATGTGGTCGGGGTGCGGGTAGCCGCCGTTCTCGTCGTAGGTGAGGATCACGTGCGGACGGAAGCGACGGATCGCCGCGACCAGCGGGGCCGCGGCCTCCTCCACCGGAAGGGTCGCGAAGCACCCTTCGGGCAGGGGCGGCAGCGGGTCGCCCTCCGGCAGGCCGGAGTCGACGAACCCGGCGAACTCCTGCTCGATGCCGAGGATCTCGCGGGCACGGTCCATCTCCTGGCGACGCACCTCCGCGATGTTCTCTCGGATCTCGGGGCGCTCCATCGCGGGGTTGAGGATGTCACCGCGTTCACCACCGGTCATGGTGACGACCAGCACTTCGGCGCCCTCTTGGACGTAGCGCGCCATCGTGGCGGCACCCTTGCTGGACTCGTCATCGGGATGGGCATGAACGGCCATAAGCCGCAGGCGCTCGGACAACGAAGGCTTCTCCTTGGCTCTGTCGACGACCACTGGGCACAGGCGTCCGCCACCACCCCGGATGTCACGGCGTGGACGACTCACGTGCGGGCCGCGTAGGGGGGCTGTCAGGTCGGGGATATCTTAGACAACACCATTCCCTTGCTCGGAGATTCCCAATGGCAGCGACCCCGGAAGATGACGCCGTGAACAGTGCAGATCCAGCTCCGGCACTACGCAAACACCACGGCAACGGGCCTCTCTTCTTCATCGTCGGCACCATCTTCGCGGTCGCGGTCACCATCGGCTGGGGTATGTCCGTGATGAACTACAGCGGGCTGAGCGGAGACGTCTTCCACCAGGTGGTCACGGTGTCCGCGCCCTCCTCCTCCGAGGCACGGATCTCCTTCGAGGTGAACAGCCGCGGCGGCGCCGAATGCCTGCTCCGGGCCCTGGACGCCCAGATGGTCGAGGTCGGTACCGCGAGGGTCGAGGTCGAGGGCGGGAACCGGATGGTCCAGACGGACGTTGAAACGGTTCGACAGGCGGCCACGGTAGAAGTGGCCTCATGCAGGGAACAAGGTTCGCAAGACTGATCGACCGAACGGCCCCTCGCCTCTGATCGACGACCGGGGGTGGGGTCCGGACCCCCGAGAACACGACACCGAGCGCGATCGCGCTCGGTGATATTCTCGTAAGTTCAGCTCTGGCCGCCTGGTGGCCTTTGCTACGAGTACACAAGGAGTTCCCGTGACCCAGACCCGCGATGACAACGTCACCTGGCTCACCCAGGAGGCGTATGACCGGCTCAAGGGAGAGCTGGACCACCTGTCGGGGAGTGGGCGCATCGAGATCGCGGAAAAGATCGAGGCCGCCCGGGAAGAAGGCGACCTCAAGGAGAACGGCGGCTACCACGCCGCCAAGGAGGAACAGGGCAAGATGGAGGCCCGCATCCTCCAGCTCACCGAGATCCTGCGCACCGCGCGGGTCGGCGAAGCGCCCCACACCGAGGGCGTGGTCGGCCCCGGCATGACCATCACCGTCAAGTTCGACGGGGATGACGAGGAGGTCACCTTCCTGCTCGCCTCCCGTGAGGAGAGCGGCTCCCCCATCGACGTGTACTCCCCCAAGTCCCCCCTCGGCTCCGCCATCAACGGCAAGCGCGTGGGCGAGAGCGTCAGCTACACCCTGCCCAACGGCAAGAGCCTCGGCGTGGACATCATCGACGCGGTCCCTTACAGCGGCATGTGAGACCACGACCGAACGAGGTCCGATCATGCGCGGAGGGGCGGCACCGGCCGCCCCTCCGCGCATGTGTCGTGCTCGCTCCACCACGGCTCTGGGTACTCTGCGGAGGCGTCCCCCGATCGCTGAGACCCCTCCGAACCGAGAGAGCGGCAGCCGTATGTCTTCTCCCCACTGGCACCCGCACGGCCCCCACCAGGGTGGACCTCACCCTTTGAACGGGGGGCGGGCCCCCGAGGGCCCCTCGTACCCCGCGGTCCCTCGAGGGGAGCCCGGACGCCCTGGGAACGCCCCGACCCCCGCGGGTTTCGGACTACGTCTGACGGCCCGGCTGATCGACTACCTCTTGGCCGCCTTCACCGCGCTCCTCTTCTTCATGCTGATGGCCGGCCTCGTGGCGGTGCTGACCGGGAACCCGGACGGCACCGACGGCGAGGTCAACGTCTGGATCTTCCTCTTCTTCTTCGGCTGGGGCGTGCTGCTGTTCTTCTACGACTGGCTCTATCTGGTCACCTGGGGGCGCACGCTCGGCAAGATGATCGTGGGCATCAAGGTGATCGACGCCGGAGGCGGCGACCGCCTCGGGCAGAAGCAGGCGGTCGTCCGTTCCTCCCTGTTCTGTCTCCCCCAGACCCTCCCCTGCCTCGGCAACATCGTCTCCCTCGGCCTGGCCATGGGCATGCTCAGCGATGACCGTGCGCGGGCCGTGCACGACCGCGCCGCCGGCACCCTCGTCGTCAAGACCCGCTAGCGCGCCCCCGACCAGGGGGTGTGACCGGTTCGCGGTCTCCTACCCTGGCCACGGGGGGTTGCCCGTTCGGGCGCCGGCGGGGTTCTGGAGGTGCCGCAGGTGGGGTCGCGAGGAACGAGTGACCACACCGAAGGTGCCGAAGGTTCCCGCCTCCCCTGGCGCCCGAACACGCGCCGAAGCGCCGGCGGAGGCGCAAAGCAAACACTCTCGGCCCCCGACCCCCAGCAGGGTGTAACCCGCGCCCACCCTCCTACCTCGACCCCCTGTGGTGGCCGGTAGGCGGTCTCCTACCCCGACCCCCTGAAGTAACGTCCACCCGCCCTCCCACCCCACCATGGGATCGCCCGAACACGGCCCGAAGCGAAGCGGAGGGCCAAAGCGAACACAGATCAAGGCTTGCCGGGAAGGCAGTACGGGGCCTCGGATCCCCCTTGGGCGAAGGCCGCGGGGATGTAGTGGCCCTCACCGATCCGGTACCAGACGTCGCTGACGCCGTTGGGGCCGGTGGCGGGGTCGCCGATGACCTGGCAGGCCACGTCGACGTTGGCCTTGTGCGCGGCCAGGCCGATCGTGTCGTAGTGGGTTCCCGGTCCGGTGCGCACGATCACCGGGTCGCTCTGGGTGGCGGTGGTGACCTCCGCGCGGTCGCGGTATTCGGCGGTCCACAGGTAGTCGACCTCCACCCAGCCGTTGGTGGGCAGTTGGAGGCCTTCGTTGAAGGCTCCGTCGGCGAGGTCGATGCCGGCGGGGTTCTGTACGCGGCGGCCGAAGCCGTCCAGGCCGTCGTTGTGCCCCTCGGTGTAGGCGGCCTGGGCCTGGGGGCGACCGCGGTCGAGGTCGCGCCAGGACTCGCGATCGTCGTTCCAGTGGTCGTCGGTGATGTTCCAGGGGCCCACGTCCCAGACCGGCAGGTAGGCGCAGCGCGGGTCGTGGTTCTCGGTGTCCCCCTCGGCCTTGGGGCCCAGTGCTCCGGTGCTGCACACTCTGACCGTGTATTCGCCGCCGCCTCGGGTGGAGAGCCCTCGGCGCGAGGGCAGGGCGACGAAGTGGTCGTCGGGGCGCACCGTGTGGCCGTTGGCGGTGGTCTCGCCCACGAGTCCGATCCTGGTGGCGAAGAGCCGGGCGGAGAACGGTCGGGGCACGTCGTCGCCCTTGGCGGCCTCGCCCGTGCCTCCGTCCGCGCTCTCGGAGCCCTTCGGGGTCTCGTCGGTGGTCGCCACGGAGGACTCCACCGGGCGCACGCGCACCTCGTCGACGGAGGCGCCGCCCTTCTCGGCCTTCGAGGACACCTCGACCCGCACCTGGACCTCGTCGACGGCCTCGGGCAGGACGACACGGCCGCCCCCGTCGCGGGTCTGCTGCCATTCGGTCCACATGCCGTCGGTCCGGTGGCCCCTCGCCTCGGTGAGGACCTCCTCGGCCTCGCCCGTGGTGCGGACGGACACGTCGACGGTGTCGGTCGGTTCGGGCAGTTCCTGTTCGGGGAAGGTCGCGAGGCCGGTGCGTCTCTTCGTGGTGTCCAGGCGTGGTGAGGCCCCCAGGTCCTCGACCGTGTCCAGGCGCAGCGCCCCCGACGCCAGGGTCAGTCCGATCCGGTCCGCGGAGGAGAGGTCCTGTTCGAGCCAGGACGCCTCGGCGGCGGCCGTTCCCGGGGTGACCATGGGGGCCAACAGGGCGAACGCCCCGAGAGCCAACAGAGGTGTGGTGGTGCGCCGGTTCTGCGCCATCGTTCCTTCTCTCGCCAAACACTCAAAGTGATGAAAACAGTCACTCTTAGTAATCACCTGAAAGTGGGCGCACTCAAGGAACCCAAGGCGGGGTGTTGGTGATACGGCGGTAAAAGTCCGACTCGGAAGGGTCCGTGCCCGGTCAGGGGGCGAAGGCCAGGAGGCAGGCGGTGAAGCCCTGCACGTGGTTCGCGCCCGAGACGGGTCCGATCTCGCCCGCCGCGAAGAAGCCCGCGACCGGGGCGGCCCCGAGCGTGCGCCGGACGGAGAGGACGTCGTGGTCGGCCCGGGGGAACAGGGAGGCGCCCCGTCCGTCGCCGGAGAAGAGCAGTCCGGCACCGACCGCGTGCTGGGCCCCGAACTCCGTGAGCCTGCGCGCGAGGTCCTCGTCGGCGGTGTCCGCGTCGTGGACCTGGAAGCGGACCGTCTGTCCGACCTCCACCATGTCGCCGATGGTGAGCGCGCCCAGTTCCTCGTCGGCGCTCACCAGGCTGCGGATGAGGAAGTCGCCCTGCTCGTGGTGGTCGGCGTACTCGTCGACCGCGATGCCCAGGTGCAGCCCCTGCTCGGCCAGTTCGCGGTCCTCGTCGGAGAGCCGCTCCACCAGGCTCTCCAGTCTCTCGTAGGCGTTGACGCCGGCCAGTTCCAACACGAGGTTGCCCTCGGCCTTGGTGACGGTCATGTCGGGTCCGATCGGGCGGCAGCCCTGACTGACCACGGTGCCCAGGACACCGTCCCCGCCGACCAGGACGCCCACGGCGCCGTTGAGGGCCACCTCTCCCTCGCAGAAGAGGCGGACCGAACCCTCGCCCCGCAGGCCGTCGGCCATACCGCCGACCAGCGGCAGCCCTCCCAGGGCCGCGGTGGTCTCTCGTACGAACGCCTGGGTGGGGAACTCGTAGGGGTTGGTGAGCAGGATGCCCACCCGGTCGTTCGGACTCGGTTCGCGCATGCCGACCACGGCGAGGTGGTCCCCCTCGACCATGGTGTCCAGCCAGAACGGGGTGAGCTCCACCCCGGGGAGACGGCCGCACCATACGCTGACGGCGCCCTGGCCCTCGACCCCTCGGCCCCCACCGATCACACCGGTGGCGCTGCACCCCAGGGTGACCGCTCCCCCGGACAGTTCCATGACCCGGGTGCCCGCGAGCGTGACCTCCTCCGGGTCCTCACCGCTGACGAAGAAGCACACGAGGTCGGCGGGCCCGTCCACCTGCTCCAGGGCCTGGAGTACGGCGCGCTCGGCCGCGTTCACGAGGTCGGCCCCCGTCGTCAGAGCATCGCCGAACCTTGCCACACCGCCACCCCGCCTTCACCGACCGCGCGGCCGGCTCTGGAGACCTTGTCGTCCCATTCTTCCATCCCTGCTTCAGACAGGGACTTTCCTTCAGCCGCCCCCTCAAACCCCCGACGGGCCTACACTGCTTGCCGTGACCCACCCCCCGTCCCCTCCGAGCGGGCTCCCGAGCACACGTGGCGCCCTGCGAGAGTCCGGCCATGTCCATCGTTCCACCTCGGCCGAGATCCGGGAGAACCTCTTGGCCCGGATGGGCGCGGGCCTGCCCCGCTTTCCGGGGATCCACGGGTTCGACCGCACCGTCCTGCCCGCGTTGGAGCGCGCGTTGCTCGCCGAGCACGACGTGGTGCTGCTGGGCGAACGCGGCCAGGGCAAGAGCCGCCTGATCCGTACCCTGGCGGGATTGTTGGACGAGTGGTCGCCCTCGGTGGCCGGATGCCCGATCAACGACCATCCCTACGCCCCTGTCTGTCCGGTGTGCGTACGTCGGCTATCGGAGGAGGGGGACCGGCTCCCCGTCCGCTGGCGGGGTCGGGACGAACGGTACGGAGAGAAACTCGCCACGCCCGACACCGGCACCGCCGAGCTGGTCGGCGACGTGGATCCGGGTCGATTGGCCGAGGGGCGTTCACTGGGCGATCCGGAGACGATCCACTACGGCCTGCTGCCGCGCGCCAACCGGGGCGTCCTCTGCGTCAACGAACTCCCCGACCTGCCGCCCCGGGCCCAGGTGGCGCTGTTCGACGTGTTGGAGGAGCGCGACCTCCAGATCCGCGGATACAGTCTGCGGCTGCCGCTGGACCTGGTGCTGGTGGCCAGCGCCAACCCCGAGGACTACACCGGTCGGGGCCGGATCCTCACCCCGCTCAAGGACCGTTTCGGTTCTCAGGTGCGTACCCATTACCCGCCCGACCTGGAGCACGAACTGACCCTGCTCGGGCAGGAGGCGCGGCTGCCGGAGGGCACGGTGGTGCCCTCGCATCTGTTGGAGACGGTGGCCCGTTTCGCCCGGCTGGTCCGGGACTCCGCTCGGGTGGATCGACGATCGGGGGTCTCGGTGCGTCTGACCGTGGCCGCCGCCGAGACCATGGCCGCGTCGGCCCTGCGCAGGGCGGCTCTGACCGGCGAGGACGCTCCGGTGGCCCGGGTCTGTGATCTGGCCGGCGTGGTGGAACCTCTGTTGGGCAAGGTCGAGTTCGAGATCGGCTCCCAGGGGCGCGAGTTCGACGTCCTGGAGACCCTTCTGCGCAGGGCCGTGGCCGAGACCTTCCGGTCGCGCCTGGGCGAGGCCGACCTGGACCCCCTCGGCGACCGTTTCTCCGGCGGGGGCACGGTGGAGAGCGGGGACCTGGTGGGCGCGGCCGAACTGCTGCGCAGGGTGGGGACGGTACCCGGACTGTCCGGGTTGATCGAGCGGGCGGCGCCCGAGGAGGAGGACGGCCCGCCCACACCGGGGCTGGCCGCCTCCGTTCTGGAGTTCGCGTTGGAGGGCCTGTACCTGGAGCGCCGGTTGTCCAAGGACACCTCGGCCGACGGGGGTGTCTACCGTCTCTGAGCGGTACGGGCCGACACGGCGGGGCGGGGCTCCCGGGGCCGGAGGGACGTGGTCCCGTTACCGGTCCTACTCGGGCGGGCCCGACCCCCTGGCCGACGAGGACCGCTCCGCCGCCGGGGGTTCGACGCGGGAGGAGGCGTCGACCGATCGCGGCCCCTCGGTCCCGTCCGAGGGGTACGCGGCCGTTCCACCGGGCCGCGGGGAGGGCGGCCCCGCCGTCCCCCTGTGGCCCGGGGCCCGGTCCGGACGCGAACCGACCTCGGCCGAACTGCGCCGACTCGGTGAGGAGGCTCTTCGGGAGATCGAGGCGGCCGCCGGGCCGGCCCCCGGTTCCCGTCCCGGCGTCTTCGGGGCCGGGGGTGAGCCGACCGGGGCGAGCCTGCCCCGCGACGAACTCGACCGTCCTCTGGACCCGGTCGCGAGCGTGCGCGAGGCGGTCCTGCGCCGTGCCGCGGGCGGCGTGGCCGAGGGCCGGGCCGCGCTGCTCTCCGAGGATCTGCGGTACGCCGAGACCGGACCGGAGCGTTCGGCGTCGGTGTTCCTGCTGGTCGACCTGTCCCCCTCCATGGCGATCCGGGGATTGCACGAGGCCGCCGCGCGGACCGCCCTGGCCCTGCACGCCCTGGTCCGGACCCGGCACCCCGAGGACCGGGTGACGGTGATCGGCTTCGGGGAGCGCGCGCGGGAGATGGGCCCGGTCGACCTGGTCGCGCACGAGGGACCTCGAACACCCGGCACCAATCTGCACCACGCCCTGCGGCTGGCCCGTACCGGGTCGCGGACGTGCCGGGGCGCCCGCCGGGCGGTCATGGTGATCACCGACGGGGAGCCCACGGCCCATCTGGACGAGGAGGGCCGGCCCCGCTTCTCCTGGCCGCCCTCTCCTCGAACAGCGGAGGTCACCGGCGCCGAACTGGACGCGACGCTGGCCGAGGGCGCCGAGGCGACGTTCTTCCTCATGGCCGACGACGAGCGCCTGCGCGCCTTCCGAGGCTCGTTGACGGAGCGACGGGGCGTACGGGTCGTGGACGCGACCCCGGAGACGTTGGGCCCCTCGGTGATCGGCCGTTATCCGCGCGGGTCCTTCTGAGTCAACGTTCGAAGACGTTGACGTCCGGGTCCGGCAGCCACGAGCTTTCGGGGACCTCGCCGCCCGCGTAGAGGAGCTGATGGCGATCGGCCGGCATGAGCGTCACGGTGAAGCGCAGGGGGCGCTCCCCTTGGTAGACCACCCGTTCCTGGAGAAGCAGAGGGATACCCGGCCCCATGCGGAAGGTCTCGGCCTCGCTCGTGGAGGGCATCCGGGCTCCCACGATGTCGCGGTTCCACTCCTCGTGGAAGCCGAGTTCGCGCAGGGCCGCCCCGACCCCCTCGTTCAGGTGCTCCGGGGACATCAGCACGGTGCCTCCGGCGATCCCGAAGGGCAGGTAGGTGATCTGGGACTGCCACAGGGCCCCGTCGACGTAGCGGTTCGAGGAGCGGATCACGACCAGTCCGCTCCCGGGCTTCTCGCCCAGACGTCGGGCCACCTTGGCCCGCATGGTGTCCAGGCTGACCTTGACCCTCTCGTCGACGTCGAGGTGACCGGCCTTCCGGAGGTGGGCGCGGTAACCGCTCTCGAAACGTTCGGAGTCCTCCCCCGAGAGGGGGGTGGCCAGGTGGATGATCGGCCGGGGGTCGGCGGCGAAGGCACCGCGGCCGGCGACGATGGAGATACGTCCCTCGTCCTGGAGGAGGCGCATCCCCAGACGGGCGGTGGCCCGGGAGACGCCCAGCTCCTCGGCGAGCTCCTCCTCCCCCGGCAGTCGTTGGCCCGGTTCGAAGTCGCCCCTGGCCAGGGCCTCGCGGAGATGATCGGCGACAAGGGTCTTCTTCGACATGCTCATACGCTGTGTCAATCCCGGTGGTAGGCCTTGAGATCGCCGTGCTCGAACTGGTAGCGGATGCTGTGCCCGGCGTACACAGTGTGCACCAGGCGGATGGGCCGCTCCGTCGAATAGTCGGTCCGGTGGACGGTCAGGACGGGGACGCCGGGCGGCAACTCCAGTTCGTCGACCTCCTGGGGAGTGGGCATCCTGGTGGCCAGCTCGTCCACGTAGCCCACCTGCCGGTGTCCGTGCTCCATGAGGACCTCCAGGGCGCTCTCCACGTCCTCAGGCAGCATGAGCGGGGTGTTCTCGACCAGGTCCATCGGATAGAACGCGGAGCTGATCGATCCGGAACGGCCGCCGGAGAACCGGTGCATGCGTCGTACGACGGTCATGGTGCCCTCGGGGACGCGCAGACGGGAGGCGACGGCGGTGTCGGCGCTGAGGAGTTGGAGCTCCTCCAGGGTCAGGCCGCTCATGTTCGACTCGTTGAGCCCACCGGGCCCGCCCTTGCCCCGGGTGGCGTAGAAGGTCTCCGGTACGACGTCCTGGACGTAGTGTCCACGCCCCGGCCTGCTCACGATGAGCCCCTGGTTGCGGAGCATTCCCAGGGCCAGGCGGACGGTGTTGCGCGAGGCCTCGAAGCGCTCCTCCAGCTGCTTCTCCGAGGGGAGTTGGCCGCCGGGGGGAAGGCTTCCGCCCTGGATCTCCCTGCGCAGGGTTCGAGCGATCTGTCGATATCGGCTTTCGGCCCGCATAAGTCCGCCCCCTCGAGGGTATAAGACCAACACCTCAGCTTGTACCAACAAGCTGAGCGGTATTACCAACAGAACAGGTCCATCGGGTTCGATCGAGCCCATCCTATAGAGGAACGCCACTCTCGGTACACGCCGAGTTCACCCCCGACGACCCGGTTCCGACCCCACCGGGCACCGCCACCACAGAGGCCTCTCACACCCCACTGGAACAGGGAAAAGATGAGAACCGCTGCCACGTCTCCCTCACGCACGAGGGGGCCGTACAGGAGCTGACCCCACCCCTTCCCCAAAGGAGAACACCGTGGAGACCACGTTCATCGTTCTGATCCTCGTCGGCATCGTCCTGCTCGGCCTGTCGGCCGGCTTCCTCCTGGCCATCTCCATCGGGATCCGCCGCCAGGACCGTCGAGGCGGTTACCGCTCCCTGCGCGACGAGGAGCTCGACAGCACCCTGGGCAACACCGGGCGCTACATCTGTGGCCTGCGCTTCCGCGAGCGACGCCCCGCCGCGGCCCCCTTCACGGCCCCCTCGGAGGACCGCGCTCCGACCGCGGCCTGAGCACCGGACCACCCCGCCCGAGACCACGCCCACCCCGCCGGGACCACGCGGGGGACGAACCCCGAGGACGCCGCGCCGGGCCCGGCCGAAAAGCCGGGGCACCCGCGCGGCAGCGCCGCGCGGGCCCACGACTCAGCCCTCCAGGGCCTGCTCCAGGTCGGCGACCAGGTCGTCACCGGATTCGATGCCCACCGAGATCCGCACCAGGTCCGCCGGGACCTCCAGCGCCGAACCCGCCGTCGAGGCGTGTGTCATCCGGCCCGGGTGCTCGATGAGCGACTCGACCCCGCCCAGGGACTCGCCCAGGGTGAAGACCTTCGTCCGCTCGCACAGCTCCAGCGCAGCCTTCTCACCGTCGCGCAGCTCGAAGGAGACCATCCCGCCGAAGGCGCGCATCTGCCGCTCGGCGATCTTGTGGCCCGGGTGGGAGTCCAGCCCCGGGTAGTACACGCGCCGTACCGCCGGGTGCCCTTCGAGCGCGGCCACGACCCGCTCGGCGTTCTCGCTGTGCCGGTCCATCCGCACGCCCAGGGTCTTGACCCCGCGCAACGTCAGCCAGGCGTCGAAGGGGCCCGCGACCGCGCCCATGGTGTTCTGGTGGAAGGCCAGCCGCTCCCCCAGTTCGGCGTCGGCGACGATCAGCGCCCCGCCGACCACGTCGGAGTGGCCGCCGACGTACTTGGTGGTGGAGTGCACGACCACGTCGGCGCCCAGGGTGAGGGGCTGCTGTAGGTAGGGCGAGGCGAACGTGTTGTCGACGACGTGGAGGGCGCCGCCGTCGTGCGCGATCCGCGCGACCGTCTCGATGTCGGTGATGCCCAGGAGCGGGTTGGTGGGCGTCTCGGTCCACACGACCTTGGTCTCGGGACGCATCGCCGCGCGCACCGCCTCGACGTCGGTCTGGTCGACCGCGTCCCAGGAGACGCCCCAGCGCTCGACCACCTTGGAGATGAGGCGGAAGGTACCCCCGTAGGCGTCACCGGGGATGATGATGTGGTCGCCCGGGGAGAGCACCGTGCGCAGCAGGGTGTCCTCGGCCGCCATGCCGGAGGCGAAGGCCAGCCCGCGCGCGCCGGACTCAAGCGCGGCCAGGCACTCCTCCAGGGCGGTGCGCGTGGGGTTGGCGGTGCGGGAGTACTCGTACCCCTGGCGCAGTCCGCCCACGCCGTCCTGGGCGTAGGTACTCGTCTGGTAGATCGGCACGACCACGGCTCCGGTACCGGCGTCCGGTTCCTGGCCCGCGTGGATGGCCCGTGTTTCAAACCCGTCGAACTTCATGGGGCCACCCTAGTACCCGGATACCCCTCCAGACCCCCTGTCAACAGGGAGATCTCACGCCTCACACGCCCCATCGCGACCATACGACTCCGACGGTCGGACATTCCGGACGGAACCTTCTTCGCCCGGCCCGCGAGCGGCTTCTCAGGTCGGCGGGAAACGGGTGGCCGATCCCGGTTCCGGGGGCTCGACCGGAGCCTCGGGAGGCAGACCGGTGACCGGGGTGGGGACCCGGGTGGGGGTCCCCGACTCGCGCAGCGGCGGATCCCAGCCGAGCTCGGGGTCGTGGCGGCGCACGACCCGACCGGGGATCCCGGCGATGACGGCGTGATCGGGGTAGGTGCCGGGCCGCACCACGGTTCCGGCGGCCACCACCGAGTTCCTCCCGAGGTGGACACCGGGCAGGATCACGGAGTTGGCGCCGAGCCAGCTTCCCGCGCCGATGCTCACCGGAGCGTCCACCGGCCACTGGAGGCCGACGGGGATCTCGGTGTTGGAGTAGGAGTGGTTCTGGTCGGTGATGTAGACGTAGGGGCCGGTGTAGACGTGGTCGCCGATGTCGATCGACTTGTGGGCGACGACGTGCGAACCGCGGCCGATCGCGCATCCGGAGCCGATCCGGACCACGGTCCCCTCACCGAGGTCGTAGTCGGGGCCCATCCCGGCGGCCAGGGTGATGTCACCGCCCAGGACGGTGTGCACCCCGATCTCGATCCAGGGTTCGCCGTACAGCGTGGCCACGGGGAAGGCGATCGCCGAACCGGTACCGAAGCGGGCGAACCGCCGGGCCGCCTTCGACTCGGCCCGGATCGCGCCGTGGTTCCGTGCGTACGACCAGACGGAGCGGATGATCCAGGACAAGAGCCGAGACACGCGCGCACCTACTTATTACCGATCGGTAATTCCGACTCGAACATTAGCAGTGTCCGAGTATGCGGCACTATGTCGGGCAGGCGAACACCGGGTCCCGAACGACGCTCGGTATGACGCGCGAACGTTCGAGAGACCGTCGCACGCGCCGGGGCGGACGCTCGCGCGACCGCCCCGGCGACCGGTCAACCGGACAGGTGGGCCAGCAGGTCCTGACGGGTGAGAATGCCCACGGGCTTACCGTCGCGCAGCACCACAAGGGCCCCCGAGGTGCGCAGCAGGCGGACACAGTCGCTCACCGGCGTACCGGTGCCGACGGTCGCCAGCGGCCGACCCATGTGCGTCTCCACCAGGTCGTCCAGCTCGGCCCGACCGTCGAAGAGGGCGTCCAGCAGATCGCGCTCGGCGATGGAGCCCACGACCTCGGCCGCCATGACCGGCGGCTCCTCCTTCATGACCGGCAGCTGGGAGACGCCGTACTCGCGCATGATCGCCACGGCGGTCCCGACCGTCTCGTCCGGGTGGCTGTGCACGAAGTCGGGCATCTCGCCCTCCTTGCCGCCCAGCACCTGGCCCGCCGTGGCCTCCTCGGTCTCGGCGGACAGGAAGCCGTAGTCGGCCATCCACTCGTCGTTGAAGATCTTGCCCAGGTAGCCGCGGCCACCGTCCGGCAGCAGCACCACGATGACGTCGTCGGGGCCGGCCGTCTCGGCCACACGCAGGGCCGCCTCGACCGCCAGACCGCAGGAGCCGCCGACCAGCAGCCCCTCCTCCTTGGCCAGACGACGGGTCATCAGGAACGAGTCCTTGTCGCTGACCGCCACGATCTCGTCGCAGATCGCCGTGTCATAGGTGCCCGGCCAGATATCCTCGCCCACACCCTCGACCAGGTACGGACGGCCGGTGCCGCCCGAGTAGACCGAACCCTCCGGGTCCGCGCCCACGATCTGCACCCGGCCCTCGGAGGCCTCCTTGAGGTAGCGACCGGTACCGCTGATGGTGCCGCCGGTACCGATACCCGCGACGAAGTGCGTGATGCGCCCCTCGGTCTGGTCCCAGATCTCCGGACCGGTGGAGTGGTAGTGCGATTCCGGGTTGTTCTCGTTCTCGTACTGGTTGGGCTTCCAAGCGCCGGGGATCTCCCGGGCGAGCCGGTCGGAGACCGAGTAGTAGGACTCGGGGTGCTCGGGGGCGACCGTGGTCGGGCAGACCACGACCTCGGCGCCATAGGCGCGCAGCACCGACAGCTTGTCCGGCCCGACCTTGTCGGGGCAGACGAAGACGCAGCGGTAGCCCTTCTCCTGGGCCACCAGCGCAAGGCCGATACCGGTGTTCCCGGAGGTGGGCTCGACGATGGTCCCGCCCGGCTGGAGCTCACCGCTCTTCTCGGCGGCCTCGACCATCCGCAACGCGATACGGTCCTTCACCGAACCGCCCGGGTTGAAGTACTCGACCTTCGCCAGGATCGTCGGGGCCAGCCCCTCGGTGACCTTTCGCAGGCGGACCAACGGGGTGTCCCCGACCAGGTCGATGAGTGAGTCGTGTACCCGCAACTTCGCTCCTTAGCGTCATGGCGACCGGGTCTTCGGCCCGCCGGTCTCGTGTGTCCCCGGTGACGTCCGAGGCGGGTGGGCCGGATTCCGGTTCCCACATCCTGAACTCTAAGCCGTTTGGGCCGCGGACGCTCCGCCCGTTCGGCCCGGTACGGAGTACCTCGCCGAGCCGCGTCGGTCCGCTGACCCCGAGGATCGGATTGTGTACCGCCGAGGTACGTGACCACCGGGTTCCCCACCGGTAACGTCGAATCGTAACCGGCCCGCACGCGGCCGGAGACGGGTCCGACGCTTCAGGGGTGCCGATGCTCAGAGCCGCACGAGCGCGACGCATCGCCGCCGCCACCGCGTTCGGCGGTGGCGGACTCACCCTCGTGGGCGGTGGAACCGTCGCCCTGCTCTACCTCCAGGCCCGGCTGGCCGCGAACGCCATCGGCACCACCCGATGGAACCGGCCCCGGGCCGACGGCCTGTACGGGACCGGTGAGGGGCCGCCGCTGCGGCTGCTCATGATCGGCGACTCCACCGCCGCCGGGTTCGCCGTGACCAGGTCCCGGGAGACGCCCGGCGCCCTGCTCGCCGCGGGGATCTCCGCCGCCTCCGACCGTCCGGTGCTGCTGCGCTGCCCCGCCACCCCGGGCGCCACCTCGGCCGACCTGGCCGGACAGGTGGAACGGGCCGGGCCCCACCACCACGACGTGGCCGTGGTGTTCATCGGTGCCAACGACGTGATCAGGCGTGTACGTCCCAACGACGCCGTCGCCGCGCTGCGCGAGGTCACCCGTGGTCTGGTCGCCGCGGGCACCCCGGTGGTGGTGGCGACCTGTCCGGACCTGGGCACGGTACGGCCCATCGGCTGGCCACTGCGCTCGGTGGCCCGACGGGCCTCCCGCCAACTGGCCGCCGCCCAGACCATCGCGGTCACCGAGGCGGGCGGCCGTACGGTCTCCCTGAGCGACCTGCTCGCCGACGACTTCCGTTCCGATCCGCTCGCCATGTTCGGCCCCGACCGCTTCCACCCCTCGGCCCGCGGATACGCGCAGGCCTCGTTCGCCGTCCTGCCGTCCGCCTGCGCCGCTCTGGGCCTGCTCCCCGAACTCGACGAGGAGGAGACCACCCGCGGTGTCCTGCCCGTCGACCGGGCCGCCGTGATGGCCGCCGAGACACCGGGCACGGAGGTCACCCGGGCCGGCGATCGGACCGTGGACCGACGTCACGGAAAGCGCCCCGCGTTCGTCCGCGGCCCCTTCCGGCTCATGCCGTCGTCACGCGCCGTGCCCGCCGAACCCCGCGAGGAGACGGACGACGAGAACGTCGGCGCGCCCAGAGCGACCCCGGGTGGCGCGGAGGAGCCCCGTCCGGGTTAACTGGTCGGTAACAAGTTGTGCCGTGACCCGAACAAGGACGAGGAACATGCCCGAAGCAGTCATCGTCGCCACCGCGCGTTCCCCCATCGGCCGAGCCTTCAAGGGCTCCCTGAAGGACATCCGCCCGGACGACCTGACCACCCAGATCGTCGGCGCGGCCTTGGCCAAGGTGCCCGAACTGAACCCCGAGAGCATCGACGACCTCATGCTCGGCTGCGGCCTGCCCGGCGGCGACCAGGGCTTCAACATGGCCCGCGTCGTGGCCGTCCAGCTCGGCCTGGACACCGTCCCGGGCACCACCATCACCCGGTACTGCTCCTCCTCGCTCCAGACCACCCGCATGGCCTACCACGCCATCAAGGCCGGTGAGGGCGACGTGTTCATCTCCGCCGGCGTGGAGACCGTCAGCCGCTTCGTCAACGGCAGCAGCGACAACCCGCAGAACGAGAACCCGCTCTTCGCCGACGCCAAGGCGCGTACCGAGAGGCGCAAGGAGGGCGGCCAGGGCACCTGGACCGACCCCCGCGAGAACGGCGACCTGCCCGACGCCTACATCGAGATGGGCCAGACCGCGGAGAACGTCGCCGAGCTCACCGGTGTCTCCCGCGAGCGCCAGGACGAGTTCGCCGTCCGCTCGCAGAACCTCGCCGAGAAGTCGCTCGACAACGGCTTCTGGGAGCGCGAGATCACCCCGGTGACCCTCCCCGACGGCACCGTGGTCTCCACCGACGACGGCATCCGTCGCGGCACCACCTACGAGAAGGTCTCCCAGCTCAAGCCGGTGTTCCGTCCCGACGGCACCGTCACGGCCGGCAACGCCTGCCCGCTCAACGACGGCGCCTCCGCGCTGGTCATCATGAGCGACACCAAGGCCAAGCAGCTCGGCATCACCCCGCTGGCCCGCGTCGTCTCCACCGGTGTGACCGGCCTGAGCCCCGAGATCATGGGCCTGGGCCCGGTCGAGGCCTCCAAGCAGGCCTTGGCCCGCGCCAACATGGCCATCGGTGACATCGACCTCGTCGAGATCAACGAGGCCTTCGCCGCCCAGGTACTGCCCTCCGCCGACCGACTGGGCATCGACATCGACGCGCAGCTGAACGTCAACGGCGGCGCCATCGCCATCGGCCACCCGTTCGGCAGCACCGGCGCCCGCATCACCGGCACCCTGCTCAACGGCCTGCGCACCCACGACAAGACCTTCGGTCTGGAGACCATGTGCGTCGGCGGCGGCCAGGGCATGGCCGCCGTCTTCGAGCGTCTCTCCTGACCTCGTAGCGCCTTGGAGGGCCTTGGACCCCGTGTCCGGGGCCCTTCGTGTTCCCGTCGTCCGTCGTGAGGGTGCCGGAACACGTGCCGGACCGCTCCCCCTCCCTCCGGTTCGGACGAAGGACCGACGAAGGTGAACGTTCCCGCTCGGGAAGGGTAAAAGCCGGCCTCCGGGACTTGTCCACTCGGTGTCCGTGGGGCATGGTCGCAGGTGAGTGCCACACGCCCAACGCACAGCGGAGGTGCCTATGTCGGTAGCCCACTCGCCGGAGATCCACGCAAAGCTCATCGAACGCATCCCGGTCGTGACCGGCCGGGGACTCCACGAGTGGTTCGACTCACTCGACCAGGGGCCGGGCCTCCTGCGCAAGGCGGACCGGACCTACTGGCTCGCCGACGAGTACGGCCTCACCCACGGATACGCACGCGCGATCGTCACCGAGTACGACCGTCGCCGCCGCGATCGGTCGATCCCGGCCCCGCGCCGCTCCGCGACCTGACCCGACACACGTGAAGGGGCCGCCCCCGGATACTCCGGAGGCGGCCCCTTCACACGTGCGAGGACGCTCGCGTCAGTCCGCGAACATCGTCTTGATGATCCAGAGCAGACGCAGGATCTCGATGTAGAGCCAGACCAGGGAGACGGTCAGACCGAAGGCGAACTGCCAGGCGAACTTGCCCGGAACGCCCGCGTTGACGCCCTCCTCGATACCGCGGAACTCCACGGCCAGGGTCAGGGCGGCCAGGACGACGAACACGACGCCGACGCCCAGACCCAGCCAGGTGGGCTCGCGCAGACCGAGGCCG
Organism: Nocardiopsis alba; assembly: GCF_000710955.1. Lineage (NCBI taxonomy): Bacteria > Bacillati > Actinomycetota > Actinomycetes > Streptosporangiales > Nocardiopsidaceae > Nocardiopsis > Nocardiopsis alba. Next base: position 396,926 of record NZ_BAZE01000004.1, read on the forward strand.
CCCGCCATGAAGAAGCTGAGCACGAAGTTGATCAGCATCAGGGCCGCGGCGCCGATGACCGCGTAGGTGACGGCCTTCATGAAGCCGTCGGTGACCTTGATGATGCGGAACTTGTACAGGGCCAGCATCACGGCGAAGACCGCGACCGTACCGATGACGGCCTGGGTGACCAGTGTCGCGCCCTCACCGGGGGTACCGGTGGCCATCTCCAGCTGAGTGGCGAGCAGAGCCGAGAGGCCACCGACGAACAGACCCTCCAGAGCCGCGTAGATCAGGATCGCGACCGGGTTGGTGATCTGCTTGAACGAGATGACCAGGCCCAGGACGAGCCCGCCGAGCGCGCCCAGGACCATCAGGCCGAGGCTGAGCCCCGGGCTGAACGGGTCGAAGAGGAAGTAGTTGAGAACGCCGAAGAGAGCGACCACGCCCAGGGTCATACCGGTGCGCACGACGACGTCGTCGATCGTCATCGGCTGGTCGCCGGCCGCCTGCTGCGGGTAGGTCTGCTGGGGATAGCCCTGCTCGGGGTAGCCCTGCTGGGGGTATCCGGGCTGGCCGTAACCCTGCTGCGGGTACGGCTGTCCGTACCCCGGCTGCCCATAGCCCTGCGGACCGTGACCGGGCTGACCGTAGCCCTGCCGGGCCCCGGACTGTTGTTGGAGCGCTCGCTTGAGGACGGGGTTGGAACTCCGCATCCGCATGTCTAGTAATGGCCTTTCACGCGTGGATTGCTGCCCACAAGTTAACGTACGGGTCGGACAGCGGGTTCCGACGTCGAGGTCACCGTTGAGACACGGGAACGAGAGCGCCCGCCGCACCATCGAGGGTACGGCGGGCGCTCGGGGCTCGTGCCCCCGCTAGCCGCGGGTGACCAGGGAACGGGCCAGGAACAGCACGTTCGCCGGACGCTCGGCCAGACGACGCATGTAGTAGCCGTACCACTCGTCGCCGTAGGGAACGTAGACGCGCATGCGCTTGCCCTCGGCGGCCAGACGCACCTGCTCGTTGTCCCGGATGCCGTACAGCATCTGGTACTCGTAGTCGTCCGCGCCCCGACCGTTGGCGGCGGCCAGCTCACCGGCGATGGCGACCATGCGCGGGTCGTGCGAGGCCACCATCGGGTAGCCCTCGCCCTCCATGAGGACACGCAGCGCGCGCACGTAGGCCTTGTCCACCTCGTGCTTGTCCCGGAAGGCCACGGACTCGGGCTCGTCGTAGGCGCCCTTGCACAGCCGGACCCGGGAACCGGCGCCGCTCAGGTCGCGGCAGTCGGCCTCGGTACGGCGCAGGTAGGCCTGGAGCACCGCGCCCACGAACGGGAAGTCCTCGCGCAGCTCGCGCAGGATGCCCAGCGTGGAATCGGTGGTGGTGTGGTCCTCCATGTCGAGAGTGACCGTGGTGCCGATCGCCTTGGCGGCCTCGGCGATGGCGCGCGCGTTCTCCAGGGCGATCTTCTCGCCGTCACGGTTCAGGAACTGACCGACGGCGGAGAGCTTGACGGAGACCTCGGCACGGTCGCCCAGACCGGCCTCGCCCAGAGCGGCGAGCAGGTCCTGGTAGGCGGTCACCGTGGCGGTGGCCTGGGACATGTCCGTGGTGTCCTCGCCCAGGAAGTCCAGGGTGACGTACCGGTCACGGGCCAGGTCGCGGACGGCCGGCAGGGCCTCCTCCTGGGTGGCACCGGCGACGAACCTGGTGACCATGGCCCGGGTCATGGGAGTGCGCTCGACGACCTTGCGGCAGGTCGTGGACCTGGCCGCGAGCAGCAGGGGCTTGCGAAGCATGGAGACCTCGAAGAAGACGTGCGCGAGCCGGTGGCTGGCGCGGGCGAAGCACGACCGGTCGGTGTGCCGACGGCGGCGTTGGGTTCCTCGGGGGGTGGAGGGGCCGGGACACGACTCCGAACGTGGGGGTCGTGTCCCGGCCCGAGGGGACGCGCCCCTTCCGGGGAAGGGGAAGAGTGCGCGTCCCGTGTGTCACCCCTGGTGGGGGTAGGAGGAGACCGTCGGCGCGACGAACGTCTCCTTGATGGCGCGCGGGCTGGACCAGCGGGACAGGTTCTGGGCCGAACCCGCCTTGTCGTTGGTACCGGAGGCGCGACCGCCGCCGAAGGGCTGCTGACCGACGATGGAGCCGGTCGGGCGGTCGTTGATGTAGAAGTTGCCGGCGGTGAAGCGCAGGGCCTCGGTCGCCTTGGCCACGGCGGCGCGGTCGGTGGCCAGGACGGCACCGGTCAGGGCGTAGGCCGAACCCTCGTCGACGACCTTGAGGATCTCGTCGTAGCGGTCGTCCTCGTAGACGTGGACGGCGACGATCGGACCGAAGTACTCGGTGCGGAAGACGTCGTTGCCCGGGTCGGTGCCCTCGATGATGGTCGGGCGCACGAAGTAGCCGACGGAGTCGTCGGCGGTGCCACCGGCGATGATCTCCAGGGTCGGGTCGGACTTGGCGTCCTCCAGGACCTTGGCGAGCTTGTCGAAGGAGCGGCGGTCGATGACGGCGCCGACGAAGTTCGACAGGTCGGTGACGTCGCCCATGGTGAGGGCCTCGGTCTCGGCGACCAGGGCGTCACGGGTCTTCTCCCACACGGAGCGGGCGACGAAGACGCGGGAGGCGGCCGAGCACTTCTGACCCTGGTACTCGAAGGCGCCGCGGACGATGGCGGTGCGCAGGACCTCGGGGTCGGCGGAGGAGTGGGCGACGATGAAGTCCTTGCCACCGGTCTCGCCCACGATGCGCGGGTAGGAGCGGTAGTTGGAGATGTTCTCGCCGACGCTCTTCCACAGGTGCTGGAAGGTCTTGGTGGAACCGGTGAAGTGGACACCGGCCAGGTCCGGGTCGTTGAGGGCGACGTCGGAGACCGCGAGGCCGTCACCGGTGACCATGTTGATGACGCCCGGGGGCATGCCGGCCTCCTCCAGGAGGCGCATGGTCAGCTCGGCGGCGAACTGCTGCGTGGGGGACGGCTTCCACACGACCACGTTGCCCATCAGGGCCGGGGCGGTGGGCAGGTTGCCCGCGATGGCGGTGAAGTTGAAGGGGGTGATCGCGTAGACGAACCCCTCCAGCGGACGCTGCTCCATGCGGTTCCAGACGCCCTTGACGCTCAGCGGCTGCTGCTGGATCAGCTCGCGGGCGTAGGAGACGTTGAAGCGCCAGAAGTCGATCAGCTCACAGGCCGCGTCGATCTCCGCCTGCTGCACGGTCTTGGACTGGCCGAGCATGGTGGCGGCGTTGATGGTGGCGCGCCAGGGGCCGGAGAGCAGCTCGGCGGCGCGCAGGATGATCGCGGCGCGGTCGTCGAAGGACATGGCGCGCCAGGCGGGGGCGGCGGCCTTCGCGGCGGCGATGGCGTCGCGGGCGTCCTCGTGGGTGGCGTTGCGCATCGTGCCCAGGACGGCCGCGTGGTTGTGCGGCTGAACGGCGTCGATCGGCTCACCGCCGCCCATACGGCTCTCGCCGTTGATGCGCATCGGCAGGTCGATGCTCTCGCGGCCGAGCTCCTCGAGCTTGGCGACGAGCTCGGCGCGCTCGGCGCTCCCGGGCGCGTAAGAGAGAACGGGTTCGTTCACCGGCAGCGGGACGTTGGTCACGGCGTCCATGGGCACCTCCCTGGAAAGAATGTCCCTGAACGAGCAGGGTTGGGCTGTTTCAACGGTCTCAGAATGTGAAAGCCCCCACGTTGTGGACCGGGCCACTCTTTGCCGGCCTTATTTGTTCACCAGGACAAACCGAGGCACTCACGTGGCCTGCGCATCCTCCACCCCACCCTCACCACTCCAGTAGTGTCATCCCTCGGAGGCGACTGTTGAGGAACGACATCATGCCTGGTCATCCAGGAGAGGATGAGGAGACGGACACGGGGCTGCCGCTACGACGGCTGCTCCTGTCCCTGGGCGACCCCATCGTGGACGTGGCCGCGGCCCCCGCCGGCCTGGATGTTCAGGTGGACAACGTCGTCATCCTCGACCCCGAGGACCGCGTCGAGGCCCGGGAGGGCGACCTGGTCCTGTTGATCGGGGTCCGCGGCGGTCAGGCCCGACGCATCGTCCGCACCCTGGCCGAGCAGGGCGCGACGGCGGTCGCGGTCAAGACCAGCGCCCACCCCCAGCCGGAGGAGGTCCTGCCCCCGCCGAGCGACCATCGGAGCGGCCGTTCCCAGCGCGCCACCGACGAACTGCGCGCTCTGCGCACCGAGGCGCAGGAGAGCGGGATCGCCCTGCTGGCGGTCCGCCCCGAGGTGCGATGGGAGCAGCTCCAGTCGGTGTGCCGGAGCATCGTGGACGACGCCCGACCGACCTCGTCCGAGGATCTGGGCGAGGCCAGCGGCGATCTGTTCTCCATGGCGCAGACGATCGCCCGGCTCACCGGCGGTCTGGTGAGCATCGAGGACTCCGCCAGCCGGGTGCTGGCCTACTCCAGCGGCGCCGAGGTGGACGAGCTCCGCCGCCTGTCGGTCCTGGGCCGGCAGGGCCCCGAGTCCTATCTGGCGCTGCTCCGCGAGTGGGGGGTGTTCGCGAAGCTGCGCGCGGGCGAGGAGGTCGTACGGATCGACGAACACCCCGAGCTGGGCATCCGTCGCCGACTGGCCGTGGGCATCCACGCGGGACGCCGCCCCTTGGGCTCGATCTGGGTGCAGGAGGGCGAACGCCCCCTGTCCGAGCACGCGGAGGAGGCCCTGCTGGGCGCCGCCCGCACCACGGCGTTGCAGATGATCCGGCAGCGCAACCAGACCAACGCGGGCCTGAGACTGCGCGAGGATCTGCTGTCCAGCCTGTTGGAGGGCCGGATCGACGCCGCCGCTCTGGCCGACACCGTGGAGGTGCACACCGACCGGGCCGCACTGGTGGTGGCCTTCTCCCTCCGGCACGGTTCGGGCGGGGGCGAGGACCCCGAGGGAGGGCCGATCGAGGAGCGTCCGGACCGTCCCGAACGGGAGCTGCGCCGTCGCCAGCTGATCGACCTGGTGTCGGTGCACACCGCCGCCTACCGGCGTAGTTCCCTGGTCACCGAGTTGAGCGGTCGGGTGTACGTTCTGCTTCCCGACCTGCCCCGGGGGCCGAGCAGGGAGGCTCCGCGTTCCGTGGAGCACTCGGTGCTGGCCCTGACCCGCAAGACGGTGACGGCGGCCAGATCCGCGCTGGGGTTGCACGTACGGGCGGCGGTGGGTTCTCCGGTGGAACGGCTGGGCGACGTGCCCGAGTCCCGGGCCGAGGCCGACCGGGTGTTGGACGCGATGGGCCGCGACCTGGACCGGGGCACCGACTGGGAGGTGGCGACCATCTCGGATGTGCGCTCCCGTGTCCTGATCAGCGAGACCCTCGCCCATCTGCGCACCGATCCGTCGCTACGTGATCCGAGGGTGAGCCGGCTGATCGAGCACGACCGGGGCGGCGGCGCCGACCTGGTGCACTCTCTGCTGGCCTATCTGGAGGCCTTCGGGGACGCTCGCGCGGCGGCGGAGCGGCTGCACATCCACCCCAACACGCTGCGCTACCGGGTGCGCCGGGCGATCGCGGTCAGCGGGATCGACCTGTCCGATCCGGGGGAGCGCCTGTTCACCCAGCTCCAACTCCTGATGGAGCAGCAGTCCCATGGGGTGTGACCGGCACGCGGTCTCCTACCTCGCCACGGGGGGTCGGTGCACGCGGTCTCCTACACCGGCCACGGGGGGTGGCCCGTTCGGGCGCCGGGAGTGTTCTGCAAGACGAGTCGAGCCGCCCGCGAGGAACGAGCCAGGCGTGGAACGAGGATGAAGAACGCTCCCTCCCCTGGCGCCCGAACACGCGCCGAAGCGCCAGCGGAAACGCAGAGCAACACAAAGTACCCCCGGTCGGACTCGAACCGACACTTGTGACCCTTTTAGGGGGCCTGCCTCTACCATTGGGCTACGAGGGCGTGCCCATCATACCGGGCGGGCCGATTGCCCACTTTGGTTCGGCTTGGCCGGATGGGGACACGAAACGACCGGCTTCCCGAAGGAAACCGGTCGTTTCGCGTTCGATCGCGTCCGTCGATGGTGCGGTGAGTGGGCGTCACCGCGTTCTCTCACCGTGCGGGGCGACGCTTTTCCCCGGTCAGCTCACGCGACGCAGGTGTCCGTCCTCGACCTGCGGGCGGCTGGCCTCTTCGAAGGCCTGGCGGGGCTCGGACATCTCCGGGAGCGCGGCGAAGTCGCGGCGCAGGAAGAGGGCGAGCGTCCAGTCCGAGAGGACCCGCAGCTTGCGGTTGAAGGTCGGGACCGCGAGCAGGTGGTAGGAGCGGTGCGCGTACCAGGCGAGACGGCCGTTGAGCTTGATCTTGCCGAAGAGCTGAGCGGCGCCCTTGTGCAGGCCGAGGCCGGCGACGGCGCCCAGGTTCTTGTGCTTGTAGGCGGTCAGGTCGTTGCCGCGCAGGGTGGCGATGATGTTGTCGGCCAGGACCGGGGCCTGGCGGACGGCGTTCTGCGCGTTGGGCGGGTAGTAGCCGCCGTTGCCGTCGGGCACCTGGGCGTTGTCGCCGCCGGCGAAGACGTTGTCGGTGCCGTTGACCGTGAGGTATTCGCTGGTGTCGACGTGACCCTTGGGGCCGAGCGGCAGGTCGCTGGCGGAGACGACCGGGCTGGGCTTGACGCCCGCGGTCCAGACCAGGGTGCCGGCGTCGAACTCGGTGCCGTCGCTGAGCTTGATGTGCTGGTCGACGGCGGACTCGAGGAAGGTCTTGAGGCGCACGTCGATGTCACGGCGGCGGAGCTGGTTGAGGGCCTTGCCGCCGACCTCCGGGCCGACCTCGGGAAGGATCTTGTCGGCCGCCTCGATGAGGTAGAACTTGACCTCGCTCTGGTCGATCGAGGGGTAGAGGCGGACGGCGTCGCGGACCAGGTCCTCGAGTTCGGCGATGGCCTCGGCTCCGGCGAACCCGCCGCCGACGAAGACGAAGTTCAGCGCCTTGGCGCGGATGTCCTTGTCGTCGGTGGAGTCGGCGATGGTGAGCTGGTTGAGGACGTGGTTGCGCAGGTAGGCCGCCTCTTCGACGGTCTTGATCCCGATACCCCACTCGGCCAGGCCGGGGATGGGCAGGGTGCGCGAGACCGCGCCGGCGGCCATCACGAGGTAGTCGTAGTGGAGGGTCTGCGGCTCGCCGACGTTGGGCTCGTAGCGGACCGTGTTGTCGGCGTGGTCGATACGGACGACACGTCCGCCGAGCACGCGCACCCGGTCGAAGACCTTGCGCAGCGGGACGACCACGTTGCGCGGGGAGATGTTGCCTCCGGCGGTCTCCGGCAGGAAGGGCTGGTAGGTCATGTAGGAGTTGGGGTCGATGACGGTGATGCGGGCTTCACCGGCCCCGAGCTTCTTCTCCAGCCGCCTCGCGGTGTACATCCCGAGGTAACCGCCGCCGACGATGAGGATGTGCGGGATCTCCGCCTCGTCCCCGCCGCCGTGTACCAGCCGGTAGTTCCTGCTCTCGGTCATCGCATATCCGCCCTAACGGTTCATTCTGTGGCGCCTTGTCCCAAGGGCCGAGAAGAGTGTCACGGTCTTCGTTCGGCCCGTCGTACGTCGCCGGGTCCGCCTTCAGGCCGTGTTTCCTGACCTGTTGGAAGCTGCTTGTGCATTCTTTCACAAGCACCTCCCCACAGAGAAGGTTCACATCCCTCTGCCTTCGCACCATCTCTCAACTCGGACGATGGATATCATTGCAGGTCAGATGGGTTGTGAACGCATTCACAAGTGCCCTTCGGGTGACCCTTCTCACCCGTGGGCCCAGGTGCGAGCTCCCCGAAAGTCCCTACCGGAATGTCCGGAATGCCCTTTCGAGGAGGTTACGCGGTCGTGGATTCGGTTTTACTCCCGACCCTCCCCCACCGCGATGAGGCTCCAGGCGACACCGTCCAGGATGTCGTGCTCACTCGCGGTGAAGTGGTCGGCGCCCGTGCGCTCCAGCACACGGGACAGCACCAGGGCGCCCGCCCCGATGACGTCGACCCGGCCGGGGTGCATCACTCCGATCTCCGCGCGCTCGGCGTGCGTGGAGCGCAGCAGCCCATCGGTGATGCGGTTCAGGTCGGAGACGGAGACCCGCGTGTGGTGGATCCGCTCCGAGTCGTACTCGGGCAGGTCGAGAGCGATCCCGGCGACCGTGGTCGCGGTACCGGCCACGCACACGACCGAACCGGCCTCGCGCAGCGGAACGACCTTCTCGACCTCGTCCAGCGCGGCGTCGATGTCGGCGGTGGCGGCGGCGATCTGCTCGGCGCTCGGCGGATCCGAGCGCAGGTGCCGCTCGCTCATGCGCACACAGCCCACGTCGACCGACAGGGAGGCCTCGACCAGGTCGTCGTCCTCGGACGCACCGCCCAGCACGAACTCCGTGGAGCCGCCGCCGATGTCGACCACCAGGAAGGGCGGGGAGAAGTCCTGGTCGGCCTCTCCCTCCGCCGCCGCGGCGTCCAGCTCCGCCGTGGCGCCCACGAAGGACAGTTCGGCCTCGTCCAGGCCGGTGACGACCTCGGGCTCCACACCGATGATCTCGCGGACCCCGTCCACGAACACCTGACGGTTGCGGGCGTCCCGGGTGGCGCTGGTGGCGACCATGCGCACGGTGTCCGGCCCCAACGGGATCCCGTAGGCCTCGATGGCCTCCGCGTAGCCGCGCAGCGCCTCGAAGGTGCGCTCCAGCGCCTCGGCGGAGAACTCGCCGGTCTCGTCCACGCCCTCGCCCAGACGCACGATCTCCATGCGCCGGTCGGCGTCGACCACCTGGACCTCGTCACCGTCCAAGGCCACGACGTCGGCGATCAGCAACCTGATCGAGTTGGTTCCGCAGTCGATCGCCGCGACACCGCTCATGACCGGTCCGTCCCTTCATCGCCCTCGGAGGCGTTCTCGTCCACGCACACGCACGGACCCTTGTCCCACCAGTCGGGAAGCTCCCTCAACGCCTCCGCGCCGAAGGGGTTGGTCCCCGGGGCGGCCAGTTCGTGGCCGACCAGCGCGTGCAGACACTTGACCCGGGTGGGCATCCCCCCGGTGCTCTGCATGCCCTCGGGGAGCGGCTCCACGCCGTCACGTCGGGCCTGCTCGGCCCGCTCGGCCAGGTAGGACTCGTGCGCCTCGGTGTAGGCCGCCCGAAGTTCGGGCTCCTCGGCCAGACGCTCCTGCATCAGGCGCATCCGGCCGTCGTTCTCCAGCCGCCCGATCGCCGAGGCGGCGCGCGGGCAGGTCAAGTAGTACAACGTCGGGAAGGGGGTGCCGTCTTCCAGGCGGGGGGCGGTCTTCACCACATCGGGGAGACCGCAGGGGCAGCGGTGCGCGACGGCACGGACCCCGCGCGGGGTTCGGCCCAACTGGAGTTCGATCGCGGCGAGGTCCTCTGCGGAAGCGGGACCGCCGTCGGTGTGCCCCGGAACGGGCTGATCTGCGGAAGTCATGACCCCACCAGCATAGGTGTAATCGGCGGCGGGAAGGTCGCCCCGTACGTCACACCCGGAGGGCCGTGAAGGGCGTCTCCGGGCCGCTCAGAGCCCCTCGTCGGGGTCGGGACGGTCGGCCTCCTCCACCGAGCGCCACAGCTCGGTGAACCAGGGGTCCTTGGGCTCGGAGGGGTCGATCTCCTCCTCGTCCTCGGCACCGGGACGGATGACGATGTAGGCGGTCTCGTCCGGGTATTGGAAGTGGAGGCGGGCGCGGGCCTCGCGTTCGACGTAGGCCTCGTCCTTGAGCGCCTCCTCGCGCTCGCGCAACTCGGCGACGTTGTCCTCCATACGCGTGCGCTCCTCCCTCAACTGGGAGATCTGCGCGCGCTGCATGATGTACTCGCGCAGCGGATAGGCCAGGCTCAACGCGATCACGCAGATCACGAGGGCGAGGATCGCCGCCCGGCTGGTGAGCATGGGCCGCACCCGAGGGGTGCGGCCCGCGCTCGTGTCCTTCTTGGTCGCCTTGGACCCCGCTTTCGAGGCAGCGCCCTGCCGGGACTTGTCGGCTTTGGTCGACTTCCGGGACTTTGTGGGCGGCTGCTTGGTTTCGCGGGACACTGGGGCAGACTAGCCGCGCTTGGCGAACCTCGGGAAGGCCGACACGCCCGCGTACACGGCGGCGTCGTCGAGTTCCTCCTCGATGCGCAGCAACTGGTTGTACTTGGCGACCCGCTCACTGCGCGCCGGGGCACCGGTCTTGATCTGGCCGGCGTTGGTGGCGACCGCGATGTCGGCGATGGTGGTGTCCTCGGTCTCGCCGGAACGGTGGCTGATCATCGCCGTGTAGCCGCTGCGCTGGGCGAGGGAGACCGCGTCCAGCGTCTCGGTCAGGGTGCCGATCTGGTTGACCTTCACCAGGAGCGAGTTGGCGGTGCCGGAGAGGATGCCGCGCTGGAGACGCTCGGGGTTGGTGACGAACAGGTCGTCCCCGACCAGCTGGACCTTGTCGCCGATCTGGTCGGTGAGGGTCTTCCAGCCGTCCCAGTCCTCCTCGTCGAGGGGGTCCTCGATGGAGACCAGCGGGTAGGCGTCGACGAGCTCCGCGTAGTAGGCGCTCATCTCCTCGGCGGTGCGGGTCTTGCCCTCGAAGGTGTACACGCCGTCGGAGTACAACTCCGTGGCGGCCACGTCCAGGGCCAGGGCGATGTCCTCGCCGACCTTGTAGCCGGCCTTCTCGATCGCCTCGACGATCAGGTCCAGGGCGGCGCGGTTGCTCTCCAGGTCGGGGGCGAAGCCGCCCTCGTCACCGACGCCGGTGCCCAGGCCGTGGGCCTTCAGGACCGACTTCAGGGAGTGGTAGACCTCGGTGCCCCAGCGCAGGGCCTCGGAGAAGGTCGGGGCCCCGATCGGAGCGACCATGAACTCCTGGATGTCGACGTTGCTGTCGGCGTGCGCGCCACCGTTGAGGATGTTCATCATCGGCACGGGCAGCACGTGCGCGTTGGGGCCGCCGATGTAGCGGAACAGGGGCAGGCCGGCCTCCTCGGCGGCGGCCTTGGCCACGGCCAGGGAGGCGCCGAGGATGGCGTTGGCGCCGATCCGGGACTTGTCCGGGGTACCGTCCAGGTCGATGAGCGCCCGGTCGATGATGCGCTGCTCGTCCGGGGTGTGGCCGAGCAGCTCGTCGGCGATCTCGTCGTTGACCGCGGTGACGGCCTTGGTCACTCCCTTGCCGCCGTAACGGTCACCGCCGTCGCGCAGCTCGACCGCCTCGAACTTGCCCGTGGAGGCGCCGCTGGGGACACCGGCCCGGGTGATGGTCCCGTCGTCGAGCAGGACCTCGACCTCGACTGTCGGGTTGCCCCGGGAGTCAAGGATCTCCCGCGCCTGTACTGACTCGATGGACGCCACGATCTCTCCGTCTCTTCGGTGTCTGGGTCCACTCTCTCCGGACCCGGACACGAGACTAGCGACCCGCGCTCCGATCGGTGGAGCCCACCCACCCGGATTGGTCTAGTCCATATCGGACATGCCGACTCTCAGAGCGGCCAGGGCGATCTCCACGGCCCGCCCGCGATGGAGTGTCGCCTCCTCCGCCGGCATCAGGACGGCGATGTCCTGGATGCCTCCCAAGGCGGCCACGGCCCCCATGCGCGCGGGGATCGGCGCGTCCTCCCCGACCAGGGCGACGTCGAGCCGTCGCCGCCAGGCGACCACCTCCTCCACCAGTCCGCTCTCGCTCAACCCCGCGAGGTCGTGGAGGAGAGTGACCATGAGAGTGCTGTGGCGCACACAGAGGTCGAAGTAGGCGCGCCCGCCCGCGGACATGGCCGAAGGGAGCGATGAGGGGCACTGACCGCCCTCTCCGCCCGGTTCCGGAATGCGAACCGCCCGGAACCGGCCACTTACCTCGATCCGACGTATCGCCCGTTTATAGTGCGAATCTCGGGCCCCGATCCTCCCGCGGAGCCGTCAGGGAACCTCGCGCGAACGGTGGGGACGAAAGTGGCCGATCCTCGAAGCGAAGCCGTGGACGGGGCGATGCGCCCGGTCCCCCAACGCGGGGCCGAACTGGCCCTGCTCCTCGCCTCGCTCGGCGCCACCGCCGCGGCCCTGGGGTCCGCCTCCCTGGCGATCACCGGCGGTATCGACCCGGCGGTGGTCACCTACCTGGTGGTCATCGGTGTGGGATCCCTGGTCCTGCACGTGCTGTTGCGCTTCACCGCGCCCTACGCCGACCCGATCCTGCTCCCCGTCGCCACCGCGTTGAGCGGGCTCGGCATCACGATCATCTGGGCGTTGCAGATGTCACGGGGCTCGGAACCGGCGCACACCGAGGCCGACCGACAGCTCATGTGGACCCTGGCGGGGATGACGCTGTGCGCGCTCACGATCCTGTTCGTACGCCGGCCCCGCCGGTTGACCCTGTACACCTACCTGATCGCCCTGGCCGCGCTGATCCTGCTCCTGCTCCCGCTCTCGCCCCTGGGACACGAGGTGCTCGGCGCGCGGCGGTGGATCGCTCTGGGCCCGTTCACGGTGCAGCCCTCGGAGTTCGCCAAGGTGCTGCTCGTCATCTTCCTCGCCTCCTACCTGGGGCGGCGGCGTGAGGTCCTGGCCCTGGTCACCCGCACGTTCCGGATCGGCGGGGTGAAGGTGTTCAGCGCCCCGCGCGCCCGGGACCTGGCCCCGATGGGGGTGGGCTGGGGTCTGGCGATCCTGCTGCTGGTGGGCACCAAGGACCTGGGCACCTCGCTGCTGCTGTTCGGCACGTTCCTGGCGGTCCTGTACGCGGCCACGGCCCGCAAGTCCTGGGTGCTGATCGGGTTGGTGGCCTTCTCCGCCGGCGCCTACGTGGCCTATCTGCTGTTCGGGCACGTGCGCAACCGGGTGGAGATCTGGATGCACGCCTTCGAGCCGGAGGTCTACGACGCGCCCGGCGGCAGTTTCCAGGTGGTGGAGGGGATGATCGCCCTGGCCTACGGCGGACTGCTGGGCACCGGCTTCCACGCCGGACACGCCCAGGAGATCTTCGCCTCCGATAGCGACCTGATCCTGGTCTCGGTGGGCGAGAAACTCGGGGCGACGGGGCTGATCGCGGTGTTGGCGCTGCTGTTCCTGTTCGCCCAGCGGGCGTTCCGGATCGCTCTGGGGAGCCGGGACGTCTTCCTCAAGTTGACGGCGTTGGGCTATGGGTTCATCACCGCGTTCGACGTGTTCATCGTGTTGGGCGGCGCCACCCTGATCATCCCGCTGACGGGCATGACCACACCGTTCATGTCGGCGGGCGGGTCCGCGCTGATGGCCAACTGGCTCATCGTCGGCCTGTTGTTGACCATCAGCGAGACCGCCCGCCGTCCGCAGGAGTCGTTCAGCGCGGGCCTGGCCCCGGGCGACCCGGCGACCGAGGTGATCGACGTGCGCGACGTTCCCGGCGGGGCGCGGTAGGTCGCGCCTCCCGCCACGAGTGCGTCAGGTGAGGAAGGTGATGCACAGGGAGGCCACGACGATGGCGAAGATCATCACCACGGCCGTGTATCCGAGCACCTGGCCCGCCCTGAGCCTGGCCAGGGCCAGCAGCGGCAGCGCCCAGAAGGGCTGGATGCCGTTGGTGAGCTGGTCGCCCATGCCCACCGCCATCACACCCACGCCGGGTGCGATCCCCAGGGACTCGGTGGCCCCGATGACGACGGGTCCCTGGACCGCCCACTGGCCGCCGCCGGAGGGGACCGCGAAGTTGACCAGGGCGGCGCTCATCAGGGCCCAGAAGGGATAGGTGAACGGGGTGGAGAAGGAGATGAACCACTGGGTGATGATCTCCAGCAGCCCGGAGCTGTCCATGATGCCCATGATCCCGGCGTAGAACGGGAACTGGACGATCACCGCCGCGGCGGTCTTGGCGCCCTCGGCGGCGGCCGTCGAGTAGCTCGCCAGGGTGCCGTGCAGCCCCAGACCGGCCATGAGGAACGTGAAGTTGAGCAGGTTGATGTCCATGCCCACGACACCGTCGGTGACCAGGGCGGGGACGAGGTGGACCAGGCCGACCGCGACCACCGCGTAGACCAGGATCCGGCTGTGCATGAGGCGCTGGGCCGGGGAGAGGGCACGGATCTCGGTCCGGGTGGGGCTCGGGCCCAAGACACCGGAGCCCCGGTCGCCCTCGGCGTCGGGCTCGTCGCGGGCGTCGTCGATCTCCTCGACCTCTCCCGCCTTGGGGTGCATGCTCATCAGCAGCAGCGGCGCCCCGACGATGACGACCACGAGGAAGACCAGGTTGAACGGTTGGAAGATGGTCTCGCTGAGCGGGACCAGACCGATCTGGCCCTCCAGGAAGTGTCCTGGGGTGTTCACCAGCAGTGGCGCCGACCCGGACAGGCCGCTGTGCCAGACCATCAGTCCGAGGTAGCCGCCGGCCACCAGCAGCGGGAAGTGCACCTTGATCCCGCGGTCCTTGCAGGAGCGGGCCACCTCCACGGCCAGCAGGGCGCCGGCGATGAGGCCCAGACCCCAGTGGACGATGCCGAGCAGGGCGGCCCCCAGGGCGGTGACGCCCACGGCGGACATCGGCCCCCTGGCCAGCCCCGCCACCCGGACGATGGCCCTTCGGGCCGGTGGCGAGGAGGCCAGGGCGTAGCCGGTGACCAGCACGAGGGTCATCTGCATGCCGAACTCGAGCAGGTTCCAGAACCCGCCGTACCAGTCCCCGACCAGTTCGACCGGGGTCCGGTCGGTCAGGAACAGCGCCATCCCGAAGACCAGGCCGGACAGGATGACCGCGAAGACGAAGGCGTCCGGCACCCAACGGGTGCTGAACGCCGCGAGGGCGTTACCGAAACGACGCATGGTGCTCCCCTCTGCGTGGACCTCGGGGCCGGCACGAGGACGGAGGGCGCCGGAACGGAGGAACCCGAGGTCGGGAGCACTGTGTTCCACGTCATACTTCAGCGTCAATACTGATCAGCGCGATTTGAGGGTTTTTGAGGTTACCTGTCGGTTTTCGACCAGTAGGTACGCCACTCCTCGGCGCTCAGCTCACGGGGCTCTCGACCATCGGCGCGCGCGGCCTCCTCCGCCGCCCTGACCCGACCGTCGAACCTGCGCGCCGCCGCGCGCAGATCGGTCTCGGCGTCCCGCCCCCGGCCCCGCTCGGTCGCCACCGCGGCGAACAACTCACCGCCCTCGGCGCCGTCGTCGCCCACCAGATCGGCGGGGAACCCGTTGCGCACCGCGCGTTTTTGGAGCTCGTAGGCCAACAGCACCGCGGGCTGGGCGAAGGGCACCCCGTCCAGCACCGAGGACTCCCCCGAACCACCGGCGGCACGGGCCTTCTCCGCCCGCTCGGCCGCCTTGATGGCCTCCCAGTTCGACCGCACCTCGTCACTGCCCGACACCTCCGCCCCGCCGAACACGTGCGGGTGACGTCGGGTCATCTTGTCGATGATGGCGTCGGCGACATCATCCACGGTGAACCGCGCCGGATCCCCCTCGGGCCGCTCCGCACCGATCGCCGCGTGGAAGACCACCTGGAGCAGGACGTCGCCCAACTCCTCGCGCAGCAGGGCGTGATCGCCCTCCTCGATGGTCTCCAGGGTCTCGTAGGACTCCTGGATCAGATACTTCGCCAAGGACTCGTGGGTCTGGGAGGAGTCCCACGGGCACTCCCGCCGCAGCGTCTCCATCACCTCCACCAGGCGCAGCACCCGATGGCCCGCGGGCCGGACATCGTCCGTCATCGATCCTCACTCACGTACTGGTCGGGTCCGGGAGCCAACCGCCCTCGCGCAGCGCCGCCATCACCGCGGCCACCGACTCGGCCGGATCGGCGTCCACCGTGTCGACCACCAGGTCGGCGTCGACCGGTTCCTCGTAGGGGCCGGAGATCCCGGTGAAGTCGGGGATCCTACCGGCCCGGGCCTCGGCGTACAGGCCCTTGCGGTCACGAGCCTCGCACACCTCCAACGGCGTGGCCACGTGCACCAGGAAGAAGTCCCCGAACTCCTCCACCATGGCACGCACCTCGGCCCGCCCCGCCTCGTACGGGGCGATCGGCGCGCACACCGCCACCCCACCGTGCCGGTTGATCTCCGAGGCCACGTAGCCGATCCGTCGGATGTTGAGCTCACGGTCCTCACGGGAGAAGGTCAGCCCCTTGGACAGCATGCGACGCACCACGTCACCGTCCAGGAGGGTGACCGGACGTCCCGCCCGCCGGATCCCGTCGCACACGCCGCGGGCGATGGTCGACTTGCCCGAGCCGGACAGCCCGGTGAACAGCAGGGTGAGACCGCGCTCGGTCCGGGCCGGCCGCAGACGGGCCAGCTCCGCCCCGACCCGGGCCGGGGTGAACCAGGAGGGGAGCCCCCGGCCGTGCGCCAACTCGTTCTCCACCTCGTCGTCGGAGGGCTCACGTCGTGCCCGCCCCGGATCGACGCTGGTGAACGGCTTCCACAGTTCCTCACCCGAGTCGTACCGCCACGGTTCGGGGTCCAGGACCGTCAAAGGCGGACGCAGCGCCATCACCCGCTCGACCTCGGGTCCGCGCCCACCGGCCTCCAGCAGCATGTGGGTGGCGCCGTAGGAGGCGGCCACATGAGCGGCCAGAGCGGCGTCGCGCTCGGTCCACTCACCACCGAAGGGAACCGACCCGCGCCTGCCCGACCGGGGCAGGGTGGCCACCACGAACACGCTCCGAGGGGGCAACAGGGGTTCTGCCGCCAGCACCGCCGACGCCGCGCCCTCGTCCTCCAAGGGGGCGTCGATGATCACGAGCACCTCGGCCCGACCGCCGTCACGCCCCAGCGCGTCGGCCTCGGCCCGGATCTGGTGCAGGGCCCGATGGTGCAGCGGACGATCGGTCACCACCGCCAACAACGGCTGGTGGGCGGTCGGATCGAGCTCGCGCTGAGCCCGCACCTCGGCCGGGGTGACGCGCAGTTCCCGCAGCGCCCCGTACATCGCCGGACGCGACATGGTGACGTCACCGGCCAACCGGTGGACCACCGGGGCGGCCTCGCCTCCCTCCGAACCCTTCCAGTGCTCGCCCACCGCCAGTTCCGCCAGCGGAGCGCCCTCCGGGTCGGTGAGGATCAACCGATCCTCTCCCGCGAGCCCCTCCGGCACCTCCAACGTGACCGGAACCGGCCAGGGACGACCGTCGAGAAGACGGCCCCGGACCTCGATCGATTCGGCGTCCTCGCGCCCCATGAAACCGGGGAACGGATAGGCCCCGTTGAGAACGAGTTCCAGGTGGGCGAGACCGTCGGGCCCCGGAGCGAACACCGGGGCGGTCCGACGACCGGGCTCCCGGTCCGATCCGCCCGCCTGCCTGTGCACACTCACCACGTACGCCCTCCCTCTGGATGGTCCCGGATCGCCCCCAGAGTAATCCCGTCCGAACCTCCGCCCAGGAGCCGAGTCACCGAAATCGGAAATAGTGGCAGCTCATAGTGGGTTCTGGTCATCGTGCCCCGTCGTCGTCCCCACCGAAACCGGTGCGGGAGGAACGACCCGAAACGGTCGACGACGACCCCGCGCACCCGTCCCCCACGCCGCCTCCGGACTGGATAAGCTGAAAGGAGACCGGGTGGTACACACCCATCCGACGCGCGGCCGCCCAGCTCACGTGCGGCCCACCCGTGCCTGGACGGGTCACCGAGGGGACCCGCGGCCGTGATCGTCTCCACCACCGCCACCGCACGTACCGCAGGACGCGACGCCTGAACCGGACCACTTCACTCTCTGGTGCTATGAGCCTTACTGGACTTCTCGCCGACGTCTCCCGGGACCCGGCCCTGCACAGCGCGATCGAGACCGCCCGGGGCGGCCGCGATCCCCATCTCGACCTCGTCGCCCCGGCGGCACTGCGCCCCTTCATGGTGGGCGCGCTGGCGGCCGACGCGCCCGTGGGCGCCGCTCGACCGGTCCTCGCCGTCACCGCCACCGAACGTGAGGCCGCCGACCTGACCGACGCGCTGGGCTCGCTGCTGCCCGCGGACTCGGTCGCGCTCTTCCCCGCCTGGGAGACCCTGCCGCACGAGCGCCTCTCCCCTCGGTCGGACACCGTCGGGCGCCGGCTGGCGGTCCTGCGCCGCCTGGCCCACCCCGACCCCTCGGACCCGCTCACCACACCGCTGCGCGTGGTCGTCGCCCCGGTCCGCAGCGTCCTCCAACCGCTGGTGGCCGGGCTCGGCGACCTCGAACCCGTGCGGATCCGTCCCGGGGACGAGGTGTCGCTCGAAGAGGTCGTCGACTCCCTCACCGGCACCGGATACGCCCGCGTGGACCTGGTCGAGAAGCGCGGGGACATGGCCGTCCGCGGCGGCATCCTGGACGTCTTCCCGCCCACCGAGGAACACCCGCTGCGGCTGGAGTTCTGGGGCGACACCGTCGAGGACATCCGCTACTTCCAGGTCGCCGACCAGCGCTCCATCAGCCCCGAGGGGGAGAACCACGACCCGCGCGGCGGCGCCGCCTCCGGACTGTTCGCTCCGCCCTGCCGTGAGCTGCTGCTCACCGACACCGTCCGCGACCGCGCCCGCGCCCTGGCCGAGGAGCACCCCTCCCTGGCCGAGGTCCTCCTCAAGATCGCCGACGGCGTGACCGTCGAGGGCATGGAGGCGTTCGCCCCCGTCCTCGCCGACCGCATGGAACCGTTCCTCACCTACCTGGCGAAGAACGCGATGGTGGTGGGCTGCGACCCCGAACGCATCCGCACCCGCGCCCTGGAACTGGAGGCCACCAGCGCCGAGTTCCTGGACGCCTCCTGGATCAACGCCGCCTCGGGCGGCGAGGCCCCCATCGACCTCGGCGAATCGGCGTACATGTCCATCGCCGAACTGCGCTCGATCGCCTCCGACCTCGACCTGCCCTGGTGGGGTCTGACCCCGTTCAGCGCGGGCGACGAGGACACCGGGACCGCCGAGGAGGACGACGCGGTGGTCGTGGGCGCCGTGCCCGCCGACTCCTACCGCGGCGACACCGAACGCGCCCTCGCCGACATCAAGGGCTGGCTGCACGACAACTGGAGCGTCGTGCTGGTCACCCAGGGCCACGGCCCTGCCGAACGTCTCGTCTCGATGCTGCGCGACGCCGGCCTGGGCGCGAGCCGGACCGACGACCTGGACCGGCCCCCGAAGGAGGCCGTCGCCACCGTCACCACCGGCCTGGTCGACCACGGCTTCCTCCTGCGCTCGGTACACACGGTGGTGCTCACCGAGACCGACCTGGTGGGGCAGCGCTCCTCCACCCGGGACATGCGCCGCATGCCCAGCCGCCGCAGGGGCACCGTCGACCCGCTCCAGCTCAAGCCCGGCGACTACGTCGTGCACGAACAGCACGGTGTGGGCCGCTACCTGGAGATGGTCAGCCGCCAGATCCAGGGCGCCACCCGCGAGTACCTGCTCATCGAGTACGCGCCCTCCAAGCGGGGCCAGCCCGGAGACCGCCTCTTCGTCCCCACCGAACAGCTCGGCGAGGTCACCCGGTACGTGGGCGGCGAGGCGCCCACCCTGTCCAAGATGGGCGGCGCCGAGTGGAGCAAGGCCAAGAGCAGGGCCCGCAAGGTCGTCCGCGAGATCGCCGGCGACCTCATCCGCCTGTACTCGGCCCGCCAGGCCTCCCCGGGACACGCCTTCGGCCCGGACACGCCCTGGCAGCGCGAGCTGGAGGACGCCTTCCCCTACGTGGAGACGCCCGACCAGCTGGCCGCCATCGACGAGGTCAAGAAGGACATGGGCAGGTCCGTTCCGATGGACCGGCTGATCTGCGGCGACGTCGGCTACGGCAAGACCGAGGTGGCCGTTCGCGCCGCCTTCAAGGCGGTCCAGGACGGCAAACAGGTCGCCGTGCTGGTGCCCACCACCCTGCTGGTCCAACAGCACCTGTCGACGTTCACCGAGCGGTACGCCTCCTTCCCCGTCACCATCAAGCCGATGTCGCGGTTCCAGACCGACGGCGAGGTCGAGGTCACCCGCGAGGGGCTGCGCACCGGTGAGGTCGACGTGGTCATCGGCACCCACCGTCTGCTCTCCCAGGAGACCCGCTTCAAGGACCTGGGCCTGGTCATCATCGACGAGGAGCAGCGCTTCGGCGTGGAGCACAAGGAGGCGCTGAAGCGGCTGCGCACCCAGGTGGACGTGCTCGCCATGTCGGCCACCCCCATCCCCCGCACCCTGGAGATGGGCCTGACCGGCATCCGCGAGATGACCACCATCCTCACGCCGCCGGAGGAACGCCACCCGGTGCTGACCTTCGTGGGCCCCTACGAGGACAAGCAGATCACCGCGGCGATCCGACGCGAACTGATGCGCGAGGGCCAGGTTTTCTTCGTGCACAACCGGGTGGCCTCCATCGACAAGGTGGCCGCCTCCATCAAACGCCTGGTCCCCGAGGCCCGCGTGGCCTACGCGCACGGCCAGATGAACGAGCAACAGCTCGAAAAGGTGATGGTGGACTTCTGGGAGAAGAACTTCGACGTCCTGGTCTCCACGACCATCGTCGAGTCCGGCCTGGACGTGCCCAACGCCAACACCCTCATCATCGACCGCGCCGACACCTACGGCCTCTCCCAGCTGCACCAGCTCCGGGGCCGGGTCGGACGCGGCCGCGAACGCGCCTACGCCTACTTCCTCTACCCGCCGGAGAAACCGCTCACCGAGACCGCCTACGAGCGGCTCGCCACGGTGGCCCAGCACACCGAGACCGGCGCGGGCATGTACGTGGCCATGAAGGACCTGGAGATCCGCGGCGCCGGCAACATCCTGGGCGCCGAGCAGTCCGGGACCATCGCCGGGGTCGGCTTCGACCTGTACGTGCGCATGGTCGGTGAGGCCGTGGCCGAGCTCAAGGGCGACCCGGAGGCCGCCGAGGAGATCGAGACCAAGGTCGAACTGCCCATCAACGCGCACATCCCGCACGACTACGTACCGGGTGAACGGCTCCGTCTCCAGTCGTACAAGCGCATCGCGAGCGTGACCGGAGAGGAGGACATCCTCTCCGCCTACGAGGAGCTCACCGACCGCTACGGCGCCCCGCCCCAGCCGGTGGACAACCTGATGGCGGTGGCCCGATTCCGGGTCCTGGCCCGCTCGGCGGGCCTGGCCGACGTGGTCATGCAGGGCAACCAGATCCGCTTCTCCCCCGTGGAGCTGCGTGAATCCCAGGAACTGCGTCTGCGCCGGATGTATCCCAAGTCGATCTACAAGGAGAGCACCAGGACCCTCCTGGTCCCGGTCCCCAAGGCCGGCGGGATCGGTGGCAGGCCGCTGCGCGACCTGGAACTGCTCAAGTGGTGCACCGACCTGGTGAACGCCATCTTCGAGCCCGAGAAGCGCCGTCCCCGGCCGCCGGCCGAGTAGGCGGACCGACGGAACACGAAGGGCACGGCCACCGGGCCGTGCCCTTCGTCGTACCTGCGCAGGCCCCTCTCAGGACCGGGGGGCGGGGTCCACGTCCTCCGGAGCGGCCTCGTAGGTGATGCCGTACATCTCCTCCTCGGAGGGCTCGTCCGAAGCGCCACGACGCCACCGACCGCCCTTGTCCTCCCGACGCCGAGAGCGCAGCTCCCTGCGGGCCTCCTTACGGGCACGCCGCTCCAGGGAACGATCGTGTCTGCGCGCCTTCCGACGGCGCCGCAGTTCGGCACGGCGCTCGGCGATACCGGCCTCCTCCGGTTCCGCCCCCTCCCCGGGCTCATCGTCCTCACGGGCCCGGAGCGGGGTGACCGTGGCCAGGCCCTTGCCCACCGGAACGTCCGGCGGCAGCTCCACCGCCACGGGAGCCCGGTCGGAGGCCTTCTCCGGAACGGAGACCTCGTTCCGGGGGACGGCCTCGCCCCCACGGCGCGGTTCCCGCGTGTACCACCAGTTGGCGACCCACGCCGCGACGGCCGCGGCCACGCCCACCTCCAGGGCGGCCACCAGCCCCACCTGCCAGGCGGACGGGCCCACCTCGGTCATCCTCTGGGCGCCGAGGGAACCCCCCGCCACCCCCGCCAGGGCCGCGTACAGGATGCCCGTGGTCACCCCGCACACGAACCCCCACAACGGGGCCGCCTCGCTCACCACGTCCGGAGCGCTGCGCTGGGTCAGCACGCCACCGATGGTCCCGGCCAGGAACGGCACCGCCAACGCCGCCAACGACAACACCGGCGCCGCCCCGTTGGCGGGCACCGCCGCCAGCAACGGCAGGGCCGGCAGGGCGCCCACCGACACCCCGGTCGGCGCCACCACCGTCTCCGCGCCCAGCGCGAACCCCGGACCGAGCGAGTAGCAGACCGCGAAGATCACCGCGTTCGGCAGGTAGGCCAACTGGACGATCAACAGCAGCGCGCCGCCGACCACACCGGGGGCCAACGAGCGGGTGATGGCGATCGCGTCCGGCAGGGAGAACGCCAACGCCGCCAGGAACAGCACCACCCCGCCGGCCAGCAGCGTGCCCGCCGACACCAGCATCCCCACCATGAGCGAACGCGTACGGTCCGGCATCAGGGCGAGCAGATCACCCGCCGCGACCCCCTTGTCCCGCATGAGTTGACGGAGCACCCCCGCTCCCCCGGAGATGAACGCGATCACGAAACCCATCAGCAGGGCGCGCGGCATGCTCGGCTCGACCACATCGGTGCGCGCGAGCAGGGCGAGCGTGCCCGCGATGGCCGCGTAGGGGCCGGCGATGGCCAGCGCGGCCCGGTACACGTGCCGCAGCCGCCCGATCTCGCAGTTACGGGCCAGCCAACGCCCGAACCGGTACAACAGCAGCCCGGGCAACAACACCAGCCCCATGGGCAGCAGACTGATCTGCCCTTCGGGGATGGCGAAGGAGACATGGTGGCCCACCAGCCAGGCCAGGACGGCCCCGCGCAGCAGATCGGCGATGTCCTCACCGAAGGTGTCATGGGGTGCGGCCACCCAACCGACCATGGTGAACGTGACGATCACCGCCACGCCGATACCGGCGGCGGAGGCGGCGGCTATCCCACCCGTGGAATAGATCGGGCGGGGCTCGGCCGTGTCGGCGGCGGTGCCCGTCTTCGACACTCGGCCTCGGTCAGGGGGAGTTCCTGGCGTACTCACCCGACTTATGCTGCCAGGGACCGGAATGCTCCGTGGTATCCCCGCCGCGCGTGTCGTACCCGCGTCGGAGCCGCGGAACCGGGAACGAAGAAGATACGTCCCAGGACGTACGACCCCTGCCCCCGCGAAGGAACCCCATGACAGAGCCGACACCCGGCCGCGGTTACCGCCTCTCCGACGCCGAACGCGACGAGGCCCTGCTTCATCTGCGCACGGCTCTTCAAGAGGGACGGCTGGATCTGGACGAGCACGAACGCCGCTCCGAGACCGCCCTGCACGCGATCACCGACACCGACCTGCGTCCGCTCTTCGACGACCTGCCTCGAGCCCTGTGGCCCGCCTCCATGGTCGACGGCCCCACCGCGGAGAACGCCCCCGTGCCTTCGAAGAGCCCCGCGCCCCCTGCCGAACGGGACGACGACCACGACGAGGTCGACCGCAAGAACCCCGGAAGGAACGTCGGCGCGCTCATGGGGTGGGGAGGGTTCCTGCTCCTGGTGTGGGGCGTCCCCACCTTCATCGGCGGGGACATCACCTCCATCGCGGTCTTCCTGGGCGTCTTCTGCCTGATCGTGATCGGCCCCCTCGTCGGCCAGATCGCCTACAACCGCCGTCACGGGAAACGGGGCGGCCCCCGGGAGATCGACGAAGGCTGACCCCGGTACACGAACGGCTCCGCCCCACCACCGGAGAACGGTGACGGGGCGGAGCCGTGTTCGACCCGAGGGTCGAGGAACCCTAGAAGAGCTCGCGCGCCAGACGGGCGGTCTCGCTCGGGGTCTTGCCGACCTTGACGCCGACGGCCTCGAGGGCCTCCTTCTTGGCGGCGGCCGTACCGGAGGAACCGGAGACGATGGCGCCGGCGTGGCCCATGGTCTTGCCCTCCGGGGCGGTGAAGCCCGCGACGTAGCCGACGACCGGCTTGGTCACGTTGTCCTTGATGAAGTCGGCGGCGCGCTCCTCGGCGTCGCCACCGATCTCACCGATCATCACGATCACGTCGGTGTCCGGGTCCGCCTCGAAGGCGGCCAGGGCGTCGATGTGGGTGGTGCCGATGATCGGGTCGCCACCGATGCCGACGGCGGACGAGAAGCCGATGTCGCGCAGCTCGTACATCATCTGGTAGGTGAGCGTGCCCGACTTCGAGACCAGGCCGATACGGCCCGGCTTCGTGATGTCGGCCGGGATGATGCCGGCGTTGGACTGACCCGGGGTGATGAGACCGGGGCAGTTCGGGCCGATGATACGGGTCTTGTTGCCCTTGGAGCCGGCGTAGGCCCAGAAGGCGGCGGTGTCGTGGACCGGGATGCCCTCGGTGATCACGACGGCCAGACCGATCTCGGCGTCGATGGCCTCGATGACGGCGTCCTTGGTGAACTTCGGCGGAACGAAGATCACGGTGACGTCGGCGCCGGTGGCCTCCATGCCCTCGGCGACGGAGCCGAAGACCGGCACCTCGGTGCCGTCGAAGTCGACCTTCTGACCGGCCTTGCGCGGGTTCACGCCACCGACGATGTCGGTGCCCGAAGCCAGCATCCGGCGGGTGTGCTTGGTGCCCTCAGAGCCGGTCATGCCCTGGACCAGCACCTTGCTGTCCTTGTTCAGGAAGATAGCCATGGTGTCCTGTCCCCTACTTCGCCGCGAGCTCGGCGGCCTGAGCGGCGGCGCCGTCCATAGTGTCGACCCGTCGAACGGCCGGGTGGGCGCGATCGTCGAGGATCTTGCGGCCCAGCTCGGCGTTGTTGCCGTCCAGACGGACGACCAGCGGCTTGCTGACGTCGTCGCCGCGCTCCTCCAGAAGCTCCAGCGCCTGGACGATGCCGTTCGCGACGGCGTCGCAGGCGGTGATGCCACCGAAGACGTTGACGAACACGCTCTTGACGGCGGGGTCGCCCAGGATGATCTCCAGGCCGTTGGCCATGACCTCGGCCGAGGCACCGCCACCGATGTCGAGGAAGTTGGCGGGCTTGACCCCACCGTGCTCCTCACCGGCGTAGGCGACCACGTCCAGGGTCGACATGACCAGACCGGCACCGTTACCGATGATGCCGACCTCGCCGTCGAGCTTGACGTAGTTGAGGCCCTTGGCCTTGGCGGCGACCTCCAGGGGGTCGCCCTCCTCGGCGAAGGTCAGGCTCTCCAGGTCCTGGCGGAACTCGGCGTTCTCGTCCAGGGTCACCTTGCCGTCGAGGGCGACGACCCGGCCGTCCTTGGTCAGGATGAGCGGGTTCACCTCGACCAGGGTGGCGTCCTTGCCGACGAAGGCGTCCCACAGCTTGGTGATGACCTCGGCCGCACCGGCGGCGGCGGCCTCGGGCAGCTTGCCCGCCTTGACGATCTCGGCGGCGATGTCCGCCGGAGCGCCCTGCAACGCGTTGATCGAGATCTTCGCGACGGCGTCGGGGTTGGTCTCGGCGACCTCCTCGATCTCCATGCCGCCCTCGGCGGAGCAGATGGAGAGGAAGTCACGGTTGGCGCGGTCCAGGAGGAAGGAGAAGTAGTACTCCTCGGCGATGTCACTCGCCTCCTCGACCAGGACACGGTGGACCGTGTGGCCCTTGATGTCCATTCCGAGGATCTGCTCGGCCTTGGCCTGAGCGTCCTCGGGGCCCTCGGCGACCTTGACGCCGCCGGCCTTACCACGGCCACCGGTCTTGACCTGGGCCTTCACGACGACGCGGGGCTTGCCCGCGGCGGCGAACTCATCAGCGATGGCACGCGCCTCAGCGGCCGTGCTCGCCACCTTCCCCTGGGGTACGGGAACCCCGTACTCTGCGAAGAGTTCCTTCGCCTGGTATTCGAACAGGTCCACGAGGGTCCGTCCTTGTAACTCGCTGGCTCAAGTGTGTACCGGGGTGGCGTGTCCGGATCGGCGGTGACGCACGGATGGCGTGTCACACGACACCGACCCCATGAGGGTCGAGCCGCCTACTCAAGATCGAGATCGCCGCGGCGTTGCCACCCGCGACATGCGCAAAGCTTAGTCGCCCGGGATCCCGCGATCTGACACCGGGGCGACGTTCTCCCGGTGCCCCTGCGCACAAAAGCCGCTCATGCGGCGCTCCATCCACGTTCACGTGGGAAAATCTGTGACCAGAGACACGGCGGATAACACACTTCGGGGACGTTTCACCCCTGGAGGGGCACCCACCCGAGTGCGATCAACGTCACGAAGCCCTCAGACGGTGTGCGCCGGACGGATGTTCTCCCGGACCCAGTCGGCGATCTCCTCGGTGGGCGCTCCCGGCGTGAAGATCCGGGCCACCCCCATCCCCTCCAGCTCGGCGATGTCGGCCTCGGGGATGATCCCCCCGCCGAACACCTTGATGTCGGTGGCGTCGTTCTCGCGCAGCAACTCCATGACCCGACCGAACATGGTCATGTGGGCGCCCGACAACACCGACAGTCCGATCGCGTCGGCGTCCTCCTGGAGCGCCGCGGACACGATCATCTCCGGGGTCTGCCGCAGGCCGGTGTAGATGACCTCGACACCCGCGTCGCGCAGGACCCGGGCCACGATCTTGACCCCTCGGTCGTGCCCGTCCAGTCCCGGCTTCGCGACGACGACACGTGCGGTGGCCTCGGCCATGACTAACCCCTCACTACGTTCCCCGTCCACACCCGGCACCCCTTGTGGGGGCTCCCCGGGCGCCGGGGAGGAGATGATGAACTCCTGAGCAGAGTAACGCAGGTCACCCATGGGTGGCGGGCACGGGTGCGGGTATCTTCCGTCCATGGACGACAACGTCAACGGTTTCGCGAACACCAGCACCGAGGACCTGCGCGAACGCGCCGTCGAACTGGCGCGGCAACGGTGGGACGTACGGTTCTTCTGGAAACTGCTCGGTCTCATCCCCGCGGCCGAGGCGATCGCGGGCAACACGGACGCCAGCGAGGCGAGCGTCGCCCAGGTCTCGGGACTCCTCTACGAGGCGCTCTCCTCGGAACAGGACCCGAAGGTGCAGGAGGCCCTGCGCCCGGTCTACATCCAGTACCTCGTGGAACACGACGCCGCCCCCGAGATCACCGGGGATACCGACCGGGGCGCCTGACCCGACCTCCATGTCCGAAAACCGCCGGCGGAGCGTCACCCCGCTCGGCGAACATGGGTGGCGTGATGGACGACGAACAGCGCTACCGCGCGGTGCACAGTAGAGACGCCCGATTCGACGGGGTGTTCTACACGGCCGTGCTCACCACCGGCGTCTACTGCCGCCCGAGCTGCCCCGCGATCACCCCGCTGCGAAGGAACGTCCGCTTCTACCGATCCGCCGCCGCGGCCCAGGAATCGGGGTTCCGCGCCTGCAAGCGCTGCCGCCCCGACACCGTTCCCGGTTCTCCCGAATGGAACCTGCGGGCCGACGTCGTGGGCCGCGCCGTCCGACTCATCAGGGACGGTGCCGTCGACCGGGGCGGGGTGGGCTCCGTGGCCGCCGCCCTGGGCTACAGCGAACGCCAGCTGAACCGTCTGCTCACCGGCGAGACCGGCGCGAGCACCCTGGCCCTGGCCCGGACCGAACGCGCGCACACCGCGCGGATCCTGGTGGAGACCACCGACATGCCGATGGCCGACGCCGCCTTCGCCGCCGGATTCTCGAGCGTCCGCCAGTTCAACGAGACCATGCGCGCCGTCTACGACCGTTCCCCGAGCCGTATGCGCGAGGCGGCGGCCGGCCGGGCCACCGCGACCGGCTCCGGCACGATCACCCTGCGCCTGCCCTACCGAAGCCCCATCGACCTGGAGGGCACGCTCGCCTTCCTCGGGGACCGGGCCGTCCCCGGCGTCGAGGAGTACACGGACGGGATCTACCGACGCGCCCTCCGGCTCCCGCACGGAACCGGAACCGTCGAACTCTCCCCCGGGACCGGCCGGGCCGGTGGGCACGTGGCCTGCCGCCTGCGCCTGACCGACCCCCGTGATCTGGCCGGCGCGGTCCGACGCTGCCGCGACCTCCTGGACCTAAACGCCGATCCGGAGGCGGTCGCCGACGTCCTCGGAGCCGACCCGATCCTGGGCCCGACCCTGCGCGCGCACCCGGGCGTACGCTCCCCGGGTCAGGTGGACCCGGCCGAGCCCGCCTTCCGCGCCGTCCTCGGCCAACAGGTCTCGGTCCGAGCGGCGCGTACTCTGGCGGGACGGCTGGTGGAACGGTTCGGACGTCCCTTGGAGACCCCCGACGGGGGCCTCACCCACACCTTCCCCACTCCCGAGGACCTGGCGGCGGCGAGCCCGGACGACCTTCCACTGACCAGGGCGCGAAGCCGGGCCCTGGTCGGACTGGCCGAGGCGATCGCCTCCGGCCGGATCGACCTGGGACCGGGCTGCGACCGGGACGAGGCGGAACGACGGCTGGTGGAACTACGCGGTATCGGTCCCTGGACCGCCCGATACACCAGAATGCGCGGACTCGGCGACCCGGACGTGTTCCTGGAGACCGACCTGGGGGTCCGTCAGGCCTTGGAGAGGTCCGGCGAGACGGCGACCCCCGCGGCCGCGCGCGCCAGGGCCCGGGACTGGAGCCCTTGGCGTTCCTACGCCACCCACCTGCTATGGGCGTCGTCCACCGGGATGGAAGAACGACGGAGCCGAGAGGAACGACGAGGACGATGATCCACACCGACCAGGAGACCCTCCCACTGGACCTGCCCGAGGCGACGGAACCCGCCAGGGTACCGGCGGTCCGTTTCCGGACGCCCCTGCCGGGCCCCACCCGGTACGCGACCATGGACTCCCCCTTGGGCGAACTACTGCTGTTCGGGGACGGCGAGTCCCTGGGAGGCGTGTGGACGCTCTCCAAGGACGAGAGCCCGCGCCGGATCCCCGAAGGCTGGATCGCCGACGCCGCGCCCTTCGTCGAGGTCGAACGGCAGTTGAACGCCTACTTCGCCGGAGAGTTGCGCGAGTTCGATCTGCCCTTGGCCCCGGCCGGGACCGCCTGGCAGCTCCGGGTGTGGCGGGCCCTGACCACCATCCCGTACGGGGAGACCACCGGCTACGGTCGGCTCGCCGAGGAGCTGGGCCGGCCGACCGCCTCCCGTGCGGTGGGCACGGCCAACGGCCGCAACCCCATCAGTGTGATCGTGCCCTGCCACCGGGTCATCGGGGCCGACGGGAGTCTCACCGGCTACGCGGGCGGGCTGGAGAGAAAGCGTCACCTTCTCTCCCTGGAGGGCGTGCGTCCCAGGTGAGACGGGGTCCCGAGGTGTCGTGAACCGAACGGCGAGCGGCACTCGGTACCGATCTCGCGCGAACCGCACGTTCCCCGATCCTTCATCGTCTGCCCCTCTTGTCCGCCCCCGGGACCCCGGTTACTCTGCGGTAGCCACGATCGAAGGTTGTGGTGTCATACCCCGTTCCCTCGACTCCCCCAGGAGAGGCGTTGACACTGCCCACCCCCACCCCCCGATTCCTTCCCGCCGGCACTCTCGCGTTGACCGCGGCCGCGGCGCTCGTCGTCTCGACGGTCGTGCCCGCCTCCGCGGAACCGGCCATCGAGCCCTACACCGCCGCGGACAACGTCGAGATCATCTTCGACGCGACGGAGGTGGACGTTCCCGGATCATCGTCCGCCTTGGACGCGGAGGACGCCCTGGCCGAGTCCGTCATCGACGACGTCCTGGACTTCCGATCCACCGAACTCTCCACCCTGGACGCCCAGGACCGTGACGTCCGCGTGGACATCCGGGAGACCTCCGACGACGCGGCCTTCGGGGTCGCCATCGTCACCGCGCCCGAGGTCGAGGGCGAGGAGCCCTACGCCTGGCTGTTCGCCGCCGAGCTCGACTCCGACGGTTGGGAGGTCGGCCTGGAGGGGACCGAGGAGTTCTCCGAGATCCTCGCCGGCTCCGACCTCATGGACACGGAACAGCGTGAGACCGTGGCCGCCTCCACCGACCCCGAGCAGATCTCCCCCATGGCCTACACCGGGGTCGGTCTGCCCTTCTCCATCGGCACCTCGATGGTGATGACCGGCGGCCCGCACGGCTTCAGCTCCGGTCCGCCCTACAGCTCGGTGGACTTCGCCGGCGGCAACGGTCAGGCCCGGGCGGCCCGAGGCGGCTACGCCTACTCGTTGTGCAGTGGCTGGACCCGTGTCATCCACGACAACGGCTACTCCACGGACTACTACCACCTGGAGGACTACCAGTGGCTGCCCGGTAACAACGTCGGCGTCGGCCACTACCTGGGTACCCAGGGCAACAGCCTCTGCGCCGGTGGCTCCACGACCGGTGCTCACATCCACTTCGCCCTGCGCGCCTACACCGACCCGAACGCCGCGGGCTGGTACGTCGGCCTGGGCGGTCGCACCCTGGGCGGTTGGACCTTCGTCGAGGGCGCCGCCTACGGCGGTTACGCCTACCGCAACGGTGTCGGCACCGTCTACCCGGGCGGTTCCCTGTACAACTACGGGTTCTGATCGACCCGCACTCTCGGGCGGGGCCGGACGGCGGAACACTCTCCGCCGTCCGGCCCCGCTCCCGTTTTCGGGCATAAAAAAGGGGGGCACCCCAAGGCACCCCCCAACACACAAAAAAGAAAGGGACACCCCCACAACAGGGGCGCCCCTCTCTCCAAGAAAAACCGTGGCAGCGACCTACTCTCCCACCCCACCACAGGGCAGTACCATCAGCGCAAAGAGACTTAACGACCGGGTTCGGAATGAGACCGGGTGTGACCCTCCAGCAATAACCACCACGGAAACCAACCCCCACACCCCAGACCACCCACCAGGCAACCAGGACACGGGGAAAAAATCCGTGAAAAATGTGCGCGAACATCCAATTATCTGCAGCGGACAAGCCCTCGGCCTATTAGTACCGGTCAGCTCCACCCCTCACAAGGCTTCCACACCCGGCCTATCAACCCCGTCGTCTACAGGGAGCCTTACCCTCTCAAGGAGGCAGGAGACCTCATCTCGAAGCAGGCTTCCCGCTTAGATGCTTTCAGCGGTTATCCCTCCCGAACGTAGCCAACCAGCCATGCCCTTGGCAGGACAACTGGCACAC